>JAJYHP010000074.1 GCA_021784715.1 bacterium
CTTCCCGACGGACGTTTTCATAATTTTATGAGTTACGGCCGCGAATGGCTCGACGACGTCGGCACCGAGGATAGCTGCGGACGGGCGCTTTGGGCGTTGGGGTACGCGCGAACGCACGCGCGCCATGCAGACTGGCGCGAGCGCAGCGCATCGGCGTTCGAACGTGGGCTCGCCGCTGCGAGCGGCTTCACCTACCTGCGCCCCTTTGCATACGCCGGGCTCGGCGTCGCCGCGGCAGGAGAGCGCGGACCCGTGGCGGCGGCGCTGTTAGGTCGCTTGCGCGACGCCTTTGCCGCGAACGCCGAGGGCGATTGGCATTGGTACGAAAGTCGCATGACCTACGATAATGCACGTTTGCCGCAAGCACAGCTCTTGCTCGCCGATCTCCTCGACGATAACGAGGCCCGCGAGGAAGCGTTGACGGCGCTGGCGTTCTATCGCTTGCAGAACTTCGAGGGCGATCTCTTCTCGCCGGTCGGGAACCGCGGTTGGCTGTTGCGCGGCGGAGCAAAAGCTCGCTTCGATCAGCAACCGCTCGAAGCGGCCGCAGCGGTCGATGCGTTTTTGACCGCAGATCGGGCCGGCTCACCGGGCGCGCGGGGCGACGCCGAACGGGCCCTTCAGTGGTTTCATGGCCGAAACGTGCTCGGCATCACGCTCGCCGACGAGCGGGGAGGTTGCTCCGACGGCGTCGATGCCGATGGAATCAACGCCAATCGCGGTGCCGAATCGACGCTGGCGTACCTCATGGCGACGCAAACCTGGGAATTATCGTAAAAAGCACTCCGCACCGAGGCTTTGTGCTCGCGGGCGTCGAAACCAGAACAATGCTCCAACAACGTGATGCTCTCAACGCCGTGCAAACGGCGGCTGTATCGCACGGGGACGGCCCGTGTTTGATCTTTGCCGGCGCCGGGAGCGGCAAAACCCGCGTTCTGACGCACCGTATCGCCTATCTGCTCGAAGAGCATGGTGTGGCGCCGGACTCTATTTTAGCGGTCACTTTCACCAATAAGGCTGCCGGTGAGATGAAATCTCGCCTCGAGCGCATGATCGGTGCGACCGCGCGCGAGCTTTGGGTCGGGACGTTTCATGCCATGTGCGTCCGCATTTTGCGTCGCGACGGCTCGAAGATCGGCATCGAGAGCAATTTCGCCATCGTTGACGACGGCGACCAGCGCTCGCTCGTCAAGGAGATCCTCGACGAACTCGATTACGACGAGCGCCAGCTTAGCCCGGGGCTCTGCCTGAGCGAGATCTCGAAGGCGAAAAACGCGCTGATCTGGCCGGATGCCTTTGCGAAAAAGCAAAATAACGCATTGGGCGAGCGCCTCGCGAACGTCTATCGCGAGTACGATCGCAAGTTGCGCGAGGCGAATTCGTTGGATTTCGACGATCTTATCGTCCGCGCTATCGACCTATTGCAACGCGATGCAAAGACGCTTGCGAAGTATCGCGCGCGCTTTTCATACATCTTGGTCGACGAGTATCAAGATGTCAACATGGCGCAGTATACGCTCGTTTCGATGCTCGCCGGAGAGCACCGAAATATCACGGTGGTCGGCGACGACGACCAATCGATTTATTCGTGGCGCGGCAGCGACCATCGCATGATTTTGCGCTTCGAAGAAGATTTTCCGGGGGCGAAGGTATTCAAGCTCGAGGAAAATTATCGCAGCACCCAGCAGATTCTCGAAGCGGCGAATGCCTTAGTCGCCAACAACAAAACCCGCGCGAAGAAGAAGCTGTTCACCAAGCGCGCCGAGGGCGAGCCGGTCGTCGCCTATCGCGCCCCGACCGAACGCGACGAGGGTCGATTCGTTGTCGAAAAGGTAAAAGAGCTGGTGCGCGATGGGCTTGCGTATCGTGACTTCTTGGTGCTCTATCGCACCAACGCTCAGTCGCGAATTTTCGAAGAAGCCTTCATCGCCGAGGGTATCCCGTACCGCGTTGTCGGCGGCGTCGGTTTTTATGCCCGCTCGGAAATCAAAGATGCCGTCGCGTACTTGCGCTATCTCGCAAATCCGCGCGATTCAATCGCGTTTAAGCGCATCATCAACGTACCGCGTCGAGGGATCGGTTCTCAGACGCTTGGCGCGCTCGTTGCTGAAGCGGCAAAAGCGAAAGTCGCCGTCGGCGAGGGGCTCTTCGACGCCGCCTTGCTCAAGCGGGCGGTGCCGAAAAAACTCAAGGAAATGGAACGCTTCGCCGATCTCATGCGCTCGCTGATCGAAAAGCAGCGCACGTTGGGAATCGCGGACCTGTTGCTGGCGGTTCTCGAGGATTCCGGGTACGCTCGCGAGTTGCAGAGCGAAGAGACCAACGACGCGCGGGCCCGCCTCGATAACCTGCGCGAACTCGTCGGCGTTGCGCGCGAATATGAGGAGCGCGAAGAAGAACCTTCGCTCGATGGTTTTCTCGCAAATATCGCGCTGATTAGCGATCTCGACGCACTCGATGCCGAAGCATCCTATGTCACCCTGATGACGCTTCACGGCGCCAAGGGGCTGGAATTCCCCGTGGTCTTTCTTACCGGCTTGGAAGAGGGCGTATTCCCGCATACGCGCGCCTTGAGCGATACCGGCGAGCTCGAGGAAGAGCGGCGCCTCGCCTACGTGGGCGTGACGCGTGCGATGGATCGTCTCTATCTCACGCACGCACAACGACGCATGATTTACGGTAATACGTATTCGTATCCGAAGTCGCGTTTTCTGGAAGAGATCCCCAACCTTGAAGCGATCGACGGTGAAGGTGCGGTGGCGCCGCGCCCGGCCGGCGGGCGCTGGCGCGAGGTCGCGATTCACGAGACGGCCGGAGCGGGGCTCGAACTCAATCTCGGACCCGGCGACAAGGTGCGCCATCCCAAGTGGGGCGAGGGGACGATACGCGATCTCGTTGGCGCCGGCGGCGACGGCTTGGTCACCATCGATTTCCCGAATGTCGGGGAGAAGATGTTGATGCTCAAGTACGCTCCGCTCGAACGTGTCTGAACGTAGCGCGCCGTTGCGAATCGGCATCGTCGGCATCGCCGGGCGGCTCGGAAGAGTTGCCGCCGATGCCGTTCGCGAGGCGGAGGGGCTCGAACTCATCGGCGGCGTGGTCAGCGAGCGTACCGAGCTCGATAACGCGGGATACGCACGATCGGTCGAAGAGTTGCTGTCGCGTGGCGGAATCGACGTGCTGCTCGACGTCGCGACGCACCCGGGCAGCGAACGATGGACGCGCGATGCTCTCGACCGCGGCATTCCGATCGTCAGCGGAAGCAGCGGTTGGGAGGAGAGCGCGCTCGACGAAATCGGAGCGGTTGCGGAAAAGAAACGCATTCCGGCGCTCTTCGTTCCGAATTTTGCAATCGGGGCGGTGGTGATGATGCGGGTCGCCGCAGAGATCGTGCGGAGCTTCCCGCATGCAGAGATCGTTGAAATGCATCACGATACCAAGCGCGATGCGCCTTCGGGAACGGCGAAAGTGACCGCAAAAAAAATGGAAGCTGCGGGGGCAGGACACGTTCCCATTCATAGCGTTCGTCTGCCGGGGCTGATGGCTCACCAGGAGATTTTGTTCGGGGGACGCGGCGAGGTGCTGATGTTGCGTCACGATTCGCTCTCGCGCGAGTCCTTTTCCGACGGTATCGTTGCGGCATTACGCGGCGTCCGTCGCCTTCCCCCAGGGCTGCACGTCGGCCTCGATCTCGTGCTGTGAGCGCGTTGCGCGTCGGCATCGTCGGGGCTACCGGCGCGGTCGGGGAGACGCTATTGCGCGTTCTGGAAGAGCGTCGGGTGCCGCTTGCGCGCCTCGCGGCGTTCGGCTCCCGAAATCGAGATGCGGCGGTTCGGTACGGCGGCGCGGCGATCGACGTGCGATCGACGACCGGTGAGGCGCTCTCCGATCTCGATGTCGTATTTTTCGCCGGCGGAGAGTCGCTGGGAGAGGCCTTCTTCACCGATCTTGCCGCGCGGGGCATCTACTGCATCGATAATAACCCCACGTTCCGCTTGCGCGACGAAATGCCGCTGATCGTACCGGAGATCAACGCCGATAAACTCGAAGCGCGGCATCGCATTCTCCCCGTCGGTAACTGCACGGCGATCATTCTCTCCCTCGCGCTCGCACCGATTCGAGACGCCGCAGGGCTGCGCGACGTCGTCGTTTCCACCTACCAAGCGGCGAGTGGAGCCGGGCGTGCCGGGCTTGAAGAGCTCGATAGGGGGCAACGTGCGCTGGCGCTGGGCGAGCGTGAAGATCCGGCGGTCGTCTTTCCTGCGCCACTCGCGCGCAACGTCGTCCCGCAGGTCGGCGCCATCGACGCCGATGGATGGAGCGGAGAAGAACGAAAAGTCGCTGCGGAGACGCAAAAAATGCTCGGCTTACCCGAACTCGCGATAAGCGCCACCTGCGTGCGGGTGCCGGTTCGCACCGCACATGCCGAGTCGGTCGTCGTGCGTACGGAGCGTCCGACGACGGTCGCGAAGTTGCAGGCGGCGTTCGAAGGCGCGCCGGGATTGCGCTTTCACCGCGAGGGAATCGTTACACCGCGCGATGTCGAGGGCAGCGACGACGTACACGTTGCGCGGTTGCGCGCCGACGGGTCGGAGGGTACGCGCTTCGCGCTCTGGTGTACGGGCGATCAACTACGTAAGGGTGCGGCGACGAATGCGGTGCAGATTTTAGAGCTCTTGATCGCACGGGGGTATCTCGGATGACCGCGCGTCCGCGCATCGCCGTCATGAAATTCGGCGGGACCTCCGTGGCGACGTCCGAGCAGCGCGGCCACATCGCATCGCGGGTCCGCGATGCGATGGCGGACGGTTTCGCTCCCGTCGTCATCGTTTCGGCGATGGGACGCGCTCCCGCGCCCTACGCTACCGACTCGCTGCTCGCGCTGCTCGACGGAGAGAGTGCGACACCGGAAAGCGATCTTCTCCTCGCGTGCGGCGAGAACATCGCTGCGGCGGTCGTCGCGAAATTTCTACGCGATAACGGCGTCGCGGCGCGGGCTTTCACCGGGCGCGAGGCGGGGGTGCATACCGACGCTCGCTACGGCAACGCGCGCATTCGCTCGGTCGATCCGACCGCATTGTCGGCGGCGATCGAAGCGGGATACGTACCCGTCGTTACCGGTTTCCAAGGTGCGAGTGCGGACGGCTCGACGACGACGCTGGGGCGCGGGGGGAGCGACCTTACCGCGGTAGCGATCGGCGATGCACTCGATGCCGAGCGCATCGATATCTATACCGACGTCAGCGGCGCGATGACCGCCGACCCTCGACGGATAGAGAGGGCGAGAACGATCGCGCGAGCCTCGCTTGAGGAGATGGCCGAACTCGCGACGCACGGGGCGAAAGTCATGCATGCCGTCGCGGCCGAGTATGCGCGAGAACGCGAGCGCACCTACGCAATTAAAGGGCTTGCCAGCGATCGCGGGACGTTGGTGGTGGAGAGCATGCGTCACGATGCGCCGGTTACCGGGGTCGCCGTCAGCGATCGGCTGACCTGGGTACGCGTGATTCGCGGCGATATCGAATCCCCGAAGCGGCGCATGGAGGTGGAGCTCGAGATGTTCGCGCGCGTCGCTCGTGCCGAAATCTCCATCGATCAGGTTGCAATTAACCAGTCGGGCGTTTCGTTCGTGGTCGCCGGAGATCGAGGAAACGAGTTACGCGCGTTGCTCGGCGATCTTAATCTCGCCGTGCGCGTTCGCGAAGGCTGCGCGAAACTCTCGATCGTGGGGGCCGGGATGCGCGAGTTGCCCGGCGTCGTACTTCGCGTCGTCGAAGCGCTCAGTGCTGAGAACGTTGAAGTCATCCACCTTACCGATAGTAATGTAACGATTTCGGTGCTCGTGCCCGAACCCGATGCCGCTCGCGCCGAGCGGGCGGTCTTCGATGCCTTTGACCTTGCCGAACAGAAAGTGATGAACGGTGACCTTCGGTAGTATTCTCACGGCGATGATCACGCCGTTCGATAAGGACGGTGCGGTAAATATTCGCGAAGCAAAACGCTTGGCTCGCTGGCTCGTCGACCGGGGAAACGACGGCCTGGTCGTTGCCGGATCGACCGGCGAAGGCATGGCTCTCGACGATAACGAGCGGATCGAACTCGTCGCCGCCGTGAAGGAAGCGGTCGGCAACGATGCCTGCGTTATCGCCAATGCCGGAACGAACGAGACTCGCGGTTCGGTCGTTGCCGCGCGTTCGATGCAGGCAGCGGGCGCCGATGCGTTGCTCGCAGTCGTACCCTATTACAACAAACCGACGCAGAGCGGCTTGCTCGCGCATTTCGGAGCGGTTGCGGAGGCGACCGATCTGCCGATCGCCGTGTATAACATTCCCGGACGTACGGCGACGAATATGCTGCCGGCCACGCTCGTAGAACTCGCTCGGCGGCATGAGAACGTGCGCGGCGTGAAAGAATCGAGCGGCGACCTCAAGCAATTTGCGACGATTTTACGCGATCGCCCTAACGGCTTTCAATTTCTCGTCGGCGACGATCACCTGTATCTGCCCGGGCTTAGCCTCGGCGCCGACGGTATCGTCGGGGTCGCGACGCACCTCTGTTCGCGCGAATTCGTCGCAATGCGCGACGCACATGCGGCCGGCAATGCCCGGGAAGCGGCGCGCATACATCTCTCTCTGCTCGAACTCTTCGAACTACTTTTCACCGTTAGCAACCCGATTCCGATTAAATGGGCGATGGGAGAGCTGGGCTTCGCCGTCGGTCGCTGCCGATTGCCGCTCGACGAGATGCCCGACGATCTCGCACGGCGGTTGCGACCCTTACTCGCCGCTTTTGCGGCGTGAGCGAGGGCCCCGCTTCAGTCGACGTACTCGGCTGCCGCCTCGATTGCGTCGATATCGATGAGGCGACGGCGCGAATTCTTACGTTCGCGCGCGGCGATCGCCCGGCGCAGGTCGTGACGCTCGGTACGGAGATGGTCGTTGCCGCACGGCGTGATTCGCGCTTCCGCGCGACGCTCGCGGGGAGCGCGCTCAACGTTTGCGACACGGTCGGCGTTCTCGCTGCGGCGCGGCGGCGCGGCGCGCGCATCACCGCTCGCGTCACCGGTGTCGAATTGCTCGAACGCCTTTGCGCGAGTGCCGCCGAAGAGTCGCTGCCGATCTATCTCCTCGGCGGTGCTCCCGGGGTCGCGATCGAGGCCGCTCGACTGCTCGCCGAGCGCTATCCGGGTCTTCGCGTCGCCGGCGCCGGCGACGGCTACTTTCCCGCGGATCGGGGCACCGCGGTCGCCGAGGAGATTGCGCGTAGCGGCGCGCGCCTGCTCTTCGTCGGGTTGGGGTCGCCGCGCCAGGAGCTCTGGCTCGCCGATCATCTCGCTCGTACCGGCGTCGGCGTGGGAATCGGCGTCGGGGGCAGCTTCGACGCCCTCATCGGCAGGGTTCCGCGCGCCCCGAAGAGTTGGCGACGGCTCAACCTCGAATGGCTCTACCGCTTGCTTCGAGAACCCCGCCGTTGGCGGCGGCAGCTCGCGCTGCCGCATTTCGTCGCGCTGGTGTTTTTCGAAGAGTTGCGCGCATTTCTAGGAGGACGGAAAAACCAATGAAGGCGATGATTCTCGCGGGCGGGCTCTCGACGCGACTCTATCCGCTGACCAAGCAGGTCCCCAAACCCTTGGTTCCCGTTGCCGGCGAACCGAATGCCGTCCACGTGATTCGCTATCTCAAGAATTACGGCTTTACCGAAATCGCGATCAATATTTTCTATCTTCCCGATGCGATCCGCGAAGCGCTCGGCGACGGTTCGCGATTCGGCGTGCGCTTGGAGTACTTACACGAACGCGAGCTCATGGGGAGCGCCGGCGCACTCAAACAAATGGAAGCGTATTTCGCCGATAGCGAGGATTTCGTCGTGGTCGGCTGCGACGACCTCACCGATCTCCCGCTCGATGCCTTACTCGCACAACATCGCGCCAACGATGCCGTGGCGACCATCGGCTTGGTGCCGCGCGAACGCGTCGATCAGTACGGCGTCGTCGTGCTGGACGAACGCGAACGGATCGTCGGATTCCAAGAGAAACCCGCCGCCGGAACCGAGCGCAGCCGATTGGTGAATACGGGCATCTACGCTTTTTCGCGCGCGATTTTTCAGGAGATTCCCGCCGCGACGTTTTACGATTTCGGCAAGCAAGTATTTCCGGGGCTCGAGCGTGCCGGGGCGCCGTTTTTCGGTTTTCGCGCGCCGGAAGCGTATTGGACCGATATCGGAACGCCGGAAGAATATCGGCGGGCGACCTACGACGTGCTTGAGGGGCGTTTCGTTCCGATCGGTGCGCGACCGGTCGGCGTCTCCGACGAAGCGATCGTTGCTGCAGGTGCGCGCGTGGAGGGCAAGGTCTGGATCGGCGCGGGAGCGCGGATCGAAGGCGGCGCGCATGTCGTCGGCCCGACGGTGGTCGGTGTCGGTGCAACCGTCGGTCGCGATGCGCTCGTCGAGCGGAGCGTCCTTTGGGACCGGGCGGCAATCGGGGCGGGCTCCCGTCTGCGCGACGCGCTTGTCGGACTCGATTATCGCGTTGAGGCCGGCAGCGAACTCATCGAATGCTCGGTTGCAAATGAGTGAGACGCGCGCTCTTGTCGTCGCCGAGCCCGCGCGTGAAGGAACTGCATGCTCGACCGCGCGCTCGATCTGTTCTTTCCACCACGGTGCATCTGCTGTAATGCTCCCGGAAACGCGCTCTGCCGGCGGTGCGTACCCGAAACGGCTCCGTTGCAGCGACGGATTTTCGGGCTCGACGTTCGTGCACTCGCTCCGTACGACGGCGTATGGAGACGGGCCGTGCTTGCCTTGAAGGACGGGCGACGCGATATCGCCGCGGCACTCGGAGAACGACTGGGAGCGGCGTTGCAGGCGGAGGATCGCCACCTCGTCGGTATCCCGACGAGTGCGGCGCGGCGCCTCCGTCGCGGTTTCGACGGCGGGGAGCTGCTGGCGTCGATCGCAGCATCGGCTGACGGGCGAGCGACGAGCCGCCCGCTGTGCTTCGTTGCGCGCGATCGTCAGCGGGGGCGCTCGCGCGCCGAACGGCTCGTCGCTCGCGGTCGCTTTCACGTCGGTACCGAGAGCCTCGCGGGATGCTCGGTGACGCTTGTCGACGATGTCTGCACGACCGGTACGACGCTCGCCGATGCGGCTTCTGCGTTGCGTGCACGCGGCGCAATCGTCGAACGCGCGCTCGTCGTCGCCCTTACCGATCTCGGGCGAAAGCGCGGCGAACGATGATCGAGGTCGTCATCTCGGCCGCTATCTCGCTCGACGGCTTTCTCGATGACGACGCCCCCGAACGGCTCGTGCTCTCAAGTGAAGAGGATTTTGCCGAGGTGCGCAGGTTGCGCGCGAATTTCGACGCGATTCTCGTCGGTGCCGAGACGATTCGCCGCGATAACCCATCGTTACGCGCGTCGGGCAAGCAACCGCGTCGCGTGACGATCACGCGCAGCGGCGTCGTTTCGCGCGAAGCCCGATTTTTCGCCGGTGAAGGACCGCGTAGCGTCGTGCTCGCACCGCACGGAGTAGCCGACGACCTTCGGGCGCATATCGGCGACCTCGCCGACGTCGTCTCGCTCGAACGCGACGATGCGTTCGGTATCGTTGCGGCGCTCGAATCGCTCGGCATCCGGCGTCTCTTCGTTGAAGGCGGGGCTCGCGTCTTGACCGGCTTCCTTTCCGCCGGCCTCTTCACGCGTTTGCGTCTCTCGATAGCCCCGTTCTTTCTCGGCGGTCGCGGCCGGGCGCATTTTGTCGAACCGGCAACGTTCCGGCACGACAAAGATCGTCGTCTCCATCTAGTCGGCGTGCGTACCCTGGGAAACTGTGCCGTCCTCGACCTTGAGAATACCGATGTCGCCGTCCATTGAAGCGCGCGATCGCGCGTGGTTGCGGGAAGCGATCGCCCTCTCGCGATCCGCTCCGCGCTCCGCGCGTGCGTTTTCGGTAGGTTGTACGATCGTCGATGCGGATGGTCGATGCATCGCTACCGGCTTTAGTCGAGAGAGCGACGAGCTCGCTCATGCCGAAGAGGTCGCGATCGACAAAGCCGAGCGCGCCGGAGTCGACCTGCGTACGTGCACGTTGTATAGCTCGCTCGAACCCTGCGGAGCGCGGCTCTCGCCGCGACGCTCGTGCGTTACGCGAATCCTCGAAGTCGGAATTCCCCGCGTGGTCTACGCGTACGCCGAACCCGCACTTTTCGTCGAGGCACACGGCGAACGCCTCATGCTTGCCGCCGGGATCGAGGTTCGTTCCTACCCCGAGTTCGCCGAGGAGGTCGTCGAGATCAACGGGCACTTATTGGGGGCGCGGTCGACGGGGAGCGACGGTGTTTAGCGGTCTGATCGCCTATAGCGCTCGCGTCGAGTCGACGGAGCGCGACGAGCGCGGCGGGGTGCGTCTGATCCTCGCGTGCGAGGGGGTCGAACGCGAGCGCCCCGAGGTAAAGGATTCCATCGCCGTGAACGGCGTCTGCCTTACGGCGACCGAAATTCTCGGCAACCGGATCGCTTTCGATGTTGTTCCCGAGAGCATCGAGCGCAGCTCGTTGGGATCGCTGGTCGCCGGCGAGCGTGTTAATCTCGAGTACAGCTTACGCGTCGGCGAACGCATGGGCGGTCATTTTGTTTACGCACACGTCGATGCGCGAGCGCGCGTCATCGCACGCACGCCCGAAGGGCAGGGAGAACGCATGCGCATCGAGCGCCCGGCACGACTCGCCGACGGTATCGTTGAGAAAGGCTATATCGCCGTCGACGGGGTGAGTTTGACGGTCGCCGCGACCGGGGCGGATTGGTTCGAACTCGCGCTGATTCCCGAGACGCTCTCGCGCACGACGTTGGGGGCGCGAGCGGTGGGGAGTGCGGTGAATCTCGAAATCGATCCGATCGCACGCTACGTCGCGGCGGCACTCGGAGCGCGCCGATGAGTCGCTTCATCGACACGCGTCCGCCGGGAGCGCGGCTCTTCCGAACGCGGGTGCGCGTGCAGTGGGCCGATATCGACGCCGCCGGGATCATGTATTTCGCCGCCTACTGGCGCTATATCGAACGTGCGGAGATGGAGTTTTTTCGCGATCTTGGGTTCGCATACGAACGAATCTTCGAGACGTACGACTTTTGGTTGCCGCGCGTGAAGACCGATGCAGAGTATTTCGGCCCGGCGTTGATGGACGATTGGCTCGAGTTGCAGACCTCGATCGAATATGTCGGCACCGCGAGTCTGCGTTGGCAGACCGTGGTGATGAACGAGCGCCTCGGCGAGGCCGGCGCGCGGTTTACCTTGACCTGTGCGTGCATGGATCGCGCGACTCGCAAAAGCAAGCCGCTCCCACGCGAGCTGCAGGAAGCGTTGCGCGGCGCACTCGCTCCGGAGCTGTAACCGATGCGCGTTGCGATGCTCGTCGCGCCGCGTAGCATCGAACTGCGCGAGGTTCCGATGCCGGAGCCGCCGGCGGGCGGAGCACTCGTCGCGGTTAGCGTCGCGCTCACCGACGGTACCGATCTGAAGGCGTATCGTCGCGGGCATCCGCAGATGCCGTTCCCGACGCCGTTCGGACATGAATTCTCCGGTGAGATCCTCGCGCTGGGGTCCGGCACGAGCGACTGGCGCGTCGGCGAGGCGATTGCCTGCGTTCACTCGGCGCCGTGTGGAGCGTGCTTTTGGTGCGCGGCCGGAGAGGAGGAGCTCTGCGAGAGCGTCATGGAGCGGAAGATCCTCGGTGCATACGCCGATGCGATCGTCGTCCCGCCGCATATTCTCCGACGCAATGCGTTCCGCAAGCCCGACGCGTTAACGTTCGCCGAAGCGGCCTTTCTCGAACCGCTCTCCTGCGTCGTCCACTCGCGCGATCTGCTCGGCCTGCGTCGTCGTAGCAGCCTCGCCGTCTTCGGCGACGGTGGTTTCGGTCTGCTCCATGCTCTGCTGCTCGCCCGTGACGGACACGAAAGCGTGCTGGTCGGGCGGCGTGCCGAGCGTCTTCAACTCGCCGCATCGCTCGGACTGGCGACGATCGATGCAAGCACCGAGGATGTCGCCACCGCGCTACGCGAGCGTAGCGGCGGCCGCGGAGTCGATGCGATCGTCGAATGTACCGGCACGCCGGAGATTTGGGAGCTCGCACCATCCTTGGTCCGCCGCGGGGGCATCGTCTCGTTTTTCGGTGGTCTTCCCGCCGACGCAAGGGTATCGTTCGCTGCGTCGCGCCTGCACTACGATGAAGTACGGCTCGTCTCGCCGTTTCACTTTACACCGCGAGCGGTCGCGAGTGCCTTTGGGTTATTACGCGAGCGCGCCTTCGATTGTACGCGCCTCATCTCGCATCGCTATCCGCTCGATCGCATCGTCGATGCCTTCGCGCAGCTCGACGCCGGGGTCGGCTTGAAGGTCGCCATCGAAGCATGAGCGGCCCATGATACCGACCGAGATGCAGGTGGCGATGCTTCGCAGCGTCGACGATATCGGTATCGAGCGCATGCCGGTTCCCCAGATCGGCGCGGGCGAACTCCTGGTCCGAACGCGCGCGGCCGGAATCTGTAGCGGCGATATTATGGCGTGGTACGTCCAGCGGAAAGCCCCGCTGGTTTTAGGGCACGAGCCGGCGGGCGAGATTGTAGCTGTCGGCCCCGGTGACGCACCACTCGACGAATCGGGACGGCCGTTTGCGGTCGGCGATCGCGTGTTCGTGCATCACCACGCGCCGTGCTTTGCGTGTTCGTTCTGCGCGCGCGGCGATTTCGTACAGTGTGCGACATGGCGGGCGACGCGGATCGATCCGGGAGCGATCGCGGAGTATTTTCGCGTACCGCGCGAAAACGTTCGCGATACGCTGCGCCTTCCGGTGACGCTCTCGTACGCCGACGGCTCGCTCGTCGAACCGCTGGCGTGCGTGGTGAAATCCTTGCGTCGTGCGGGTATCGAAGCGAGCGATCGCGTCCTCTGTATCGGGCTTGGGGTGATGGGGCTCATGCACGTTGCGCTCGCACGGCACGTGGGCGCCGAGGTGCTCGGAAGCGATCCCATCGCGCCGCGCCGCGACATTGCGCGGCGATTGGGCGCGCGCGCCGTCGCCCCCGACGAACTGCCGAGCGCGCTCGCCGACTGGGGCGATCGAGCGGGAGCCGATCTCGTTATCTGCGGGCCGGGAAGCAGCACGGCGCTCCGCGCGGCCTTCGAGGCCTGCGCACCGGGTGGACGCGTGCTGATGTTCACGCCGCTGGAGCCGGGCGCGAGCTTCGATATCGATCCGGCAGCATTCTATTTCGGCGACCGACGGCTCATCGCCAGCTATTCGTGCGGTCCCGACGACACTCGCGCCGCTCTCGACCTTCTCGCAGCGGGGATCGTGAGCACCGAGCGCCTCGGGGCGACGCTCCGGCCGTTCGACGAGGTCGCGGCGGCCTACGCCGATCTTCGCTCGGCCCGCTGCATCAAGCCGATCCTTACGTTCTAGCGCGCTGCGCTCCAGCGGGCGCTTGTTGCGGCACCCTAAAAGTCGCTTGACAACTGAAAAGACTGGGCGTAGCGTTCGCTCATGCCCAGCTTTGCCGAACGGCTGAACGCCGCCCTCGAGAGCAGCCGCATGAGTGCCGCGGAGCTTGCAACGCGCTCCGGAGTCACCGAGTCGGCGATCTCGCTGCTGCGCGCCGGCCGGCGCCAGCCTTCATACCAGACCTTCGAGCGCCTCGCGCGCGTCCTCGCCGATCTCGCCGCACCGAAGGTCGAGCGCGACTCGGTGACCGACCCCATCGAGGAAGCGATCGCCGATATTCGGGCCGGAAAGATGGTCGTCGTCCTCGACGATGAGGACCGCGAAAACGAGGGCGATCTCGTCATGGCCGCCGAGAAAATCACCCCCGAAGCGATAAATTTCATGCGCAAGGAGGCGGGCGGCCTCATTTGTATCGCCATGACCGGCGCACGGCTCGACGAGCTCGATATTCCCATGATGGTCAGCGATAACACGGCCGTCCACGAGACTGCGTTTACCGTCTCGGTTGAGGCGCGCGGGCTCACGACGACGGGGATCTCGGCGCACGATCGCGCGGCGACGATTCTGAAGCTGCTCGATCCCGCCGCGACCTCGGCAGATTTTTTACGCCCCGGCCATATGTTTCCGCTGCGAGCGCGCGAGGGCGGGGTGTTGGTTCGGGCCGGTCAGACCGAGGCCTCGGTCGATCTCGCACGGCTCGCCGGGCTCGCTCCGGCGGGCGTTATCTGCGAAATCATGGCCGAAGATGGAACGATGGAGCGGCGAGACGGGTTACGAGCATTTGCCGATCACCACGGCATGAAGCTTGTCACCGTCAGGGAGCTCATCGCTTACCGTATGAAAACCGAACAACTCGTCACGCGCGTCGCCGAATTTTCGCTTCCCACGACCTACGGTCTCTGGAGCGGTATCGCCTACGAGACCTCCGTCGACGAAAACACACACGTCGCGCTGGTTATGGGCGAGATCGGCGACGGCAAAGATATTCTCGTGCGCGTGCACAGCGAGTGCCTTACCGGCGACGCGCTGCATTCGATTCGTTGTGACTGCGCGGCGCAACGCGACGGCGCGATGCGGATGATCGCCGATGCCGGGCGCGGCGTACTGCTCTATCTGCGCCAAGAAGGGCGCGGCATCGGGCTCGCCAACAAATTGCGCGCGTATCAACTGCAGGATAATGGGGCCGACACGGTCGAAGCGAATTTAGCGCTCGGTTTGCCGGTCGATAAGCGCGATTACGGCATCGGGTCGCAGATTCTCGTCGACTTGGGAATAAAAGAACTGAAACTCATCACGAATAACCCGCGTAAGATCTTCGGCCTCGAGGGTTACGGCCTCAAGATCGTCGAGCGCGTTCCGATGGAGACGACGCCGACGCCGTTCAATCGCCGGTACATGGGAACGAAGCGCTCGAAACTCGGGCACCTCTTCGACGAATCGGTTCAGAACGCGCCTGCATCGTGAAACCCGGTGATCGATCGACCATCCGACGTTTGCCCGTGCCTTCGTGCGCGGGCAAACGTTTTGCCGTTATCATCGCGCGTTTTTATTTCGATCTTACCGAGCAGATGCTCGACGGGGCGAAGCGTGCGCTTCGCGATTGCGGCGTTCGCGATAGCGATATTCGGATCGTGGAAGTTCCGGGATGCTACGAGCTTCCGCTCGCCGCGCTAAAAGTGCTGCAGGCCGGTAAGGTCGACGCCGTCGTCGCCCTCGGCGTCGTCATTCGCGGCGAGACGCCGCATTTCGATTTTGTTGCCGGAGAATGCGCGCGGGGCCTGATGGAGGTGCAACTGCGCACCGGCGCGCCGGTTGGATTCGGGGTGCTCACCACCGAGACGCTCGCCCAAGCCGAAGAGCGGGCCGATCCCGCGCGCGGCGACAAAGGATACGACGCAGGTTTCGCTGCGGCGTCGCTGCTTGCCGTATGAACGACGCTCTCGAACCCGTCCGCTTCGAGAACGGCGCCCTCCACTACCTCGATCAACGGCTCTTGCCCGCGGAGATCCGTTACGAACCGGCGCAAACGTGCGATGAAATCGTCGCGGCGATATCCTCGCTTGCCGTTCGCGGAGCTCCGTGCATCGGCGTGTTCGCCGCCTACGGAATCGCCGTGCTCCGTTCCCGAGAGAGCGACGAGAAAGGGTTCGCTACCGCCGCAGAGCGCGTTCGCTCGGCGAGACCGACCGCGGTAAATCTTGCATGGGCCGTCGATCGCGTTCTCGCATCGGAGGATATGCTCGCCGAGGCGCTTGCGATACACGCCGAGCAACGATCGATCGATGCGGCGATCGGAGAGAACGGGATTTCGTTATTCGCGAAAGGCGCGCGCGTTCTCACGCATTGCAATACCGGGCCGCTGGCGACCGCCGGTTACGGAACGGCGCTCGGCGTTTTGATCGCCGCGCAGCGGGCCGGGCTCGCTCCGCACGCGATCGTCGATGAGACGCGGCCGCTGCTTCAGGGAGCGCGCTTGACCTATCTCGAGTGTCTGCGGGCCGGTATCGACGCCACGTTACAGGTCGATGCGGCGGCGGCGATCGCGATGGCACGCGGGCAGATCGATGCAGTGATCGTCGGCGCGGATCGTATCGCTCGTAACGGCGACACCGCAAATAAAATCGGCACCTACAATCTCGCGATCCTCGCCGCTTACCATAATGTTCCGTTCTATGTCGCCGCGCCGCGCTCGACTTTCGATTTTTCGATTGCCTCGGGTGCGGAGATTCCGATCGAAGAGCGCGCGGCCGCGGAGGTGGCGTCATTCGGCGGGCACTTCGTCGCGCCGCAGGAGGCCACGGTCTTCAATCCGGCGTTCGACGTCACACCCGGGCACCTCGTCGCCGCGTTCGTCACCGAATACGGCGTTCTCCGTCCGCCGTATGGCGAAAGCATTGCCGGGCTCGCCGGCCGGCCGCATTGGTCGGCGATGCCGCCGCGCGCGAGCAGCAGCACGTGAAGGCGTACGATTTTTTAGACGGCACGCCGAAACTCGGAGCGATCGTCGTCATCGAAGGAACCGATCGCCTTCTCGGCGAGCGAGTGCGCGACGCCCTGCTCGGGCGGGAGCTTGCCGAGGACGTTCGTGCGCTCAACTGCAGCAGCGTAACGCTCGAAAGCGTCGACGATTGCGCGCAGATCGAAGAAGCGATCTCGGCGATGCCGTTTCTGGCTCCACGGCGCATCGTTATCGTCAACGAGGTGCAGGCCGCAAAGGCCGCACCGCGGCGCGCGTTGCTCGAACTCGCGCAGCGCTTCCTCGATGGCGAGAACCTGCTCGTGATCTGCGATCTTTTGGCGCCGCGCTCGGTGCGCCCGGCATCGATCGGCTCGCAGTTGGGCCGCAGTGCATCACGGATCGATTGCACGGTCAACGAGGAGATTCGTGCGCGATTCGTCGCCGACGAACTCGCCGCCGCCGGGGCGGAGGCCGACCGGCAGGTGCTCGCGCATCTCTCGCGTTCGGAGAGCGATCTCGCGAGCATTCGCAACGATCTTTCGAAACTCTCGCTCCTTGGGCGAAAGATCGCGCTCGACGATCTCGAACAGGAGAGCCTCGCCGTCGACGACCCGAAGCCCTATCGTTTCGCCGGGGCGCTAGTCGAAGGACGAGTCGCCGAAGCCTTCTCGATTCTCGGCGATTGCTTCGAACGCGAACCGCGCAACGCCGCGATGCCGCTGCTCTCGGCGCTCGCGAACGAATATGCGATGCTCTGGGAGATGGCACGCCCCGGCGGCGCGCTGCCCGCTCGGATGGCCTGGCGCGAGCGGGCGCTCCGGCCGATCGCTCGGCGGATCGGTGAGGGTCGGGCACGAGCCGGCTACGAGCGGGCCCTGCGCGGGATCGAAAGCATCGTGACCGGGCGGGCCGGTAGCGACCCGGAGGATCTCCGCCTCCTCGTCGAGCGGACCAGCCTCGAACTCGTCCTGCGTTGAGGGACGGCGCGAGCCCTGAAAACTCCCCCCGCAAACGAGGCCGCGGCAACGCGCGGAGCGAACAGCGGCGAGCACCCATGGATCACTCCAGTTATGCTTCGCCGTTCTCTTGGAGGTACGGTCGCAAGGACGTGCGCTCGCTCTTCTCGGAGCGGACGCGGCGGCGGCTCTGGCGCGAGGTTTGGATCGCCTTAGCGCAGGCCGAAGCCAAGCATGGCCTGGTCAACGAGGCCGAACTCGCCGATTTGCGCGCCCATGCCGACGAGATCGATATCGAGGCGGCGCTGGAGATCGAACGCTCGATTCACCACGACCTCATGGCCGAGATTCGCGTCTATGCCTCGCAGGCGCGGATCGGCGGTGGGAAACTGCACCTCGGCGCAACCTCGATGGATATCGAAGATACCGTCGAGACCTATCGTATCCGGCGCGCGCTCTCGACGATCGGCGAACGCCTTCGCGAAGTGCTCGCCGCCTTCGCCGAGCGCATCACCTCGCAGGCGGATCGCCTTTGCATGGCGTTCACGCATCTGCAACCGGCGGAGCCGACGACGTTAGGATATCGCTTTGCGATCTACGCTCAAGATCTCCTCATCGACGATGCGAACCTGCGTCATGTCTTTGCGCAGATGACGACCAAGGGGCTGCGCGGTGCGGTCGGCACCTCGGCTTCCTACGAGCAGTTGCTCGGCGGAGCGGGCGCGTCGATCGATCTCGAGCGCGAAGTGCTCGAGCACTTCGGCCTCGAGGCACGCGCTGCGAGCACGCAGACCTACACGCGAAAGCTCGACTATCTGTTGCTGAGCGCGCTCGCCGGCATCGGCACCTCGCTCTCGAAGTTCGCAGCCGATATCCGCATCCTCAGTGCCCCGCCCTTCGGCGAACTCGCCGAACCCTTCGGAAGCGCTCAAGTCGGCAGCAGTGCGATGCCTTTCAAACGCAATCCGATTCTCTGCGAACGGATCGATTCGCTGGCGCGCCTTCTGCCTGCGTATGCCGATGTCGCCTGGCAAAATGCGGCAACCAATTACCTGGAACGCACGCTCGACGACAGCGCGAACCGGCGCACGACGATTCCCGAAGCGTTACTCTGCGTCGATGAGATTTTATCGTTAGCATTACGCGTCGTGCGCGGCTTACGTATCGACGAGCGGCGTATCGCGCAGAACGTGCGCATCTACGGGCCGTTCGCCGGCACCGAACGGGTGATGATGGAGGCGGCGCGCGCCGGCGGCGACCGCCAGGAGTTGCACGAAACGTTGCGCGGGCGAGCGATGGAGGCGTGGGATGCGCTCGCGCGAGGAGAAGATAATCCGCTCGCGACGCTGCTTGCGGGCGATGGCTCGCTTACGAAGTTGATCGATCCAGCCGAGATTCGGCGCTCGCTCGATCCGACGGGTCACGTCGGCCTTGCGGCTCGTCGCGCGCGCATGGTCGCCGAGCAGATCGAGGCCCTACCGGTGTTCCCGCAACAACGCATCGTCGCCCATAATCCGTCGGAGGAAGAACGTGGATAAAGGCATCGAGATCGCCCGCGGTAAGACGAAAATTCTCTACGAAGTACCGAGCTCTCCCGATCAGCTGGTCGTCGCGCAGGGCGATGCGATCACCGCGGGAGACGGCGCGCGACGCGATGAGATTCCCGGGAAAGGGCGCCTCGCCGCTCAGACGACCTCGCGTGTTTTCAGGTTACTCAATCTCTGCGGTCTTCCGACGCATTTTCTCAACGGCGGCGAGGATGACGACGACAACGAGATGTTGGTACGGCGTTGCTCGATGATTCCGCTCGAAGTCGTCGTTCGCGGGGTTGCCGCGGGTTCGTTCGCGCGTCGGCATACGGGTCTCCAACGCGGATCGGTCTTGGTGCCCCGGGTCACCGAGTTCTTTTTTAAGGACGATGCAAACCACGATCCGCTGATCGCTCCGGAAGAGATCGCTGCCCGCGGTATCGCTTCGCCGAACGAGATCGGCTCGATGAGCGAGATCGCTCGGCTTACGTTCGAAATTCTCGCCCATGCATGGCGACATCGCGACGTCCTCCTCGTCGATCTCAAGATCGAATTCGGTCGCTTGATCGGAGGGGAGAATCAGGGGCAACTGGTCATCGCCGATGTGATCGATAACGATTCGTGGCGCATTTGGCGGCACGGACACGAAGACCAAATGCTCGACAAGCAGATCTACCGGAATCTCGACCCGGTCGATGAAGCCGGCCTCGCCCGCGTAAAGGCGGCTTACGAACAGGTCGCGGATTTCGTCGGCAGCTTCCCGGCGATGCGGCCCGGAGTCGCGGCGATCTTCGTCGATGAAGAAGCGATCGTCGAACGAGCGAACGAAGTTGCTACGGCGCTGCACGCGTTCGGCATCCCGACGGCGCGCCATCTCGCAAGCGTCACCGTCACACCCGGCTACGTGCTGCAGATCGTCGCGCAGATCGAGGCGAGTTTCGCGCGGCCGATTTTCGTAGCAATCGGCGACCGTACCCTTCGAACGACGCTCGACGGCAGCGCCAGCTCGCC
Organism: bacterium; assembly: GCA_021784715.1. The sequence goes on from JAJYHP010000074.1 coordinate 19,951, forward strand.
GGTCATCGACGGGAACGACGAGCCGCACCGCATCGCGCTGGCGTGTGCGAAATTGCTCGCGATCGACGATTCGGCGATGTTCGGACGGGTGATGCTCGCGCAATCGAATGCACGCTCTGAGATGTTGCGCGTCGACGCGTTGCTCCAGCAGCAACTTCCGCCGGGGGCCGTCATTGCGTGATCTAGCCGTCGCCGAGCTCGACGACGAGGCGTTGCGCGCTCGCGCCGATGCCTTGGGTTTAGCGTTACGCGTCGACGAACTGCGGAGTATCACGCAGCAGCTCGGACGCGCGCCGAGCCTCGTCGAGCTCTATGCCTTCGATGCGCAATGGAGCGAGCATTGCTCCTATAAATCGAGCCGAGCGCTCCTGGGACGCCTTCCCACCACGGGTTCCGATGTCGTTTTGGGGCCTGCCGAGGATGCCGGAATTCTCCATCTCGGCGAGCACGAGGGAGAACGCTACGGCATCGTCATCGCGCACGAATCGCATAACCACCCCTCGCAGGTGGTGCCGTTCGAAGGTGCCGCGACCGGGATCGGCGGAATCGTGCGCGACGTGCTCTGCATGGGTGCCGAGGTGGTCGCGGTCGCCGACCCGCTCCGTTTCGGTAGCGTCGACGCCGCGAACGCGCACCAACGAGCGGTAGCACGCGGCGTCGTTGACGGCGTGGCGGCATACGGAAATGCAATCGGCGTGCCGAATCTCGGCGGTGACTGCTACTTCGATGGCGAATTCGACGACAACGTACTCGTAAATGTCGTCGCTCTCGGCTTAGTCAAAGAATCGGAGATCATCCACTCGCGCGTTCCTCGCAACGGCGAGAATTTCGTGCTCCTGCTCGTCGGGAAGGCGACCGACGCCAGTGGATTCGGAGGTGCATCATTTTCGTCGGTTGCTCTGGATGCGAAGGAATCGCAGAGCAACAAAGGAGCCGTTCAGGTTCCCGACCCCTTTCTCAAAAACGTCATCATGCGGGCGAGTTATCGCGTCTTTTCGCTCCTCCGCGAACGCGGCATTGAGGTCGGGTTTAAAGATCTCGGCGCCGGCGGAATCATGGGTTGCTCGGCGGAGCTCTGCAGCGCCGGCGGTTTCGGAGCGGAAGTCGATCTCGACACCGTCAACGTCGCGGTCGATCATTTGCTTCCCGAGGTCATCGCCGTCGGCGAGACGCAAGAACGACTGCTCTGGGCGCTTCCCGAGGAGATCGTTGACGAGGTCGAGCGTATCTATAACGAGGAATTCTCGCTGCCGCAAGTCGCCCAAAATGCGCGTGCGGTGCGGATCGGTCGCGCTACTGCGGCACAACGCTACCAGCTCCGCCACCGCGGAGAGCTCGTTATGGACGTACCGATCGATTTTCTTACCGGATCGGTGCGCGATACATTGCCCGTCGAGGCGCCGATACCGCCGACCATGCATCGAGAGCACGATCTTCTTTGCGAACGCTCGCTCGACGATCTCTTTCACGAAATTCTCGCCCATCGCGATGTCTGCTCGCGTGCGCCGCTCTATCGCCATTATGATGCCGTCGTACGCGGGCGCACGGTTATTCCGCGCGGCGAGGCCGACGCCGGCGTACTGGCGCCGATTCGGGGCTCGCGTCTCGCATTTGCGCTCAGCGTCGACGGAAATCCACGCATCGGCCGTCTCGATCCGCAACGTGCGGCCGAGCACGCCGTCTATGAATCGGTGCGCAACGTCGTTGCCGTCGGCGCCGAACCGATCGGCTTAACCGATTGTTTGAATTACGGGAGCCCGCGCGACGCACGGCAGTACGGCGAGCTCGTCGCCGGAGTCGATGGCCTGGCGCGTGCGGCGCGCGGTTTCGGACTCGCCTTCGTATCGGGCAACGTGAGCCTGTACAACGCAGCCCCGAGCGGACATGCAATTCCGGCATCGCCGATCGTCGCTTGTCTCGGTCGACTTACGGATCTTTCGCAATGCGTCACTCTGCCGTTGAAGGAAGTTGGTTCGCATCTCTATCTGGTCGGTGAGACGCAGCGCGCGCTCGGCGGAAGCGTGCTCGCGTCGATCCTTGCTCTTGGCGACGAGGCGGTTCCGGAGATCGATATCGAGCGTATCGTCGCCGAGCACCGCTTCCTCCTCGCTGCTGCAAGCGAAGGTTTGCTGCGAAGCGCGCACGACATCTCCGATGGCGGGCTCCTCGTGACGCTCGCCGAGATGAGTTTCGGCTGTTTGGCGGCGCGCCGTGCGCCGATCGGCGTGGAACTTGACGGCGTCGCCGGATGGTCGGGCGCTGGGCTCTACGAATCGGTCTTCGGCGAGTGGGGCGGCATCGTCGTCGAAGTCGCGCAACGCGATGTCGAACGCTTCGAGGAACTCGCGGGGGCGCTCGAGAGCGTGCGCGAGCTCGGGTCGACCATTGCGCAGCCGCTGCTGGCGTTCGACGATTCGGCATGGGAGATCGCCGATTTACACCGCAGTTGGGCGCGACCGCTCGAGGAGCTCTTTCCATGAAGGCGCGGGTCGCCGTTCTCGTCTTTCCGGGAACGAACTCCGAAGAAGAGACGCGCGATCTGCTCGTCGATTGCGGAGCCGATGCACGGATCGTCCATTGGAGCGAGGCAGCAAGCCTAGTCTACTACGACGCATTTGTGTTGCCCGGAGGCTTTGCTTACGAAGATCGCATCCGTGCGGGGGCGATCGCCGCGCACGATGCAATGCTCGATGCGGTGATCGAGGGCGCGCAGGCCGGGAAGTACGTCATGGGCATCTGTAACGGTGCACAGATTTTATTGGAAGCCGGGCTCGCACCGGGCACCGGTGAGATTCGTCGACCGACGGCGGCGTTCACGCGCAACGCGCAAGGCCATTTTATCTGCGAGCGGGTGCTTCTGCGTCGCACCGTCGCCGCTACGCGTTGCGCGATTGTAGGTGCACTGCCGGAGGATCTGCTGATCCCGGCCTGGGCGGCGCACGGTGAAGGCCGACTCGCCGCGGCTCCCTCGCATATCGAAGAACTCGAGAAGGGGGACTTCATTGTCTTTCGCTACGCCGATACCGACGGGGCTACCGACGCGCATCTCGCTCCACAAGGATCGGCGCTCGGCGCGGCGGCGTTAACCAATCGCGAAGGGAACGTCCTGGCGATCATGCCGCACCCCGAACGCGATGCGTGGAACTTCAACCATCTCGATAGGAGCGTAGGCGCCGATCCGTTGGCTCCGTCGGGCGGCAGCGTGCTTTTCAAGAGTTTTGTCACCGCTCTGGAGCGCCTCTAAAAATGGAACGCGCATACGCGGTCGAGCTGAAGATCCCCGACAACGAGGCCTACACCGCGATGCGGGCGCTGCAGCGATTGGGAGTCGCGGTCGCGCGCGTACAGCGCGCCGATATTCTTATCTTCGAAAGCGATGCGAGCGACGATCGTCTCGGCGAGTCGATCGAGCGTGACGAGCGGCTTTTCAACCCGAATAAACACCGGCTCGAGCGTTTGCCGGGCATGCACCCGCGCGAAGGTGAGGTGTGGATCGAGATGCGCGATGCTCCACGTTTGGCCTCGATGCGTCGCTTAGTCGGCTGGCGTCTCTTCGATCACGCCGGAAATCCGCTCGGCGACGACGATCTCGACGCCGCATGCGTTCGATTGCTTTGTAACCCTGCCATCGAAAGGGCGATCCGATGAACCGGCACTATACCATCGCGACGTTGGGCTCGCACTCCGCGCTCCAAATCCTTAAAGGGGCGCGTGACGAAGGCTTCCGCACGTTGGCGATCACCAATCCGCAGACCGAGCGGCTCTATCGGTCCTTTCGCTTTGTCGACGAAGTCATGGTCCTGCCTTCGTATTCGGCGTTTCCGACGCTCTTCGAAGAGCTTCGAGCGCGCAAAGCCATCGTCGTCCCACACGGATCGTTTGTCGCCTATCTTTCGCCTGAAGAGCATAAGAAAATGACGATTCCGTATTTCGGGAATAAGGCCGTTCTGGATTGGGAGGCGAGTCGCGAACTGCAACGCGACTGGCTGACGCGTGCCGGCCTTCGCTTGCCGCGGCAATTCAAGAGCGGCGCCGAGATCGATCGCCCGGTTATCGTCAAACTCTACGGTGCCGCAGGCGGTAAAGGTTATATGTTTATTCGCGACGCCGCCGACTTCGAAGAGCGCGCGGGTTCCCTCAAGGCCCAATACACAATCCAGGAATACATCATCGGCGTTCCGCTCTACATACACTATTTCTATTCCCCACTTTCGGGCGAACTCGAGATTATGTCGATGGATCGTCGTTACGAGACCAACGTCGATTCGCTCGGCCGTATTCCTGCGGCGGCGCAAGAGGGGATGGACGTCGACCCATCCTACGTCGTGGTCGGCAATTCACCGGTGAGTCTGCGCGAGTCGATGCTCGCCGAGGCGCTGGAGATGGGAGATAACGTTATCCGCGTCAGTAAGGAAATCTGCGGTCCCAAAGGACTCTTCGGCGCTTTTTGCATCGAGACGATTATCACGCCGGATATGCATTTCTATATAATGGAAATTTCGGCGCGCATCGTCGCCGGAAGCAACCTGTTCATCGACGGGTCGCCGTATTCGTATCTCAATTACTCCGAGCCGATGTCGACTGGGCGCCGTATCGCGCGCGAGATAAAAAACGCCCTTCTCGCATCGAACCTCCAGGCCGTTCTCGACGATTCGAGCGTTCTTTAACCGATGACCCAATTTACGTCGGTTGAAGAGACGCTGCGAGGGTACGACCTCGATGCGTTGACGCTCTGCTCGATCGGAAGCCATTCGGCGCTCGAAGTCGCCGCCGGGGCGCGATTGCGGGGCCTGCGGAATGTGGTAGTGACGGCTCGCGGACGCGAGCGCACCTATACCGAGCATTTCCGCCGCCGTGAAGGCGCGATTCCCCGCGGTTGCGTTGACGACGTCATCGAACTCGAGCGTTTCGCCGATTTGCTTGACGAGCGAGTGCAGCGCGAGTTGCTCGCGCGCAACGTCATCTTCTGCGCGAATCGCTCGTTCGAAGTCTACTTGCACCAGCACTTTAGCTACGACGAGATCGAGCGGCGTATGCTTGTTCCGTTTTTCGGAAACCGTTTTCTGCTCCGCGCCGAAGAACGCGATGAGGCGGGAAATCAGTACGAACTCCTAGCGAGGGCCGGTATACGCCATCCGCAACAATTCGCATCGCCCGATGAGATCGATCGACTGGTGATGGTGAAGGCTCCGCACGCGCGCGTCCGTTTCGAGCGCGCCTTTTTTCTCTGCGCGAACCCGCGGCAATATCGAGAAGTGAGCGCTCGGCTCATCGCCGATGGCACTCTGGACGAGGCCGGACTTGCCGGAGCGGTTATCGAAGAGTTCGCGCTGGGGCCGTCGATCAATCTGAATTTTTTTTACTCGCCGCTGCTCGGCGAACTCGAGCTGATGGGGACCGATACCCGCCGTCAGACCAATCTCGAAGGTTTCCGCAACGTGCCGCCATCGGTGTACGAACAACTGCGCGACGTGCCGATGCGCCTAGAAGAAGCCGGGCATATCGCCGCGACGCTGACGGAGTCGACCTTGGAATCTGCTTTTTCGATGGGCGAGCGCTTCGTCGCCGCCGCACGCGAAGCCTTACCGCCAGGAACGATCGGACCATTTGCGCTGCAGTGCGCGATCGTCGCCGGCCCGCCGAAGGAATTTGTTTGTTACGACGTGTCGCTGCGCATACCGGGCTCCCCGGGAACGCGCTTTACGCCCTATTCGTCATACCGTTGGGGGCGCGACATTTCGGTCGGCGAGCGCATCGCGATGGAGTTGGATTTCGCACGCGGCGCCGGACGTTTGGCAGAGGTGTTAACATAACCATATGAAGACCGTCGTAATTCTCGATTTTGGAGCGCAGTACAGCCAATTGATCGCGCGGCGCGTGCGCGAGGCCGGCTATTATTGCGAAATCGTTCCCTACGATCGACCGTGGAAAGATATACTGGCACTCGATCCGTCGGCGCTTGTGCTCTCCGGCGGACCGGAAAGCACGCTCGCACCGGGTGCGCCGAGCTGCGATCCTGCCGTCATTTCCGCCGGTCTTCCGATCTTGGGGATCTGTTACGGCATGCAGTTGATCGCGCGCGAAGTCGGTGCGGAGTTGGTCTCCGGCGGCGCCCCCGAATATGGGCCGGCGACGCTGCGCGTGCTCGATGCGACGCACCCGTTACTCGCGGGGCTTCCGGAACAATCGCGCGTCTGGATGTCGCACGGCGATTCGGTGCAGCGTTTACCGGGCGATTTTACGGCGTTGGCGGCGACGCCGCGATGCGCGATCGCCGCGATCGGTAGTAAGAAACGGCGTATGGTCGGGGTGCAGTTCCATCCCGAGGTCGTCCATACCGAGTACGGAAAGCAGTTGATAGAGAACTTTCTCCGCGAGATAGCCGGGCTCGCTCCGAATTGGGCGATGGAGTCGTTCCTGGAAAACAGCATCGCCGCGATTCGCGAGCGCGTCGGGGGGCGTCGCGTCATCTGCGCGCTCTCGGGCGGTGTGGATTCGGCGGTTGCAGCGACGTTGGTGGCTCGCGCGATCGGCGAACAGCTCACCTGTATCTTCGTCGATCACGGACTCTTGCGGAAAAATGAAGCGCGCGAGGTGTTGGCTGCTTTTCGAGACGTGCTCCACCTCAACGTCATCCACGTCGATGCCGCCGAACGTTTTCTCTCAAAGCTGGCCGGCGTCGAAGACCCCGAGCGCAAGCGCATTCTGATCGGGCATGAATTCATCGCGATATTCGAGGAAGAAGCGGCGAAGCTCTCCGATGTCGGATTTCTCGTTCAGGGAACGCTCTATCCCGACGTCATCGAGTCGAAGACGCCGCAGAGTAAAGCCGGCCATAAAATTAAATCGCACCATAACGTCGGCGGCCTCCCCGAACATATGAACCTCGCTCTCGTCGAACCCCTGCGCTCGCTTTTCAAGGACGAGGTGCGCGCGCTCGGACGCGTGCTCGGCTTGCCGGAGCATATCGTTGCACGCCAGCCCTTTCCGGGCCCGGGTCTCGCGGTTCGCATTATCGGAGCGGTCGATGAGGAGCGCTTGCAGATCGTTCGCGAAGCCGATGCGATCGTGCGCGAGGAGATCGACCGCACGGCGCTCGATCCGCACCCCTGGCAGTATTTCGCCGTGCTGACGCCGGTGAAGTCGGTCGGTGTCATGGGCGACGGGCGCACCTATGCCAATCTCGTCGCGGTGCGTGCGATCGTTAGCGAAGACGGCATGACCGCCGACTGGGCGCGTCTGCCGCACGATTTGCTCGCGCGCATCTCTACGCGCATCGTGAATGAGGTGCAGGGCGTCAATCGCATTGCCTACGATATCACGTCGAAGCCTCCGGCGACCGTGGAGTGGGAATGATGCGGATACTCATCATCGGCAACGGAGCTCGCGAGGATGCGCTCGGGCGGCGCATCGCGGAATCGCCTTCCTGCGAAGCGCTGTTCATTGCGCCGGGAAATGCCGGAACCTCGCTCTACGGGACGAATTGGAATATCGCGGTCACCGATGCAAAGGCGCTCGCGCAACGCGCACTTGAAGAGCGTATCGATCTCGTCGTTATCGGGCCCGAGACGGCGATCGCCGCCGGAGTCGCCGATCGGGCGCGTGAGGCCGGTCTCTCCGTATTCGGACCGAGTCGTTCGATCGGTCGACTCGAGAGTTCGAAGAGTTTCGCAAAGCGGTTCATGGAGCGCAACGGCGTCCCGACCGCACGGTACGCCGTCGTGCACACGCTCGACACGGCACGCAAAGTGCTCGCATCGTGGGGCGAACGCGGCGTCGTCGTCAAAGCCGATGGCTTAGCCGCCGGCAAAGGAGTCGTCGTTACCTCGGGGCCCTCGGAAGCAGAAGCGTTGCTGGCGCGTTGGTACGGCGAACGAGCGATTCCCGGCGGCGGATCCGATATCGTTCTTGAAGAGCGCTTGGTGGGGCGCGAGCTCTCGGTCTTTGCACTCTGCGACGGGCGCGCGATGATGCCGTTTATCGCTGCGTGCGATTATAAACGCGCCGGCGACGGCGACACCGGGCCGAATACCGGCGGGATGGGTGCCTATTCTCCGCCGTACGGTTTTCCCGAGGGATATATGGATATCGTGCGCGAGCAGGTCTTTGCGCCGATGCTGCGTGGATTGGCCGCGGAAAACGAACGCTACGTCGGCGTTCTCTATGCGGGCCTCATGTGGTGCGCGGACGGGCCGAAGGTCATCGAGTTCAACGTGCGTTTCGGCGATCCCGAGACGCAGGCAATTCTCCCGCGCATCGGCGGTGATTTTGCAGCGTTGCTGAAATCCTGTGCCGACGGCGCGCTCGATCTCTCCGTCGCTCGCGTCAATCCCGAAGCGTGCGTCGGGGTCGTGCTGGCGAGCTCGCGCTATCCGCTCGAGAGCACACCGGTCGCCGACCTTCCGGCGCAGGTGCCGCTACCCGACGGTGTGCAGCTCTTTTGGGGCGCCTCGCAGCTCGTCGACGGCGCGGTCAGCAGTTCGGGCGGGCGCGTGCTCACGGTGAGTGCCGTCGGCGCGACGCTCGAAGAAGCGCGCGGGCGCGCTTACGAGGGCGTGCGGATGCTCCGCGAACGCTTCGGCGAAGCGAACCTCACGTTTCGCACCGATATCGCCCGGTTTTAACTGTTTCCGGCGCTGCGATAAGCAAGCAGCAGATCGCGCCGCGTGAGGATTCCGACGAGGATGCCGTTCTCGCCGAGCACGGGAAGCAAAGGCGTGTCGCTCTCGGCCATCAGTTCGGCAGCGCGATCGAGTGTGTCGCTCGGTGCGAGCGCGCCGGGGTGTAGATGGAGGATCGAACGCAGAGGCTCGGCTCCTCGCCGTTCGGTAGCAGCGCGTGCGAGATCGAGCGCGGTCACGACGCCGACGAACCGCTCGCCGTCGCAGACGGGGATCGCGAGTTCGTTCTCGTCGCGATCCTCATCGATTGCAGCGGCGATCGTTCCGTCGGCCTGCGCGATAACCGGTGCCTTGCGCGTGTATGCGGCGACCGTAAGGCGAGAAAAGAAGCCGGGGTTACGGGCCTTTTTCCAATCGATGCCACGGCGGAGCAGCTTCTGTTCGTAGACCGTCGCACCGAGTAAACGGCGGCCGAGCAGCGAAGCGATGACGACGGTGACCATCAGCGGTAGGATGATGGTATAGTCGCTCGACATCTCGAACACGATCATGATCGCCGTGATCGGCGCCTCCGCCGCTGCGGCAAAGAGCGCGGCCATTGCGACGAGGCCGTAGGCCGCCGCCGGCCCGGTCCAGAGCGGGAAGAGCGCGTGGACGATACGTCCGTATCCATCGCCGAGAAAGGCGCCGATAAAGAGCGATGGAGCAAAGACGCCGCCGGAGCCGCCGCTTCCGAGCGTCAACGAAGTTGCCAGCGGCTTGAGTGCCGCGAGAAGAAAGGCGTGCGGTGCAGCGACATGTTCGTAGAGAACCTGCTGAATCGAATCGTAGCCGACGCCGAAGACCTGCGGGAACCATATGCCGATCGCTCCTACGCAGGCAAATCCGAGTGCTCCCTTCGCCCACGCGGGTAGCCCCACGGCCTCGAAGCGATCCTCGACGGCGTAGAGTAACTTGACGAACCCGGTCGCCCACACCGCAGCGAGAACGCCCAACACGCCGTAGAGAAGCAATTCCCACGGCGAGACGAGTTGGAAGCCGGCGGCATTAAACGATGGATGATTGCCCAAGAACGCACGCCCGATCACCGCGGAGATCACCGAGGCGACGACGATCGCTGCGAACGAACGCGGGGCGAACTCGCCGAGAATCACCTCGGCAGCGAAGAATACCCCGCCGATCGGCGCATTAAAGGTCGCTGAGATACCCGCGGCGGCGCCGCAAGCAACGAGCGTCCGGACGACCGATGCAGGGGCTTTGGCCGCTTGTCCAAGCACCGAGCCGATCGCCGACCCGATCTGCACGATCGGTCCCTCGCGACCGCAACTGCCGCCGAAACCGATTGAGGTCGCCGAAGCAATCGACTTGATGGCAATGATGCGCGGCCTCATGACCCCGCCGCGCAGCGCGACTGCTTCCATGACCTCAGGCACGCCGTGCCCCTTCGCCTCGGGAGCAAAACGCACGGTGATGTATGCGGAAATGCTGCCGCCGATCGCCAAAAGAAGAATGAGGCCGATAGGGCCGAGATGCGCTTCGAAGAATGGCAGCAGCTGACCGAACGCCAGCCAGCCCGCTCCGGCGATCATTTCACGGAAGAGGACGGCACCGAGCCCCCCGCCGACCCCGACCAGAACCGCCGCGGCGATCATAAAGGCGCTCTGAGAAACCAAAAAGCGCCCGACCCGTAAGACGTAGGCCGTTCCTTTCGGTTCGAAGGCAAAGCGCATGAGGGCGTGTTCTTGCGGCGGCTCGGAAATCACTGCGTCGCCATCGACGCTTGCTATCGGCAGGGGGGGCGCAAGGTGAAGGGAACCTTAATGCCCCGATGAGCGATTATAGAGAGTGATGAATTACCGCTTACCATCCTCGTCTCCGTATGGAGCGACGGCGTCGACGCCGGCACTGCTGAGCCAAGTGCTCGGCATCACCGGGCTCGGGCTCTGTATCACCGCGCTCGCCGCCTATCTCTTTCGCGATATGGCACCCGGCATTTTCGCGATCGGGGCACTGATCGGTGGATTTATTCTGCTTTTCGCCATCGGTCGCATGAGCGCCACGAACGAACCTCTCGCGCTGATGCTGTTCTACGTCTTTACCTTTCTGGAAGGCATCGGTATCGCGCCGACGATCGCCTACTACGCGCACATTGACGGCCCCAGCGTCGTCGTGAACGCGGCGCTCACGACCGGGCTCGGCATGCTCGGGCTCGGCGCGATCGTCTATGCGACGACCTTTGATTTCCGCCGTCTCTACGGCGTGCTGATGATGGCCCTGATGGCGATTATCGTGATCAGTATCGTTTCGATCTTCGTTCATTTCGTCTCGCCGACCGCGATCTCGTGGGTGGTCCTCGTCATCTTTGCAGGGCTAACGCTTGCCGATTTCGCGCGTATTCGGGCCGGTGGCAGCGGATCGAGCGCGGTGATGCTCGCGATTAGCATCTATCTCGACGCGATCAACATTTTTCTCGCGCTGTTGCAAATCTTCGGCGGCCGCCGCTCAAACGATTAGCAACCGAACGTGTGCGGAATCGTCGGTCTCTTCGCCCCAGGTCGTGATGCGGCGCGACTCGCCTATTTCGGCCTCTACGCGCTTCAGCATCGCGGGCAAGAGTCGGCCGGCATCGCCGCCGGGGACGGCGGAACGCTCCGCTCGCATAAGGAGATGGGGCTGCTCGGGGCGATCTTCGACGAAGAGATCCTCGCTCAGCTCAGCGGCCATATCGCGGTCGGGCATACCCGCTATTCCACGACCGGCTCCTCGGTGGTCGTCAACGCACAACCCTTGCTCGAACGCACCGATATCGGCGAATTCGCATTAGCGCATAACGGCAATCTCACCAATACCGACGAACTGCGCGCGGAACTGCCCGCCGGAACGGTGATGCAGGCATCCTCAGATACCGAAGTCCTCGCGAAACTCATCGTCGAGAGCTCCGGAACGATGATCGAACGGATCGAGGCAGCGATGCAGAAGGCGCGCGGCGCCTATTCGATCGCGCTTTGCTCGGAGAGCGAGCTCTTTGCCTTTCGCGACCCGTGGGGCGTGCGACCGCTCTGTCTGGGGACCTTCGACGACGGCGGCTACGTCGTCGCCAGCGAATCCTGTGCGCTTGCAACGGTTGGAGCCCGTTATCTGCGCGAGGTGGAGGCGGGAGAGATCGTGCACGTTACTCGCGAGGGTATTACCTCGCATCACGTTCACGTGCGCGACGAGTTTCCAGCGCTGTGCATGTTTGAATATATCTATTTCGCGCGTCCGGATTCGAAGCTCGACAATCGTTCGATTTATATGGCGCGACACGAAATGGGAAGACGGCTCGCGCGCGAGCATCCCGTCGAAGCCGACTGCGTGATGGCCGTTCCCGATTCCGCGGTGCCGGGCGGCATCGGTTATGCCACCGAGAGCGGCTTGCCCTACGTTGAAGGGCTCATAAAGAATCGTTATATCGGACGGACTTTTATCAGCCCGGATCAATCGATGCGCTCGCGCGGCGTTCACTTGAAATTCAACCCGGTCGTCGAAAATCTGCGCGGGCAGCGCGTCGTCGTCGTTGACGATTCGATCGTGCGCGGGACGACGACGCCGCGCATCGTCGCGCTCCTACGCGAAGCAGGCGCGCGCGAGGTTCACCTGCGTATCACTTCGCCCCCAATACTCCACCCGTGCTATCTCGGCGTCGATATGGCGAGCTACGACGAACTGATCGCCGCAAACTACAGCGTCGAGGAGATTCGCGCGAAGACCGGTGCGGATTCGCTTGGTTATCTCTCGCTCGACGGGCTGATCGAATCGACCGGGCGCAAACGAGAAGAGATGTGTCTGGGCTGCCTGACCGGCGTCTATCCGACCGAGCCCGCGGAGCACGAGCGTGCTCCGCATGCGCTGACGCGCTCCTAGGGTTCCGGCTGGAGGTTCCGGGCGAGCGAACTCGGTGCCGGGATCTTGATGCGGTCGGCGAGCCGTAAAAAGGCGAGAAACCGCACGTTAAGCCAGGTTGGGTCGAATTCAAACCAACGAAGCCCGTGTCGTGCCGAGAACGGGAACGCGTGGTGGTTGTTGTGCCATCCCTCACCCCATGAGAGCAGGGCGACCCACCAACAGTTGGTGGAAAGATCTTTCGTGCGGTAGGTGCGATAGCCTAACGAGTGTGCCGCGCTATTGACTAACCAGGTCGTGTGATAGCCGAGCACGAGTCGGACGAAGATTCCCCAGACGACCCAGGTCCAGCCGCCGAGCGCCAACAGCACGAGCGCGAGCGCTAACTGCAGGTAGACGTGCGCGCGTTCGAGGAACCGGTAGAAGCGGCTCCCGCAGAGATCGGGTGCAAAGCGCGCGATCTCCGCTTCAGACGGGATCGCATCGTTGTGCTTGTAGATCCAGCGGATATGCGCCCAGCGAAAACCGCGATCCATTCCGTGGGGATCGTCCGCGGTGTCGGCGTTTGCATGATGTTTGCGGTGCGTCGCGACCCAACGGATCGGGTCGCCCTGCAGAGCGAGGGCGCCGAAGATTGCGAGCACGTATTCCAGCGGTTTGCGCAAGCGCAAGCCGCGGTGGGTGAGCGTTCGGTGGTAGAAGAGGGTAACACCGAGCGCGCCGGTGAGATAAGCAATAATCGCGGCCACCACGAGGGCGCTCCATTGGAACGCGCCGGGGATGAAAACCGCGAGCGCGCCGATATGAATCGCTGCGAGTCCGAAGCGATTCATACGGCGCCGAACGAGGTCGGTCACATTGTCCTAGCGGTAGCTAGGGCGCGACGCGAAGCAGTCGCGGCAGTAGACCGGTTTATCGCCACGTGGTTGGAACGGGACTTCGGCGACGCCGCCGCACTGGCTGCAGGTCGCTTTGAACATTTCACGGCGGGCACCGCCGCCGCCGCCGTTTCCGCCACGGCCGCCGCTCGCCTTACGGGCGGCGCGACAATCGGCGCAACGGCTCGGCTTATTCGTGAAGCCCTTGCTCGCGTAGAACTGCTGTTCGTTTGCGGTAAAGGTAAACGTGCGTCCGC
>JAJYHP010000005.1 GCA_021784715.1 bacterium
GCGTTTCTGCGTCGGTTTATTAAACGGCGCGATTTGCAGGCGCACCGTGCTGCCCTTCGGTCCGCGGATCCAACGTTGCACGATATCGGTCGCAACGTGCGCGACGGATTTCCCGTCGACCGAACTGAGAATCGCCGGATAGGTGAGCCCAGCTTTCGAAGCGGCGAGCCCCGGTAGCGGTTGCAGCAAAATGCGGCCGTCGCGCAGCTGAAAGATGTAGACGCCGATACCGCCGAAATCGCCGCCGGAGAGGCTCTCGTCGAGCTGTTTCCACTGGCGCGGCGGTAGATAGACGGTGTAGGGATCGTGTGGAGCGGCGAGGATTCCGCCGAGTGCGGCATCGACCAGAGCGCGCTGCGTCGCCTTTTTGAGGTGCGGCGCATCGAGACGATAGGCGGTGTCGAGCGCGTCGGCGAGATGCTCGCCGTCGAGCAGGGCGTGCCCGGTCGGTACGATTGCAAGCGGCGCGGGCTTCGCGATGCCGTGGGCATGCAAATATGCCGTCGCCGCTTTCTCTCCGCCGGAAAGAAGCGTCGCCGCCGTTATCGGTTCGTAATAATATCTTTCGACGTCGCCGAAGCCGGTCGCAAGCGTCTGTGCACCGGGCAGTGCCGCGAGGCGTTGCGCTTCCTTTGCGGCGTTGAGGCGTGTCAGCCCAACCCACGCGACGGCGATAACGGCGATGACGGCGATAGCGATGACGAGGAGTGAAGTAGAGCGATTTTTTGGCGCGTCGTTCAAGCGGAGATCTCGGTTTCTACAAGTGAGGAGGAAGAAAAGCCTTACGGAAGGCGTGGGGCGGGATCGACGGGTTTGCCGTTGATACGGATCTCGAAGTGAAGGTGCGGCCCGGTCGAATAGCCGGTGGTTCCGACCGCACCGATCGCTTGCCCTTGCTTCACATGTTGGCCCGCCGTGACGTAAAACGCCGAGAGGTGTCCGTACGCCGTGGAGTAGCCGTCACCGTTATCGATCAGAATAAATTTACCATATCCGCCGTACCATTGCGCCATCATCACCGTCCCCGAGGCGGCGGCGGTGATCGTCGTGCCCATCGGGGCGGCGATATCGAGCCCGGTGTGAAACTCCGGCGCGCTTCCGAAGGGATTTTTGCGCCAGCCGAACGGCGAGGTGATGATGCCGGTTACGGGCCAGGTAAAGTGGATCGGGCCGTGCGGTGCGACGGCGTTCCCGGCGATCCCCTCGGCGCGACGACGCGCCGCCTCTTCGGCGGCGATCTCGGCCTGCCGACGACGGATCAGCGCCTCGAGACGCGCCTCCTCGGCGGCGGTTAACTCTTCGTAGGTTGCGACCTCGACTGCGGCACTGCGGCGTTGCCGGTCGGCGAAAGCGACGAGGTTGCTGCGTTCGGCGGCGAGTGCGGAGAGGCGATTCTGTGCTTGCTGCTGCGCCTGTTGTTGGGCCTGTAGGGCGATCTGCATCCGCTGCAGGTCGCGCTGCACGGTAGCAACCTTGCGCTCGGCGTTTCGCCGGGCGATCACCGCTTTCTCGTTCGCTTTGATAAGCAGTTGCAGATCTTGCCAGCGTTCGACGAAATCACTAAACGACGTCGCCGAGAGCAAGACGCTGAGATAATCGGGCTCGCCGTATTCGTAGATGCCGACCAGGCGCTTGCGTAAGAGGCCGTTTTGAAAGGCGAGCGATCGTTGCGCTGCAGCAAGTTGAATCGAATTCCACGAAATGCGCGCCTGCAACGAGCGCTCTTGCGCGGAGAGCGCGCCGAGCTGCGAACGCACCGTCGCCATCGCGGCGTTCGTCTCGGCGAGCTGCGATTTAAGGCTCTGCACGCGCGCCGCAACCGCGTTGAGGCGGGCGCGCTTCTCCTGCAGTTTTTTCGCCAAGCCGCCGGCTTTCGAACGCTCTTGCTGGATGCGTTGCTGAATCTGCGTATGATCGGCGCCGACGAATGAGAGCAGCATCGCCGCCGCTAGAGCAAGAGTGGGGAAGCGCTTCACGTGCGTCGCTTATCCTTCACGTATGCAGAGCCTTCGATCGATTTCGCGTATGCCTTCAACTCCGCGGCGATGAGACCGATCTGCCCGTAGTCGGTAAGTTTGCGGCGTTCGTTGGAGAGCGCCGCGATCGAGACCGACATCAGCGGCACGCGAATCGGCTCGCCGCGCCGGTCGTGGGTTTCGACGTAGCCGTTTCGACGATCGCTCTCGGAGTAGAGCGAGCCGACCCGCTCGTCGAACTCTTCGAGAATAACCTGCGCGATCTCATCGCAGCGCTCGGCGGTGGTGAGAATGACGAAATCGTCGCCCCCGATATGACCGAGCAAATCCCCCGGGCTGCCGCGCCGCCGCACTGCATCGAGCGAGATCGAGGCGAGCATAACGATCGCGTCGTCGCCGCGCCCGAAGCCGTAGACATCGTTGAACGCTTTGAAGTTATCGAGATCGAGATAGAGTACGGCGAACGGCCGTCCGTCGGCGATGCGCCGACGCAGCTCCGCTTCGATGGAGATGTTTCCGGGGAGTCGCGTGAGCGGCGAGAGCGAAGAATCCGATTCGTGCCGGACGATGCGGGCGCGAACGCGTGCGAGCAATTCCGCCGGGCCGAAGGGCTTGGTGATGTAATCGTCTGCGCCCGCTTCGAAGCCGAGGACTTTATCCTCGGGCTCTCCGCGCGCGGTCAGCATGACGATCGGCACCGAAGCGACGGTTGGGTTAGGGTGAGCGCGCAAGCGACGTGCGGTTGCGAAACCGTCGAGCAGCGGCATCCGCACGTCGAGCAAGATGAGATCGGGCAACGCATCTTCGACGCGCGCGAGCGCGTCTTCACCGTCGGTCGAGATCTCGACGTTATAGCCCGCGAGTTCGAGATTCGTGGAGATCACGCGGCGGAGCTGCTCGTCGTCATCGACGACGAGAATGGTATGCCCAGCGGCCTCGGCGATGCGATTCATGTACGCAGGTAGCGGCCGATCGAGAACCACGAAGAGAGTGCGCCGATGGCAATGCCGACGAGCAGCAATTGCAGGGCGATCGGCAGCAGTGCGATATGCGTGCCGTTGAGTTCGAGCCACGGAAGCGCAAGCGCGAGCTTCGACCAGAGCGCGGCTTTTCCGATCCCCAGGATCAGCAGCGCGACGAGCGATCCCAACAGGCCGTGCAGCACGCCTTCGCAGACGAACGGCATGCGAACGTAGGTCGCCGTCGCACCGACGAGTTGCATGATGGCGATCTCGCGGCGGCGCGCGTAGACCGTCAGGCGAATCGTATTCGAGATGATGATCGCAGCGACGCAAAGCAAGGCGACGATGAGCGCGATGCTGACGCGTCGCAGGACCACGCCGAGCTGCAACAGGCGCCCGACGATGGTTTTCCCGTACACCACGTTGGCAACGCCGGGCTCTCCGCGCAACGCATCGGCGACCGCCGAAACTTCCGCCGGGTCGCTGACGCGAACGCGGAATTTATCGGGAAGCGGGTTCTGCGTGAGCATCGAAACGTCGATCGAGCCTTGCGTCTGACGGCGCAGTTGCTTGAGCCCTTCCGCTTTCGGAATAAAGGTGAACGAAGCGACGCGCGTGTCGGCGCGCAGGACGTCGCGGAGGTGGTTTTCTTGCGCGATCGTCGCGTTGGTGTGGAAATAGACCGATATCTCGATCTGCTTGAGCAGCCGATCTCCCACCCCCGCGAGCGTCAAGCGCACGAAGAGGAAGAGACCTAATAAAACAACGGTCACCGCGACAGTGCCGATCGCGGTGGCTTGCATGCCGGCGTTGCGCGTGAAGTTGCGCCCCACCTCACCCAGAAAGAACTTGACCTTGCCCCAGTCCAAGATAATAAAATCCCCGCTCTTCGTCGGTGAAAATGCGCCCGTCTTCGAGCCGAACGACGCGCTTGCGCATACGATCGACGACGGACTGATTGTGCGTCGCTACCACGACGGTGGTGCCTTTGGTATTGATGCGCAGTAACAGGTCCATAATCTCGGCCGTGTTTTCAGGGTCGAGGTTGCCGGTCGGTTCGTCGCAGAGCAAGAGTTTGGGATTATTGACGATCGCGCGGGCGATGGCGGTGCGTTGCTGTTCGCCGCCGGAGAGTTCGCTCGGAAACATGCGGCTCTTGTGTGCGAGCCCGACGAGATCGAGGGTGCGCGGTACTTGCCGTTCGATCTCGCGCGTGTGCGCTCCGGTGACATGCATCGCAAAAGCAACGTTTTCCCAGACCGTTTTGTCGTTGAGCAACTTAAAATCTTGAAAGATGACGCCGAGATGGCGCCGTAACGAGGCGATGCGCGCGCCGCGGAGCTTGTCGACGCGGATGCCGTCGACGACGATCTCGCCGTGGCTGGGAATCGCGTCGTGGTAGAGCAACTTCAACAGGCTCGATTTCCCGGTCCCCGAGCTACCGACGAGAAAGAGGAAGTCCCCTTTTGCGATTTCGAGCGTCACGTTGTCGAGCGCTCGTACCCCGTTGGGATAGGTGAGGGAGACGTTGCGAATCGAGATCATTGCTGGTAGAGGGGTTTTCCGGCGTCGGCAGCCTATACCTCCGGCATGAACTTCGATTTAACCGACGAGCAGCTTGCTATTTCGCGCCTTGCCCGCGAGTTCGCCACCGACGAGGTACGCCCGCGTGCCGAGGAGATGGACCGCGAAGAGGCCTTCCCCTACGACCTGGTCGCCAAGATGGCCGAGCTCGGTTTCCTGGGGCTTCCCTTTCCCGAGGCCTACGGCGGCGCCGGGGCCGATACCGTCAGCTATGCGCTGGCGATCATGGAGATCGCCCGCGCCGATGCCTCGACCGCGATCACGATGGCGGCGCACGTCTCGCTCGGCGCGACCCCGTTCTACCTCTTCGGCACCGAGGAGCAGAAGCAGCGCTACCTCGTGCCGCTCGCGCAGGGCAAGATGCTCTGGGGCTTCGGCCTCACCGAGCCCGAAGCGGGCAGCGACGCGGGCAACTGCCGCACCACCGCGCAGCTCGAGGGCGGGCAGTGGCGCATCAACGGCACCAAGGCGTTCATCACCAACTCGGGCACCGATAAGAGCGGCGGCACGACGATTACCGCCGTTACCGATAAGCGGGCCGACGGCCGCTCGGAGATTTCGAATATCATCGTTCCGCAGACGACGCCCGGATTTACGCGCAGCAAGAAGTATCGCAAGATGGGCTGGCGCGCCTCCGATACTCGCGAACTCTCGTTCGTCGATGCGTGCGTTCCCGAGGAAAACTTGCTCGGCAAACGCGGCGAAGGGCTCAAGCAATTCTTGACGATTCTCGACGGTGGCCGCATCTCGGTCGCCGCGCTGAGCGTCGGCCTCGCGATGGGTGCTTACGACGAAGCGCTCGCTTATGCAAAAGAGCGCCGCGCATTCGGGCAGACGATTTCGAAGTTCCAAGCGATCCAATTCAAACTCGTCGATATGCTCTGCGAGATCGAGCATTCCAAACTGATGGTGCTCAAGGCGGCGTGGGAGAAAGATAACAAACGCGATTTTCTGCAGACGGCGAGCCTGGCGAAACTCTACGCGGGCGAAGTCTCGCGCCGGGTGGTCAACGAGGCGGTCCAGATCCACGGCGGCTACGGCTTTATGGACGAGTATCCGGTCTCGCGGATGTACCGCGATCAGAAGATCAACGAGATCGGCGAAGGAACCAACGAGGTTCAGCGCGTGGTGATCGCGCGTCGGATGGGGTTGTAGGCGCGCCGACCCTCTGCTTGCCTCCGTGCCGTGCAACTTCGCGGGCTCGCGCCCCGTTGAACGGCACGGAGGTAGTGACTATGCGTTCAACGTTTTTCCGTTCTCTTGCGCTCGGCGCGCTGCTCCTGGGGATCCTCACGCCGGCAGCCCAAGCGGCCCTGCCGGTCGGTGCGAAGGCGCCGATGTTTACGTTGCAGGCGACCCAAGGCGGCAAGGTGTTTCCGTTTTCGCTCGCCGCGGCTCTGAAGAAAGGGCCGGTCGTGCTCTATTTCTACCCGGCGGCATTCACCCCGGGCTGCACGATCGAAGCGCATGATTTTGCCGACGCGATCGGCAAATATAAGGCGCTTCACGCAACGGTGATCGGCGTCTCGCACGATCCGCTAGCAAAGTTACAGCGCTTTTCCGTCAGCGTCTGTCGCCGTAAGTTCCCCGTTGCCGCCGATATCAACCAAACGGTGATGAAAGAATACGACGCCGTACTCACGGCGGCTCCGCAGTACGCCAACCGTACGTCGTACGTGATCTCACCGCAGGGCCGGATTATCTACACCTATACGAATTTGCAGCCCGGGAAACATGTCGCAAACACCCTCGCCGCACTCAAGCGCTGGGAAGCGACCCACAAAATCTAACCTATCCGCCGAGCGAACCGTCTTGGAGCGCGATTCTATCGCGCTCCTCTTCGCGTGCGAGTGCGAACGCGGCTTCTTGTGCGCTCAACGCCGTGATGGTGCCCGCGTTGCTTTCGATGCGGTCGATCTCTCCTTGCGCCGCCGCTTCGGGGTTTCCGGCAAGCTTTGCGAGCTCGCGGCTTCCGGGGAGCAAACGCGATTCGTAGGAACCGACGGCTTTGTTATACGCCGTCACCGCCGTGTTGAGGCTCTTGCCGAGATCGTTCAAATGTTCGGAAAGAACGCGCACGCGATCGAAGACGACCCGGCCCTGCGCGGCGATCTCGCGGACGTTTTGTTCTTGTTTGAGGCTCTGCCAGACCATTCCGTACGAACGCAACAGCGCCATAAACGTCAGCGGTCCCACGACGTAGACGGCCTTCTTTGCGGCAAATTCGATGATATCTTCATCTTGCGAATAGGCGGCACTAAGAAAGTTCTCGCCGGGAATGAACATGACGACGAAATCCACGCTGCCGGGAATCGTCTGGTACTTCGCTGCAGCGAGGGCATTGATCCGTGATTTGAGCGCGTCGCCGTACTTCTTAAAATGCGCCGCTTTGGTTGCTTCGTCGGTGCTCTCAACGGCATCGAGATAGGCGTCGAGCGGAACTTTCGCGTCAACGCAAATGAAGCGATCCTGCGGTAACTTTACGATCATATCGGGTTGCTGCGCCTTCTCGACGCCGGTGAAGCGCTTTTGCGCCTCGAAATCGCAGTGCTCCAACATGCCCGCCAACTCGCAGACCCGCTGCAGTTGCAATTCGCCCCATCGCCCACGCGTCTGCGGATTGCGCAGCGCCGAAGCGAGTTTCGTCGTACGTTCCGAGAGCGCCGCCGTCGCAAGGCTGAGCTCGCCGCCGCTCTTGGCGAGCTGTTCGACCTGCGTGCGTAATTCGGCATAGGCCGTCAGGCGCGCTTGTTCGAGCTCGCGAACGAAGGCATCGACTTGGTTGAGTTTCTCGCCGACCGGAGCGACGAGCTCGGAGAGCTTCGCTGCAATGCCGGCCTGCGTGGTATCGAAGCGCTGTCCGGCGAGAGCGAGAAACTCCGCGCGCGACGAATCGACGAGTTCGCGTTGCGTCGCGGTTAAATCGTTCTTCGCGCGCTCGAGCAGCAGTTCGAATCTTGCTGCCGCGTCGTCTCGGTTGCCGCGGCTGTTGCGGAGAAGAACTGCCGTCACCACCGCAGTGACGACGACCGCGGCGATAAGAAGCATCGAAACCAGCGTCGCACTCATCGGTCAGTGTTTCGGGACGAGGTGGCTCTTGAAAAACTCCAGCGTGCGTTTCCAGGCATC
>JAJYHP010000188.1 GCA_021784715.1 bacterium
AGCCCGAGGCCGCTACCGGTAATCTCGCCGCGTTGATCGCCGCGGTAGAAACGCTCGAAGGCGTGGAGTCGCTCGAGTTCGCTCATCCCCGGCCCCTCGTCGCGAACGACGATGCGTACGCGGCCGTTTTCGCGCGAGCCGCGGAGGTGGATCGCCGCGTCCGGGGCGTATTTGAGCGCATTCTCAACGACGTTCCAGAGCGCTTCACCGATCTCGCGTGGATCGGCAAAGACCGCGAGCTCGCCATCGACGCGGTAATCGATATTGCGATGCTCGTCAAAACGGCGCGCCGCATCGACCTGGTCGCGCAGCAATTGTGCGACGTCGAGCCGCTCCGCGAGCGGCGCGGCTTCGGAATCGAGGCGCGAGAGGCGCACGAGCCGATCGATCAGGTTGCGCATGTGCTCCTTCTCGAGCGTCATGGTTCCCAAAATCTGTCGCGCGATTTTCTCGTCGTTCAACGCGCCGCGCCGCAGCACGTCGATATAGCCGCTGATGACGGTCAACGGCGTTCGCAATTCGTGGCCGGCATCGGCGACGAAACGCCGCATGCGGTCCTCGGTAGCGCGCCGCTCCTCCATCGCTTGATGGACGTTCGCCGCAGCGTCGTTAAACGCGCCGGTGAGATTACCGATCTCGTCGCCGCCGCCCATGATGAAGGTGCGCGGCGTGTAGTCGCCTTGCGCGAGCGACCGGAGCGCTGCGGCGACGTCATCGAGCGGTCGCAAGGCTTCGCGCGCGAAGATGCGCCCGACGACGAAGGTTCCGAGAATCGCCAGGACGCCGATGGTGAGAACCGTCCGCCAATACGGAAAGAGCGCAACGAAGACCAGCGGCATCGACGGAACGAATGCGACGTAGCCGCCCTGGACGACGGCGAGGCCGAACGGTTCGCGATGTTCGGGGAACGCTCCGGGAGGCTGAGGCGGGCGCAGCCGCTCTCGCCGACGTTGGGCGATCATATGGGCGAGCAACGGGGGATGGAGCGAGGGGTCTCCCGCGAGCAATTTTCCCTGCTCGTCGAAGACCGCGACATCGAGCCCGATCCCGGAGAGTTCGCGAATCATTCGCGGTGCGGCGCTCTTGAGCGTTTGGCCGTCACGCTCGGCGGTCTCGGCGAGGAAGCGCGCCTCGTCGTGTTTGGCGACGATGATATCGTGCGTGAACTGCGAGAGTTCGAAGACCAATGCGATCGAGGATGCGACGATCACCAAAAGCACGACGACGGCGAGCATCGTTGCGTACAGGGAGGCGAGGCGAACGGCGAGCGAACCGCGCCCGGTCATACGTTACTTAAACCGTACCCGACGCCGCGAACCGTTCGGAGAAACGAGGTGCTCGAGCCCGCCCGGTCCACTTTCGCACGCAAATAGGAGATGTAGGTTTCGACGATATTCGGGCCACCCTCGAAATCGTGTCCCCAGACGAGTTCGAGCAGATGCTCTTTGCTGAAAATGCGTCGTGGATCGCGCATAAACACGGCGAGCAAATCGAATTCGCGTTGCGTTAATTCGATCCGTTCGCTTCCGCGACGGAGCTCGCGCGATCCCAGGTCGAGCGCGAGGTCGTTCCAACGGATCTGCTCGTCTTCGTGGATCTGCGGGCGTCGCAAATGGGCCTGCAGCCGCGCGATCAGTTCTTCGAACAAGAAGGGCTTTACGACGTAGTCGTCCGCTCCCGAACCCAACGTCTTGAGCTTGTCGTCGAGATCGCCCTTTGCGGTCAGCATGAGGATCGGCGCCTGCGTGATGTTACGCAGCATCGGCACCAGCGTTACGCCGTCGATCTTCGGCATCATGATATCGAGGAGAATCGCGTCGGGATTGAACGAGCGCACCAGATCGAGCGCGGCCTGACCATCCGAGGC
Organism: bacterium; assembly: GCA_021784715.1. Next base: position 1,868 of record JAJYHP010000188.1, read on the forward strand.
GCTCTTGACCTCGTAGCCTTCTTGGGTGAGGCCGAGCTCGATCATCTCGCGCAGCATCCGGTCGTCGTCGACGACGGCAATCTTGGCGTGTTGTTGCATAGCTATCATGGCTCTTGCGCAAGTATCACGCCGCATCCTGGGCCGACGCTGAAGGCAGGGTTCTTTCCCCGTGGACCAGCGTCATCGCGCCGAGCACGTCGATGGGGCTGACGATGATCTCCACCCCGGCCCGCCGGGCTCGACGGAGCGCGCTCGGCTCGGGGAGACTCCGGGTGAAGAGGTGGACGGAACGGGTGGCACCCCGCCGAGCGAGATCGCGCGCGTAGGCCGCGATATCACCGCGAGCACGCTGGGCCGCCGTGGGGTGGAGCTCGGCGACGCCCGAACCGCGCAGCAGCAATGCAAACGAGCCGGAGTGCTGGGAGGAGCGCGGCGTGAGTTCGACGATCGCGGCCTCGACGGCGGCGTTCGCGAGGCTACCGCCCCACGCATAGAGGGCGATCCGCTGAGGGCTCCGATCGGGTTGCGGATCCACGAGAAGTCCGCTGGCATGAAAAGCGTTCATGCCCCGATTCTGCTCGCGCACCCTGCCAGATGTATGGCAGAGTGCGCGGCACCGATGCGATTTTAGAGTTTTGCGAGTTCCTCGAGAATCTGCTCGGGATCGGGCGCCTCGCCCATCGCATGGATATCGATGTAGCGGACGACGCCGTTCCGATCGATAATGAAGACCGCTCGCTCGGCAAAGCCGCCGTCGCGCAGCACGCCATATGCCTTCGCTACCTCACCGTGCGGCCAGAAATCCGCGAGCAGCGGGTAGGTGATGCCGCCCATGCTGAGAGCCCAGGCGCGCAACGAGTGTACTGAATCGATGGAGATGCCCACGACCTGGGCACCGTGCTCGGCGAAACGCGGCAGCGCGCGTTCGAAGCCGGGCATTTCATTCGTTCAAGTCGGCGTGAACGCGAACGGGATAAAGGCCAGCACCGTCGCGCCGACGCCCTTCCGATCCGCGAGCGAAAATTTTTCGCCGAGATGGCTTTCAAGCTTGAACGCGGGGGCGGCATCGCCCGCTTTCAACGTCGAACTCTGCGAGGCCGTCGACGTGCGGCCAAAGGTTGTACTCATGGGCCCCCATTTGCCTGCGCGTGCATGATGCCCCTCTCGCCCCGCAACCTCAAGCGTTAGACGGAGGCCTCGAATGGCTCGCGGTACTCTTCGTCGCCTTCAAAGAAGCCGAGTAAATGCTCTTCGAGGTAGAGCAAATGGAGCTCGCGATCGAGCTGCGCGTAACGTTCGGCGTGAGCGGCGCGAAAGGCATCCCAGTCGCTCTTACTCTCCCACACATCGATCGAAAGATAGATATCTTCTTCGGCGCGATGGCGGAAGAGACGCGTGCGCCGATATCCGGGATGACTTTTAAACAGGTTTGCAAAGGGCCCATTGGAGCCGAAGGCATGTTCGAATGCCGACGCCTGCTGTGGATGAACGCGATAACGATAGAAAACCTCGACCACGGCGACCTTCTTCCGACATTACGCCGCGGTGCTCCCCCGTTGTAACCGCGCGATCTCGTCGAGCCGCATACTCTGCGAGGCCCCAGTGAGCGGGTCGATCAACAGAAGCGCGGCGAGCGCCTCGCTGCCGCCCGCTCGCTCGATCGCTCCGCGGAGTGCGCGATAGATATCGAGCCGGGCTTCGCCGGTCGGCATCGGGCGAACCACGATGGCGACGCTTCGCCCATCCGGAGCGCGGACAAGCGCATCGAAGGGGCGCGCCTTCGCACCGCGCGCGAGAATCTGCACCGGCCGTAGCCGGCGGAGGCGTCGCGCGAGCGCGCTGCGCGCGAACCGACGCATCTCGGCGACGAGCGCATTGCGTGCATCGAAGAGCAGCCCCGGGCGAATGCCGTCGCGGACCTCCTCTGCCAAGAGCGCCTCGAAACGCTCGGCGCCGGCGGCGGCGAGCGAGCGCTCCTGCCAACGATTCGGATATCCGAGCGCACCGGCGATCGCATCGCGGGCGGCACGAGAGCGATAACGGGGAAGGCGGGCGGCGAGTTCGAGCTGGTCCATCACCGCTACTCTCTCAGTCGGCTCTGCCACCTGTCTGGCACAGCAAAGGGGCGGGGACGAACATCGCCCCCGCCCCTTTCGAATCCCCGCCTCGTGGAGCTTAGAGCTCTTCGATGCTGATCCCGTTGCGCTGGTCGTACTGAGTCCGCGGTTTCGCGACGTGTACCGATTCGTGCTCCGCGTACTCGCCCTCGTAATGCACCGTCGGGGGTGCGTTATTGCGCTCGTATGCCGACGCGAGCCGGCTGGTATCGCCGCCGCCGACCGCCATCGCTTCGATGAGGGCCGCTTCGTCGGCCGTCATCGCGTACGCGGTATCGAACTGCGGGTGAAGCGGACGTCCGTCCGGATCGATCTCTTCGCCCTGCGGTTGAATGGTGAGGTTGCGATAGCGCGACATACCCGTTCCTGCGGGAATGAGTTTGCCGATGATCACGTTCTCTTTCAACCCGAGCAGCGGATCGTATTTTCCGCGAATCGCTGCGTCGGTGAGGACGCGCGTCGTCTCTTGGAACGATGCCGCCGAGAGGAACGAATCGGTCGCGAGCGAGGCTTTCGTGACGCCGAGGAGCACCGGAAGTGCTTCCGCGATATCTTTTTTCTCGGCGCGCGCTTTTTCGTTTGCGTCGTTGAAGACCGAGGATTCCACCGTCTGTCCGGGGAGCAAGTGCGTCGCACCGCCGTCGGTGATCTTCACCTTGCGCAGCATCGAACGCACGATCACTTCGATATGCTTGTCGTTGATATCGACGCCTTGCGAACGATAGACCTTCTGCACTTCTTGAACCAGATAATCCTGAAGCGCGGTCTCGCCCTTAAAGCGAAGGATGACGTGCGGATTGAGCGATCCTTCGGTGAGACGGTCGCCGGGTTCGACGAGTTGCCCCTCGGTCACCGCGAGATGCGTCCCTTGCGGAATCTCGTAGACCGGCGGCTGGTTTTTCTCATCGTAGAGCGCGGCTTCGTCGGTGACGATCACGGTGCGATGGACCTTATCCTCACCGAACGAGACGCGTCCCGCGATCTCGGCGACGATCGCTTCACCCTTGGGTTTGCGCGCTTCGAAGATTTCTTCGACGCGCGGGAGACCGGTGATGATATCCTCGGTCGCCACGCCACCGGTATGGAAGGTACGCAGGGTTAGCTGCGTGCCCGGTTCGCCGATCGATTGCGCGGCGATAATACCGACAGCGGTGCCGATATCGACGTGTTTGCCGGTCGCGAGATCGCGCCCGTAGCACGCCGAGCAGACGCCGTATTTCGACTTACAGGTCAATACCGAACGGATCTTCACCGTCGGAACGCCCGCATCGACGATTTCCTTGGCCTTATCTTCGTCGATCTCTTCACCGCGCTTGACGAGCGTCTCCTTACCGTGGACGACGTCCTCGGCGCAGCGACGACCGATGATACGGTCGGTGATCGGTTCGATAATCTCGCGTCCGACGCGGATATGTTAGACGAGAATGCCGTCGGCGGTGCCGCAATCGTCCTCGCGAACGATGACGTCTTGCGCGACGTCGACGAGGCGGCGCGTGAGGTAGCCGGAGTCGGCGGTACGGAGCGCCGTATCGGCGAGCCCCTTACGAGCGCCGTGCGTCGAGATGAAGTACTCGAACATCGTCAAGCCTTCTTTGAGCGACGCCTTCACCGGGATTTCGAGAATCTCGCCGCTCGGATCGGACATCAGTCCGCGCATACCGCCGAGCTGCTTGACCTGTGCGATCGAACCGCGAGCGCCCGAGGTCGCCATCATGAAGACCGGGTTGAGCGGCTCCTGCGCCTTCTGCATGGCTTGCGTGACGTCTTCGGAGGCCTTCGACCAGATCTCGATCGTCTTGTTGTACTGCTCCGACTGGCGGATGAAGCCTTGCTCGTAGAAGCGATGCAATTCGTCGACTTCGCTCTGCGCTTTTTCGATGATCGCATGCTTGGCTTGAGGAACGACGATATCGCTCACCGAGACCGAGGTGCCCGAACGCGTTGCGTACCGGAACCCAAGCTCTTTGACCGAGTCGAGGAACATTGCGGTCTCTGCATTTCCGTAGTTCCGGTAGCAGAGCGTGATGAGCTTCTTGAGCGCACTCTTATCGATGATCTGGTTGACGAACGCGTGGTTCCAATGTTTGGGGAACGAGCTATTGAAGATCACGCGCCCCGCGGTCGTTTTGATCAACTCGCCGTTAAAGCGCACGTAGATCCACTCCTGGAGCTTCACCGCATGGCTTTCGTACGCGAGCATGACTTCGTTAAAGCTCGAGAACGTCGGCAGCGAGCCCGGAGCATCGGCCGTGGGAGCGTTCTTCTTCGTCGGCCGATCGCTGATATCGAAGTTTTCGGTAATCTCGCCGCGCGCCGGGCCCTTATATTCATCGCGTTGGAACGTGATGTAGTAAAGGCCCAACACCATATCTTGCGTCGGAATCGAGACGGCGTTTCCGTACGCCGGCAGCAAGGTATTGTTCGAGGAAAGCATGAGGATCCGCGCTTCGGCTTGCGCGCCCGCTGAAAGCGGAAGATGGACCGCCATCTGGTCGCCGTCGAAATCGGCGTTGTACGGCGTACAGACCAACGGATGCAAATGGATCGCCTTGCCCTCGACGAGAACCGGCTCGAAGGCCTGAATACCGAGACGGTGGAGCGTCGGGGCGCGGTTGAGCAGCACCGGATGCTCCTTGATGATCTCTTCGAGAACGTCCCACACCTCGGGCTTCACGCGCTCGACCATGCGCTTCGCGCTCTTGATGTTATGCGCGAGCTGCCGGTCCACGAGCTTCTTCATCACGAACGGCTTGAAGAGCTCGAGGGCCATCTCTTTGGGGAGACCGCACTGGTGGAGTTTCAGCGTCGGGCCGACCACGATCACCGAACGGCCGGAGTAATCGACGCGCTTTCCGAGTAGGTTCTGGCGGAAACGCCCCTGTTTGCCTTTGAGAATATCGGAGAGCGATTTCAACGGGCGATTGTTGGGGCCCGTCACCGGGCGACCGCGACGGCCGTTGTCGATCAGCGCATCGACCGCTTCTTGCAGCATGCGCTTTTCGTTCTTGATGATGATCTCCGGCGCGTTGAGATCGAGCAAACGCTTGAGGCGATTGTTGCGATTGATGACGCGGCGATAGAGATCGTTGAGATCGGAGGTGGCGAATCGGCCGCCGTCGAGCTGCACCATCGGGCGCAGTTCGGGCGCGATGACCGGAACCGCTTCGAGTACCATCCACTCCGGTTTATTGCCCGAGGTGATGAGCGCTTCGACGATCTCCAAACGCTTGATCGTCTTGAGATGCTTCTGGCTGACGGTATCTTTGCCGGCGCGCGTGCGGCGCGAGCCGTTCGGGCCGCCGTCGAGTTCGGAGCGCAGTTCGTCGCGAACCTTCTGGAGGTTGAGATCCTTCAGGAGCTCCCGAATCGCTTCGGCGCCCATCCCCGCCTTGAACTGCACGCGACCGCGATCGTCTTTATGCTTGTCGGAGAGTTCGCGATACTTCTGCTCGGAGAGCACCTCGCGTTTTTGCAACGGCGTATTGCCGGGATCGATCACGACCCACGCGGCAAAATAGATCACCTTCTCCAGCTGCC
>JAJYHP010000158.1 GCA_021784715.1 bacterium
ATCCCGATATCGAGGACGTCCAGCGCGTCTTCGGCACGATCGAAGTCTTCGGCACGCAAGAGAGCGGGGTCGCGATGGTCGATCTGCGCAAGATCCTGCAGTTGCCGCTCACCAAACTCAAAGTCATTCTCGCGTTGCTGCGCAAAGCCGGGTACATCGATACCGTCGCGCGCAGCACCTATACCGTCTCCGAGGCAGCGCGCAAGAATCGCGAATTGGTGCTCAATCTCGCGAATTACGAAACGAAACGTTCGTACGATCAGAGCAAGCTCGCGATGATGCTGCAGTACGCCGAAGCGACGTCGTGCCGCCGCCGCTTCATCCTCAATTATTTCGGCGAGAGTTTTACCACCGAGAACTGCGGCGCGTGCGATAACTGCCTGCGCGCCGCAACGCTGCCGCGCGTCGCCAACATCCAAGGCGACGGCTACGGCATCTCCGAGATCGTCGAACATCCGAAATTCGGCATCGGCACGATCGAGCGCGCCGAACGCGACTACGTTACTGTGCTCTTCCCCAGCGTCGGCTACAAAACGTTGCTCTCGAGCGCGGTTCGGCGAGCGACGGCGGCACTCTCCTAACCCATCGATGCGTCGAACCCCACTGCTCGCGCTCATCCTCCTCCCGGCAACGCTCGGCCTCGCCGCGCTGCGCCCGCAGGTCGCACCGAGCGCCCCGCCCTCGCCGACTCCGGTCGCCACCCTCTCCCCCGCACCAGTGCTGACGCCGAGCCCATTCTCGTCGCCGAATCCTCCCTCGTCGCCGAGCGCACCCTCCACGCCGAACCCGCTCTCGTCGTCGAGCCCGCTGCCATCGTCGAGCCCGCTTTCCTCGCCGACCCCGGTGCCCACCCCGACGCCGACGCCGGTCCCGATCGTTTTCTCCCCCGCCTCGGCGCTCGTTCCGGTCGGCTCCTCGGTGCAAGTCACGGTCGGCAACACGCTCGGCAACGTCGTGCTCTCCGGCGGCAATCCGCAGGTCGCGGCGGTGAGCTTCAATACCAACACCGAGATGCTCAGCATCGCGGGCATCGCGCCCGGTTCGACGAGCGTCACCCTCACCGATAGCCGCGGCATCTCCGCAACCATCCCGATCGTCGTCGCCTATCCCGCCGGAACGACGCCGCAAAACGCGTTGCTCGTCCGCGTCACCGGCGAGCCGGCGAGCGCCTCGTTCGTTCTCAAACGCGTCACCGATGCGATCTCCGCGAATGTCACGCTGCGCCCCGGCGCGCAACTCGTTTTGAGCCGCTCGCAGATCGGCATCACGACGCCGCTCGGCGTCGACGACGTCTTACATCTCAGCGTTCCCGTCACGCTGCAAGGAAACGGCTACATCGAAGTCGATTCGACCGTCAATCTCACGGTCGAAAATATTGCGGCGCCGCGCATCTCGCCGTCATCGTTGATGGTGAGCGATTTCCCCGAACGTCTCACCACCGACGGCGTGCTCTTCACCGCCGATCTCCACCGGCAAGCGCCCTCGCGCTTTCTCTATTTCCACTACAATCCGCCTCACTCCATCGCGCGCCGCATCGTCTTGCGCGCCACCAATACTTCGCCCGAACCGGCGCTGCTTCAATTCATCGACGGGCGCGGCGGGCCCAGCCCCAACGAAATGGAAGCGGGGCATATCTCGACGAAGCGTTTCCTCGTTCATCTCGTCACCAACGAAGGCAAGATCGTTCAGATTCCGGGATACGGCAGCATCAATCTCGCCGAACAGGATCTTCCCGCGAACTCCATCGTCAGCGATTTGCTGCAACTGCGCGTGCTCAACGGCGGCCTGATTCACCTGATGCTCTTCGCGCAGCGAGCGAGCGATTCGCCCGATTCGGCCCCGAGCAACGACAAGCTCCTCGTCGGCCATCACGCGCACGCACGCGGTATCTATTCGATTCCGGAGTTCACCTACTCGACGCAGTGGAGCGTCGAGGACCCCTACCTGGAGCTCGCGGTCGGCCAGGTGCCGCTGCCCAACGATCTCGTCGGCCAGGCGCTCTCCGGCGATTACGGCGTCCTCCAGAATTTCGAAATCAACGTCGTGAACCCGACGCACCGCGCCCAAACGATTGCGATCTACGAAAACCCGCGCGGCGGAAGCGCGACTGGGACCTATCTCATCGATCGCGTTTTAGTGCAGTCGCATCAAGTGCGCGCGTTCACGCGCTATAAATTGCGCGGATACGTCGTGCCGGCGCGCGGATTTCTCCGGCTGCACATCACGACGATTCCCGATGCGGGATCGAGTTTTCCGGTTCGGCTCATCCTCGCACCCGACGACGGCAGCGTTCCGGCGGGCGCTCCGGGCTCCCCGGTCTACGTCGAAGCGATTCGATAGATCTCGGCGGTAGCGCTCGCTGCGCGACGCCACGAAAAGCGTTCGACCGCAGCCGCGCGTTCCGCGGCGGCCGCGCGACGCGCGTGCTCGGGATCGGCAAAAACCGCTGCGAACGCCTCGATCCAACCCGCGAGATCGTCGGCGTTCACGCGCGGAACGCTCGCGCCCGCAATCTCGTCGAGCGAAGATCCGCGCGCGGCGATCGCCGGCAGCCCGGCACAGCACGCCTGCGCGAGCGGTAAGCCGAAGCCTTCGTAGCGCGAGGGCATCGCGAGCACCGTACTCGTTGCGTAGAGATCGAGCAACGCATCGCGCCCGACGTAGCCGCGAAATTCAACCCTATTCTCGACCCCGAGTTCGCGCGCGAGCGCGGCGCAGGCATCGCGATAGGGCGTGCTCGGCCCCGCCGAAATAGCGCGCACGCCGGGTAACGAGGGAAGCGCGCGAATCACGATTTCGAGATTTTTTCGCGACTCTACCGTTCCGATGACCAAGATCGTCGCCTCGTCGCCTTCGCGCAACGGGAGGCGCGCGAATTCCTCGGCGACGCCGAGCGGAATGACGTGCACGCGCCGTTCGTCGATCCCGGGATGCAACGCGAGAATCTCGCGCGCGGAGAACGCGGAGACGGTGACGATCTCTCTCGCGCGCGCCGCCAAATGCTTCATCAGTTCGCCGAAGTACGCGCGCGCGTACCAGCGCGTGTGCCCTTGCACGCGCAACCAGGCGGCATCGTGCAACGTCAGCACGATCGGCAACGTCGATAGCGCCGGCATCGTTCCCGAAGTGCAGTGCAGGATCGTCGCGCGCGAGCGCGCCGCGGCGATCGGCAGGAGCACTTGCTCCCAGTACGCGCGCCGGTCGAAACGCCAGGGATCGATGTGCGGAGCGCTCAGCGGAACGAGATCGATCTCCGGAATCTCTCCAAGCGCGCGCCCGAGTTCGCGCGCGTACTCGCCTATGCCGGTCGCGCTGCCGACGGTCGGCTGGAGATCGAACGCAACTCTCACGGGCGCTCGCGTGCCGCCAATTTACGGGAGAGTATCCGCGCGCTTGCGGCGCGCGGGTTGTAGCGCAGCGCGGTGGCGAGATAGCGGCGTGCCGCGGGGAGATCGCCCTCGCGCAGAGCGATGCTCCCTAGACCCGACCAGCCGTCGGCGCTCGCCGGATTGAGGGTAACGACGCGGCGATACCAACGGCGCGCACGCGCGTTATCGTTCGTGCGGAAAAAATATGCCGCCACAGAGAGTGCGTAGGTATTGTCGTAGGGTGCCATGCGCGCCGCAGCGAGAAATGCGCGACGAGCACGCGAATTCCAGAGTGCTCGACGGTGGCCGCGATAGACGGCGCTCGTCGCGAGCATGCCGCAACGCCAGTCGGCGTTTGCCAACGCATCGGGATGCGTCGTCGCGCTCGCGAGCCGTTCGCGCAGGCGCAACGCCAGTGCGTACGCGGCACGCGGATGTGCCTTTGCCAGCGCATCGATCCGCGCGCGCAAGCGCGGCAGATCGAGCCCGGCGAGTTCGTATTCGATCGCCGTCGCATCATCGCCGCGCGCGCGTTCGATCGACGCGAGCAGCGCGTCGCGCGCGCCCCCCGACGGAAGCGTTACGGCGTACGCCGTTGCGGCCGCAGCATCGCCACTACGCAACGCATCGCGGCCGAGTTCGCGAGCGATATAGGGTGCGGGAGCGATCCGATCGATCGCACGGTAAATGGCTCCGCCCCAGGCTTTGGGTATCGCATGCGGCAGCGATTCCGGCACGGCGGCGTTCGCGAAGAGCGCGTCGGAGCCGAGCTGCACGATTCCGAGCAGCACGACGGCCGCGACGGCGACGGCGAGGAGCGTTCGGCGGATCAGAATTTAATCGTGAGATCGACGCCGGCGCGTAATTGCGTCTGATTCGGCGTCAATTGTAGATTGTCGTTAAAACGGTATTGCCGTGCCTGGAAGGTGAGCGTCGCCGGCGCGTGCGGCAACGTGTAGGTCAATCTCCCAAAATAGCGGCTATCGCTTCCCGAGAGCGTCGTCGGCGATAACGAGCCGTAGGTCCCAACGAGCGTCCCGCTGCGGTAGCCAAGCCCGACGGTGAAGCGCGACGAAACCGGCACCGCAAGGCTCGCGCCGATGCTCGAACTGGTGAGGTCGTTGAACGCTGCCGGGGGTAGCACGAGCCGGCTGACGCCGTCGAAACCCAGCGTCGGGTCGAGCGTCGGCGAAAGGTTCTCGGTGGAGATGAGCCCGCGCGAGCGGTGCTCGAAACGGCTCGAGAGCCCGAGTGTAACCGTACGCCCGACGGCATGAAGCGCAATTTTAGTAGTTCCGCCGAGAACCTGGTCGTTCGCCGCCGGCAGCGGCATGAGTAAGCCGTTCTGCGCACGCTGGGTCGTCCGTAGCTCGACGCTCGTCTTCGCACCGCGTATCGCGCCAATAAGACGCCCGAGAAGATTCGGTCGCGGCCGCCTCTGCTGGAACGCCGGTCGCTGCGAGGGGTCGCCGAAGTCGAAGTGGAGCGGCTGGGGTGAAGCTTGGTCGAAGCTCTCCCCGACCGTCACCGGCTCAGGGGTCTGAAAGCGGGCCGTCCCGACGCTAACGAGCCGGACCGGCGCCACCGCAGCGCCGAAGCGAACGCCGTCGGCGATCTTCGGGGCCTCTACTGCGAAGGAGAGCGCGGTGAGGAGATCGGGAACGATCGACGGGGCTAGCGGCGCACCGGCCACGCCCTTGGGAAGACGCGGTAGTAGGCTCACCCCGCGCAGGGCGCCGGGAACGCTCTGGACCGTCGAAACGCTGAGATGGAAGAGCTCTGCACCGACCTGGAGCCCCTGCGCGGAAGCAGAGGAAAAACAGAGCACCCCTGCGAGCACTCCCGCGAAGATCCCGTGTAGGCCCTTCACTTGCTTCCAGCCTCCGATTGGTCGGGCGAAAAATAACCCGTGGACTTTTATTATCGGTCGCTCGAGTTACGCCCTACAGCTTTAACGGTCGGAACGCTCGCGAAGTTTCTCCGCGAATCGGCGTGCGATCAATTCGGCGGCGAAATCGTCGATCGGCCGGGGTGGCGTTAGCATGCCGCGGGGGATGAAGCGGCGCCAGCCGCTGGGGGGATAGGCCTCAAAATAGAGCTTCCGGGCGTCGAGGGTGGTGCTGGTCTCGTCGACCCGTTCGCAGGGAAGGCCGAGCTCGCCGAGCCGGTCGAGCGTCTCGGTCCCCCGGGTGCCGCCGCCGACCGCGATCGCCTCTACCCCGAAGCGCTCTACCAGCGGGCGAATCTCATCGAGCAACCCTTCGGGGCGGAGAATTGCACGAAAGGCCACCTCGCCGCTCTCGGCGAGGACGGCGACACCGACCTTGCGCGAACCCGGGTCGACTCCGAGAATCCTCACGGAATCGAGCTCTGCCCCGGCTGTAAGAGCGTCACGACGATGGGAATCTGCCCCTCTTGCAAGTACGTGTGCGGGTAGATGTCGGTCGCCGCCCAGGCGACGAGCAGATAGCTTCCGTGCCCGTTCTTAAGGAGCTGTTGCATGCGCGAGAGCGAGGGATAGACGCTGACCGGCGTGATGTTGGCGACCAATGCCGACGAAAGCCCTCGGTTTTGCAGCACCTGAGCGACGGCATTGCTCAACTGCCGGATGCTCAAGTTCACGTTCACGTTACGACCGGCATCGATTTTGAATTCCACGATCTGGGTTTTCGCCGGATACACGAGGGTGTCGGGAACGGAATCGAGGCTGAGATCGATCCGGTCGTTTACGAAGAGATTGCGGTGCGCGACGGCGATGAGCAATACGTTGGAGCGACCGTTTAGAAATCCCAACTGCGGGCTGCTCGCCGTAGCGTCCAACCGTTGGTAGGTTCCCTTCGGAACGCGCGCCGGCTTTAGGCCGAACGGCACGTAGGTTTGGTTCACGAATTTCACGGTGTCGTCGAAAAACGCGCGCATGATCTCCTTGCGGCGAGCGACGCCGGAGCCCTGCGGAATCGTTGCGTAAAAATCGGTCATCAAGCTATCGACGCCAACGACCAGGCGCCCCGTATTCACCTTCTTGCCGAGCTCGCGCTCGCGTTGTTGGAGCGTCGAGATCTCGCGATTGACCGACGCCAACTTAAAGAACGCCGTTTGCACGTCGCGAGAAGCGAATAGAGCGACGCTGACCACCGCAAGCGCGATCAACATGCCGGTAGCGATGGCGACGATCGTCGAAGTATAACGCGGCCGAATATTAAAAAGCGTCAATCGCTTGCGCCCGACCTGGTGGCCGACGCGATCGCCGACGTAGGAAATTCCGCCGGCCAAAAGCACGATGCCGAGGATCAAGAGCGAGCCGCGCAGATCGTCGAGAAAACTCATCGCCTCACACCGCCGCCATTCTGGTTAGTCGCCATAAGCCGATGGCCGTGAAAATTGCGTTAGGCATCCAAACTAAGAGCGGCGCGATCGCGATAAAATTTTGCGCGAGATACGAGAAGATCGTCAGCACGACGTAATAGATAAACGCAATCGCCACGGCGAGGCCGAAGCCGAGGCTCGCGCCGCCCCCGCCGCCGCGCAACGCGCGGATACCGAACGGAATCGCCATCAGCACGAAAACGAAGCACGCGAACGGGCGCGCCAATTTTTCGTGAAAGGCGACCAAATATTTCCGCAACCCGTTGCCCGAAAGCTGCCCCGTCCGAATGAGCGCCGCAATTTGTCGCCTGCTCATCGCGTCGGGATCGTTGTGGGTGAGCCGCTCGACGATATCGGCGGGCTGTTCGCCGATCGAGATCTCCTGCTGCGCCACGTGCGGCTCCGAGAGCGTGACGCCGTTCGCATCGAAGCGATAGGCGCTGACGTCGTTGAGCAGCCAGCTGTTCGCTTGAAAATCGGCGCGCTTGGCAAAGATGATCTGCACCGGCGTATTCGATGCGTCGTACTGAACCAACGTGACGTTCAGCAGCGCCTGCGAGTGAGGTTGATACCCGGTGGCGATGGTCACCTGGCGCCCGCCGCCGGGAAGCGGCGCCGAAACCGTGAGATCTTGGTTGAATGCGCTGGTGTGGCTGATCGCGCTATCTTCTATCGCGCTCACTTGCGAAGCCGCGAACGGTACGACGTTCTCCTGAACGATATAATCGACGAGCGAGACGACGAGCCCGGCGATCAGCAACGCGCTGACGATTCGCACGAATGAAATGCCGCCGGCCTTCATGGCGGTAATCTCGCTATCTGCCGAGAGCCGTTGGATCGCCAACAGCGTTCCCAGCAAGAGCGCCATCGGAATGACCAGCACGACCATTCCGGGGATCTGCCAGATGAAGATGGCGATCGCCGCGCCGAGCGGCGCGTGATCGTTGCTAACGAGGCGCCCGAGCGCGAGAATCTGCGTCGCTGCGAAGATGAGCGTGAATGCCGAGAGGCCGAAGCCGAACGGGCCGGCGAGTTCGAGCAGAACGTATCGGTCGAGGATCGTCCGGCACGCCAGCGCGCGAATCACAGGCGAAAACTCTCGCCGAGATAAAACTTGCGCGCGGTCGGCGAATTGAGGACGTCTTGCGCGCTTCCCTCAACTTCGATTTTCCCGTTGTTGAGAATGTACGCGCGGTCGACGATTGCGAGCGTTTCGCGCACCTGATGGTCGGTGATGAGAATGCCGAGGCCACGGTCGCGAAGTTGCCTGATCATCACTTGGATATCGGCGACGGCGATAGGATCGATTCCCGTAAAGGGTTCGTCGAGTAGCAAAAACGCGGGATCGGTCGCGAGCGCGCGGGCGATCTCGACGCGGCGGCGCTCGCCGCCCGAGAGCGATTCTCCACGCGCGTTGACGAAGCGTTGCAACCCGAACTCCTCAAGTAACGGCATGAGGCGCCTCTCGCGTTCCTCGTCGCTGACTCCCCGCTGCTGCCAGATGAGCCGAATGTTGTCGCCGACCGAAAGTTTGCGAAAAATCGAATTTTCTTGCGCGAGGTAGCCGATGCCGCTGCGCGCGCGCTGGTACATCGGCGCGTGCGTGAGATCGATCTCTCCGTCGCCGTTTTCGAGCACGACGCTTCCGCTATCGGGTTTCACCAATCCGACGACCATATAAAACGTCGTCGTCTTGCCCGCCCCATTCGGGCCGAGCAACCCGACGACTTCGCCGGTGCCGACGTCGGCGCTAACGTTGTCCACGACCGTGCGATCGCCGTAGCGTTTTACAAGGCCGCGTAATTCGATCTTTCGGTCGTTCATTCTATTCTCACCTTGGAGAGCGCGATATCGGCATCGACGGTCCGGCCGACGGCGTTCATTCCGCGTTCGCCGTACAAGTGAACGTCACCGCTGCCGTGAAGCGATTGCGCGCCGCGCCGGTAGACCAGGGTCCGGCAGGTCAGGCGCACCCCGGCCTTGTTCTCGGCGCGAACCCCGCCGCTCATCTCGACCGAGCCGTCCCGTTCGTCGACGATCGCGTACGGCGAGTCGGCGACCAGCGTCGAGCCGTCGCGCGCGGTGAAAGTCACGCGAACGTCGCTCAGGCGCACGCGTGCTTCGCTCGCCGCACCGATGCTGTGAATCGTCCGCGCGAGGAGTTGGTACTCCCGAGTGTTGTTGCGACGCGTCTGCACGATGCGAATCGGTCGCTTCGCGCTGCCGACCGCTCGCACGGTGAGCGAAGGCAAGCCGGGGGAATGCGTCGGGCTCGGGCTCGGAGCGCCGTGCGGCGGCTGCGGCGAGGAGCACGCCGCGAGCCCGAAAAGCGCGAGGACGAGCGTTGCGCCGCGTTTCATAGGGATTCACCCATTCCATAGCGAGCGCTCGCTAATGCCAGCGCCATGGTCGGTAGCCAGAGCCCGAAGAGCACCAGCGTCGAGGTATCGATCGTGCCCTGTACCAGCGTGCCGATGAGCCCGGCGACGATCGCACCCGAGAGGATGCGCGCGTTCGGATCGGCGGCCGCGAAGCGATGCATCCATTCGCGGCCGAATCGCCACCACGCCGCGAGCATCGCCAGCAAGCCGAGAATTCCCGTCTCTGCAAGCAGGGTGAGATAGAGGTCGTGCGCGTGATAGGCGACCGCATCGCCGTCGGGAAGCCGAAGGTGTGCGTAGATCGTGCCGAAGGTGAACGGACCGCTTCCCGTCAGCGGAAAGCGGCGAACGATTCCCAATGCCGTTTGCCAAATCGAGAGACGCGTGAAGTTCTCGCTAGGGTCGTGGTGGACGTTAAACGCGACCGCCACCGAGATTGCGGTAAATGCGGCGACGGCGACCGCCAGCGTTCGCCGTTTGCGTCGCTCGCGAATGACCAGAATCGCATAAGCGATCCCCGCACAGCCCGCGGCGACCCATCCGGTTCGCGAAAAGCTCAACGCCAACGCCACGATGCCGCTCGCTGCGGCGAAAGCCGCGAGTCTACGCAGCCACGGATGTTGCGAGAGTGAAGCGACGGCGAGAGCGATTGGAACGATAACGAGCACGTATCCGGCGAGTTCGCCCGGAAGGATGAAGCTCCCCACCGCGCGCCCGTGCTGCGCGGCATAGATCGCCGCCGGACGATGGAGAAGCACCGCAGCGATGGCGACCACGAACGCGACCGATGCCGCGCTCAGCAGCCCGGTAAACATAACCGCTGCATTTCCGCGCCCGTCGTAACTCGCGAGTATGCCGACGTGCCAGAGAATGCCGAGCAGAAAAATCCCCAAAAACACGATGCCGTAGAGCGGCGCGAAGCCCAACGCCGCCGAGAGGAGCGCCGCGCCGAGCCAGAGCAGCAGCGGCAACACCATCGGCTGCTCGACGCGCTTCACGAACGCGAGCACGCCGCCCGCGACGACCGCGAGCAATCCCATCGCCGCGAGGATCGCGAGCGCGGCGCCTCGCGAGAGCATGGAAACCCCCGGTATACTCGCCGGCGTCAGCATGATGAACGCCGGGAAGAGCGGCAGGCACGCAAAGGCGAGCGCGCACGCTAACGCGAGCGCGCGTTTCAGTGTAGGTTGAGACACGCTGCGGCCCTCTCGGCGATGCGTCGCGTCGCGCCGGGTTCGCCCATGCGTTCGCGCCCGATCTCGCCCATGCGCGCGCGCAGCGCTTTATCGGCGAGCAGCGCGGCGAGCCGTTCTCCGGCTCGCTCGGGATCGCTCGGGAGCATCGTCATGGCATCGCCGAGCAGCGCGCGCTGCCGCATCCGATACCAGCGCTCGGCGCGCGTCCGCCCATCGTCGATCGCCGCCACCGCAATCCCCGCCGCAGCGGCGGCTTCGTTCGCCGTTCCCGCCTGTCCGAGAACGAGCGCGGCGCGCGCGAGGAGCGCTCCCACGCCGCCGCTCCAGAGCAACACGCGCGCGTCGCCGCGCACGAGTTGCGCGCGCCCGTCGCCATCTCCGCGCTCGTCGTAGCTCCACCCCTCGGCGGCGAGCCGGTCGATGAATTGCCGCGCGTCGAGTCGCGGTGCGACCGAGAGCGCGCCGACGATGCGCGCGCCGCGCGCTCGAGCGGCGGCGAACGTCGCGCAGAGAACGGTCGCTTCTTGGTACGCTCCGGCACGGCTTCCCGGGAGCAAGAGTACGAGCTCGTCATCACCCGCAAGGCGCAGATCGACGACGGCATCGCGGTCGTGGAGATCGACGATGGCGTTTCCGGCTTCCACCGCCTCGATGCCGCGGGCGCGGCAATCCTCGGCAGTCGCGCGATCGCGAACGAAAACGTACGCGGCTTTGCGCATCGCACGCAGCTCCATCGCTCCGTAGCGTGCGACCGAAACGCTTTTGGCCGTACCGACGAAGATCGTGCGGGCGCGCGTCTGCGACGCCATAATTAGGGCGAAGATGTCCCCGACCGCGAGGACCAGGTCGTAATTGCCGCGCGCTTTTTTCAAGAAGTGGAGTTGGCGAATCGTCAGGCCGAGCAACCCCCCAGCTATATCGTCGACGATATTTCGCAAATTGAACATCGCGATCAGCCCGCCGCTCGGCAACGCGGCGCGGGGACCGACCACGCGCGCTTCGGCGGTCGATTGCGGTTCGCCGACGAGCGGAAGATGGTCGAGCGCGAGCCCCGGGATCGCTTCATGCAATGCCACCGCGAGGCGTTGCGCGATCGCCGCTTCGCCGTTTCCATTGCTGACGAGGAGCACGCGCGTCTTATTCACGGCTCTCCAATAATGGCATCAGTTCGAAATCGGAGATGCGGAGACGGCGCGCGCCGCCGTCGTACGCGAGTTCGGTTCGAGAGACGTATCGGGCGTAGGGGCCGGCATGAACGATCGGCACCTCACCCACGTATTCCGGAGCGAACAACGTATCGTGGCTATGCCCGCCGAGGACGAGATCGATGCGCTCGACCGCCGCAGCGAGTCGACGATCCATCGAAAGCCCAAGGTGGGAGAGCACGACCAACGCATCGCCGACGGGGATGCGTTCGGCGTATCGCCGCACCACCTCGATCGGATCGAGAAAGCGCCAACCGAAGAGTTTTTCCCACGGGCTGCCCTGCGGATATTGCGTGACGAGCAACCCGAGAAAGTGCGTCGGCACCTCCAGCGCGAGAACGTAGTCGGTGTGAAAGGGAAGCGCGCGCCCCTTCGTGTCGACGAGGTTGCTGCAGAGCAACGGGTGCTCCATCATCGCCGCGCGCGCGCGAACAGCCCCGAAGAGAAAATGAAATTCTCGATTGCCCATCGCCTGCAGATCGTATTTCGCGGCGTCGATCTCGGCGACGATCGGCTCGTTGCGGTAAAAGACCGTCTGGCTTCCGCGCAGCGAATCGCCGCAATCGACGAGCAGGCCGGGCGCGCGCGCGCGCAGCTCTGCAAGTCGCGTCGCGAATCCATGACGGTCGTGCATGTCGGAGGTGTGATAGATGCGCATCAGCGTTCTCGCGCCGTCGAGAGTGCGTATCGGGCGCAATTCGCAAGCGCATCGGCGGGGCCGAGCGCTTCGCGCAGGCCTTCGACCGAGCGATACCAGGTATCGGGCGCGCGGAGGATGCCTTCCATCGCTTCGGCAACCCTTTCCGGCGTCGCCCGTTCTTGCAACAACTCCGGAATCGCCTCGCGGTTGAGGATCAGGTTCGGTAGCGTGATGTAGGGGCGGCGCATGAGGCTGCGCGCGTGTCGCGCGAGGAGCGGAGTTATCGCGTAGAGCGCGATCGTCGGCACGTTGCTCAACGTCGTCTCGAGCACCGCGGTTCCCGAGGCGACCCACGCCGCATCGGCATCGCGAACGGCCTCGTGCAGCCCATCGCAGATCTCGATCTGCGCGACGCCGTCGAAGAGCCGCTCCAATAAGGCGCGCGCTCGTGCATCGGCTGCGCCGACGCGCGCGCGCAACTGCGGCCGCGTTCGGCGCAGCAGGGCGAGCGCTTCGCGCAGCCGCGGCGCGATCCGCGCGATCTCGTCCCGACGGCTCCCCGGCAGCAAGGCGATGCTGCCGCCATCGCTCGGAGGCGCCGGGCGAGGAGCGCGCGATGCGATGCGCGGCGCGAGCGGATGGCCGAAGAACGCGATGGGCAAGTGCAGCGAACGATAGAACTCCGCCTGGTGCGCGAATCCGGTCAGCGGAAACGCGCGCGCCGCGACCGCACGCGCGGGGCCGGGATTATCGAGCCACGCACCGGGGGGAAAGAGATAGAGAATCGGGCCGATATAGCGATATTTATCGCGTAATTCTTTGGCCAGTCGGACATTGAACGCGCCGAAATCGACGAGCACGACCAGGTCCGGCGGCGCGGCGGCGAGATCGCGCGCGCATTTCCACATCTCGTTGAGCAATTTTGGAATGCGCGGTATCGCGGCGATAGGGCCGAGGCTCGCCCAACCGGTGTGGTCGGCATAGAGCTCCCAGCCGGCGGCGCGCATGCCGGCGGCGCCGATTCCCGAAAACCGCAGCGCGGGATCTTGCTCGCGCATCGCCTCGCCTAAGGCGAGCGCCGCTAACTCGCCGGAGGGTTCGCCGGTCGAAAAGAAGATCCGTCGCGGCGCATTCACGAGCCGCCCTTACTTGAGGATACCGCGGCTCGAATCGTTTGGCGGCTCCTCCAGAAAGGCGACGAAGGTGCGGCCCGCGTCGGTCGAAACGCGTTCTTTCATCTTTTCGACGGCTTGCGAAACGTTGAGATTCGCCTTGTAGAGCAGGTCGTGGAAAGCCCGCAGCTCGTTACGAGCCTCCACCGAAAATTGCGCGCGACGCAAGCCGACGCTGTTGAGGCCGTAGACCTCCGCCGGGTTGCCCTCGACGAGCAAGAACGGGGGAACGTCCTTCGTCACTTTGCTCGCACCGCCGAGCATCGCGTAGTCGCCGATCCTCGTGAACTGGTGGACGCCCGCCATGCCGCCGATCGTCACGTGATCGCGCACGACAACGTGCCCGGCGAGCTGCGCGAGGTTGCTCATGGTGACGTGATTG
The DNA here is from genome assembly GCA_021784715.1 of bacterium. The sequence continues at coordinate 13,711 of JAJYHP010000158.1, forward strand.
CCGACGATGCAATTATGCGCGATGTGCACGTACGCTAGGAGCAAGCAGTCGTCGCCGACAGCGGTGACTTCGTCGTTCCCGGTCGCGCGCTGAATGCTGACGTATTCGCGAATCGTCGTGCGATGCCCGATACGCGTGTACGCGCGCTCGCCGTGATATTTCCGGTCTTGCGAAGCGGCTCCGATGGTGGTAAACGGATAGATCGTGCAATCGTCGCCGATCGTCGTCCATCCGTTAATGACGACGTGCGCTTGCAACAGCGTCCTTTCGCCGATGGTAACGTTCTTGCCGACCACGCAATAGGGACCGATCTCTGCGCTTCGGCCGATACGAGCTTCGGGATGAACGATCGCGGTAGGATGTATCATCGATCCTTACGCCGTGAGTACCGATGCTTCGGCACCGTAAACGCGCGGATCGGGAGCGATCGAGAACATCAACTCCGCCGAGCAGACGTACTCCCCGTCGACGCTCGCTTCGGCCTCGACCCAACCGATATTACGACGATGACGGGTGAGCCGCACGTCCATCATCAGCCGATCTCCGGGAATAACCGGACGGCGAAATTTCGCATGATCGATCCCCGCGAGGTAAGGCGTTTTCCGCGCGAATTCACCGGGTTCCATCACCACGCATCCCCCAAGCTGCGCCATCGCCTCGAGCATATAGACGCCGGGCAGAAGCGGGTTGCTCGGAAAGTGGCCGGTAAAGACCGGTTCGTTATAGGTAACGTTCTTGTAGCCGCGAGCGCGCACCATCGGCTCGAGTTCGAGGATTCGATCGATTAAAAGCAGCGGAAAGCGGTGAGGCAGAATCTCGAGGATCTGCCGAATATCCATCTCGTTTTTCACGATGAGGAGACCTCCGAAAGCGGCTTGGAGAGCAAGCGTTCGCGCAGGCGCGACGACATGCGAGCGTGCAATGCGTGCCCGCTTTTCACGGCGACGATCTCGCACTGCGGCCACGCACCGACCAATGCGAGGTCCCCGAGGAGATCGAGCATTTTGTGGCGGACGACTTCGTTCGACCAGCGCAGCGTCTGTAACGGGCCGTCGGGGCCGAAGACCACCGCGTTCTCGAGCGACCCGCCCTGCGCGAGTCCGCGCGCGCGCAACGCTTCGACCTCGTGAAGATAACCGAACGTGCGCGCACCGGCGACTTCACGCGCGTAGGTCGCTTCGTCGATCGACAGGGCGAGATACTCCGAACCGACCGGATGTGGAAAATCGACGATGCAACGCACGGAACAACGATCTGCGGGAAGCGCGACGATCAGCCGGTCGCCATCGCGTTCGACGATCGGCGCGTCGAGCGTTACCGCCGCGCGTTCGACGCCGAGCTCGCGGATGCCGACGCGTTCGATCTGTCCGACGAACCACTGCGCGCTACCGTCGACCACCGGCACCTCGGGCCCCGATATCGCGATGCGCGCGTTGTCGACCCGCATGCCGAAGAGCGCCGAGAGCAGATGCTCCACCGTGGACACCGTCGTGCCGCTAATGCCGAGCACCGTCGCACGCGAGGTTTCCACGACGTTCTCTGCGACGGCGGGAATTTCGATGCCGTCGCGGACGAAAACGATCCCCGCGCCTGCGGCGGCGGGAGCGACTTCGACCTCAACCTGCGCGCCGGTATGGAGCGCGACGCCGAAGAAGCGAAACGGAGCGACGAGCGTTTTTTCGGTCACGATACGCGCCTATCGTTCGTCGCGTTCGCGCGCCGCTCGTTCGAGTGTATCGACACGAGCGATCAATTTGGGCAGGTTCTTAATCGCAACCTCTAGCCGCAGACGGTCTCGATGGTCGCGCGCGGGCGCACCCGAGAAGAACGCATCGTCGGGTACGTCGCCCCAAATCTGGCTCTGCCCGCCTATGGTAACGCGCGAACCGACGGTGATATGCCCTTTGAAACCGGTCTGGCCGCCGACCCGAACGTAGTCGCCCACCACTGTCGAACCGGCGAGCCCGGTTAACGCGGCTAATGCATCGTGTTTTCCCAGCCGGCAATTGTGGCCGATCTGCACGAGGTTATCGATCTTCGTTCCTTCGCCGATGCGCGTGCTTCCGGTCTGCGCGCGGTCGACGCAACTATTCGCACCGATCTCGACGCGGTCGCCGAGTTCGACGTTCCCAACTTGCGGAATGCGCTCGAGTCGACCGTCGACGAATGCCCATCCGAAGCCCTCGCTACCGATCGTCGCGCCTGCATAAAGCACGACGCCGGAACCCAGAATGCAACGATCCATGACACGCGCGTGCGGGTGCAACCAACTTCCCGCGCCGATTTTGACGTCGGCACCGACGTAGGCGCCCGCTTCGAGCGCGCAGTCCGGGCCGATTTCGCTTCCGGGGCCGATCGTAACGTGGGGGCCGATATAGACGTTCTCAGCGATCACCGCGCGCGGGTCGATTGCGGCGGAGGAATCGCGGTGTGGCCCAACCGGGCGCGGCGCGCGGAGAGCGGCGAGCAACCCGACTAACGCGATGCGTGCATCGTCGACGACGACCAGCGGTTTGCCCGTCGGCACCGGGCTGGGAAGCGCGCGCGCGTCGGCGAGCACCGCCGCGGCATGGCTGCGTAGCGCCGCTTGCAGATACCGGGCATCGACGGCGAAGGTCAACGCCCCGGGGCCGGCTTCATCGACGGCGCTAACGGTGAGGATTTCGACCTCCGCATCGCCGATGACCGTACCGCCCAGGCGCCGGGCGATCTCGCCGAGCTTCCCGAGCATCGCGATTACGAGCCCGAAGGCTTCGGCGAGGCCGTCTCGGTGATTCCCAGAACCTTTTCGACATCGGCGGTGATATCGGTTCCGCCGTAGCCGACGCCCTCACGCGTGAGGACGAGTTTGAGGTTTTTCTTCGCCGCAACTTTCGCCGCCGCGGCGCGAATTTGGTCGGTGAGTTGCACGGTTAACGCTCCGTATTTCTTTTGGAGCGCGGCCACTTGGCTCTCCTTTTCCGCGTTGCTCGCCTTGCTTGCAGCGATGCGCTGTTCGTCGGCATAGAGATGGTTCTGGTCGGTCTGGAACTCCGTCCAGTTCGAGGTGATGCGATTGATATCGACGAGCCCGATGGGGCTCGACGAAGCGCATCCGACGATGGTGAGGAGTCCGGCGAGTGCGATAATGCTCTTCTTCACGTTCCTGTGCTCTTGAGAGAGGAGATAACATCTCCGGTGAGGTCGTAGCCCCCGGGATGTGCGATGGGATCGAGGAGGACGACGGAGAACCCGTCGCGTTTGGCGATGCGTCGTGCGGCGGTTGCGATTTGCGTTTCGATCTTTTTGTAGAGATCGCCGCGCTCTTTCGCAAGCTTGTCCCGCTGCTGTTTGGCGGCACCGACGGCGCCGACATCGACGCCGTTGAGCGCTTCGTACTGCGCTTCGAGGTCGCTTCGCGTTTGGGAAAATTGGTCGGAAATATTCGTAAGATCGGTTTGGTAGCGCTGTTGAAGGTTCGAAGCGATTTGTTCGAGTTGCGCCTTCGTCGCGGCCGGCAGATTCGCCGGAAGCTGAGGCCCCGAGAGCGCCGCCAATTGCTTGGAAACCTGTTGCTGGCGGGCTTGAAGCTGCGTCTGCGTTTGCGCCTGCAACGCGGCTGCATGGGCGCGAATCTGTTTCATAATCCCGGCCTGCAACGAGTTTTGGTAGGCTTGAAGTTCGCTCCGATGCCGCGCGCGCATCGCATCGACTTGCGCTCGCTCGTTGGCGTCTATCGCCTTAAGTTGTGCCGTCAGCGCCTTGCGCTGAGCGTCGTCGAGCGCGAGATTATTGAGCTTCGTCTGGAGCGCGAGGCGTTGGTTCGCATCTTGCTGCGATAGCCGCAGCGAGAGATCCGATTCTTCGCGCGCGTACTGCGCCGCCCGCGTTTGAAAGCGCCCCTGCGCTTGCTCGTGCAGGCGCTTTTCGAGCGCGCCCATCGTCGCTTGTCCTTGCTCGACGACGGACTTTTGGTAGCTCTGCAGATCGTTCGCGGCCGATTTTTCAATCGCTTGCGCCTGCGCCGCGGAAGAAATCAGCGGTGCCGATTCGTACGCCCGCGCGGCGGCATCGAGCCCCGCGGAGCGAAGCGCCGCGGCGACCTCGGTGCGCTCTTCCTTCGCCAAGCGGCTCTGTAGCGCCCCGATCGCTTGCGAACTCTGCGCTTCCGCCTGTGCGAGCTGCGCCTTGATGCTCGCGATATCCGCCTTCATCTCTTCGGGGGATTTCGGCACCACCGGCGCGGCTGCCGAAAGATCGATCGCGGCGATGGCCGCATCGAGATCTTGAAGCTGCGAATAGAGCGGATGCGCCTTCGTCGCCTTATTGGTGTTGACGTAAGCGATGCCGCGAATATTGGGCGAAGCAACGTCGACGTGGCTGCAGGCAACCACGCCGATGAGGAGCACGCCCGCGAGGATCCTAGTGATTGAGGCCACTCCTCACATCTTGCGTAATGTCGGTGCCGCCGAAAACGATATCGCCCTTGTCGATGACGACGAGCAAGTGCTTCTTCGCGGCGATCGTTGCGGTAATCGCGCGAACCTTGGCGACGAGCGGCTTGAGCAACGTCGTCTGTTCGTCGCGAAGGACTTTATTGAACTCGACCGAGATCTGCTGCTTCTCCGCGCTCGTCGTCGCTTTTTGCATTTTCGCGGCGAAAATGGCGCGCTGCTGCTGGGCGAATTTTGCAAATGCGTCGTTCGCCGCTTTCACTCGCGGCAGCCCGTTATCGAGAACGCTCTGGTCGACGTAGCCGATAGGCGACGGAGGCGGAGTCGCCGTTACCGGAGGAATCGCCTGGGTGCCGGTGACCAAATTCAGAACGTCGGTCGTAATATCTTGGCCGCCGTAGACGACGATGTGACGGTCGACGACGACGGAGAGCTTCCGCTTCGCACTAACGGCTGCGAGCGCGAGTTGCACGCGCTGGAGCAGCGGCCCGAGAATTTCGTTCTGCTTATCGTTAAAGCGCTGCGAGAACTTCAACTGAATCTGTTGGCGCTGTGCGTCGTTTTTCGCGCCCTTCATCTGAGCGGCTTCCTGTTGCTGCATCTGCGACGCAATTGCGGTGAGTTGTCGATTCGCGCTCACGAATGCCGGCAACGAAGCGATGGCCGACTGAGCGATCGTTCCGACGTCGGTCAGATCGTCGGCGATCGCCGATGGTGCGATGAAGACGCCGACCGCGCAAAGAAGTGCGACGAATGCGAGTATGCGGTGTTTCATAATGTCCTTCTCGAAGTTCTAAAGACGGGCGGTGCTAGAAAGCTTCGCCGAGGCCGAAGCTGGTGTGGAAACCGTTGACGCCCTTCGCAAAATCGATGCGTACGACGCGGTTGCCGAGTTGCGGAACGTTGAAACGGACGCCGAGGCCGTAGTCGGAACGCAGCGTCCAATTTCCGGGATAGCTCGTAATCCGGTTGGTATACGGATCGAGGATCGGCGACGCACCGCGAATGCGGAAGGCCCCCTGGTCGACGAAAGCCGCTAAAATGAGATTGCGGTCGATGCTGAGCGGCTGCCGGAACTCCGCCTGGAAGAGTGCGGCATCGGTACCGTAGAAGATCTGGTTGTAACCGCGTAACTGCTGGTCGGAGAAATTGTACAGGTTACTCGGCGGAATCGCTCCCGTCGAGAGCTCGCCTAAGAAATGCAAGCCGATCGTCGCCGTGGATCGGACCGGAATGAACTTCGCGATGTCGAGGACGCTCTGCGTATAGGAAAAGCTGGAACCGATCGACGGCGTGGAGATGGTTTCGGTGAAATTCGCATTCACGCCGCGGCGCGGTTCGATGTAGTCGTCGAGGGTGAGCGTCGACGCTCCCAGAGAGAGCGTATCGAGTCGGTACGGCGCACCGGTGTTGACGTTGGCGATGGAAGATGCGGAAATGCCGAGCGTGTTGGTCGCATTGACGTTGAGGTTGCTCAACGGGCTTGGCGTCGCGCCGACAAAAACGTTCGGTTGTACGTTGGATTGAAAGTAGTACGGCGAGCTGACGGTAGTACTGTAGCGGATCGTCTGCGCGCCGACGCCGGCGGTAATTTGCGTGAAGTCGTTAAGGCGACGCCCGACTTGGAGCGCGCCACCGAGCGCGCTATTGGTGTTGGTAGCAGCGACGCCGGAGATCGACGAGACGCCGAGCGAGGGATAGAGCGTTACCGGAATCGGCTGCGGGGTCGCCCCGACCGATGGCGAGATCGCCGAGAACGAGCTTTGCGAAACGGCATAGACCGGGTAATAGTAGGTCGACGAATTGCTGAAGAGCGATCCCGAGAGGCTATATTTTTGCGATTTCACGGTGTTTCCGACGTACGGAATCGTCACCGATGCCTGCACGGACGAGGTACGAATGCTGCGCTGGAATTGGAGGCCGACGCCGTTCCCGGTACCGTGAAGGTTGTTATCCTGGTATCCGAGGTCGCCGTAGAGCCCTTGCCCGTTGATACCGCCGGAGTAGCCGAATCCGATCTGCGCTTGCGCGGTTTTCTGTTCGGTAACTTTCCAAACGACGGTGACGTCCTCGGGGTGCTTGGGATCGGGACCCGGCTTGACATCGGGCGTGACTTTCGAGAAGAACTGCGTGTTCTGCAAACGCTGCAGGTCGTATTTAATCGCCGCTCGCGTCAGCAACATTCCGGGACGCAGGCGCAATTGGCGACGGATGACGTTGTCTTTGGTTTTGGTGTTTCCTGTGATTTCGACCGCCGCGACGCGCGCGACGTACACGTCGTACTTCACGTCGGCGGTGTCGTTCTTCAGGTCGATCGACGACGGCTCGATGCCGCCGACGAAATTCCCGACGAAGAGCGAATACTTCTTGTAGAGGGCCGAGATCGCTTTGTAATCTTTTTCGCGCAGCACGTCGGAGTAGACGACGCCAGGCTTCACGTTGAGCTTCGAAAGAATCAACGGCGGCGGAATGACGGGGTCTCCGCCGATAATCACCTTGCGAATCGTCAAGCCTTCCTGAACCGTCAGCGTGAGCGCGCCGGTCTTCGGATCGAGGTTGACGTCTTTAATGTGCGTGGGCAACTGGCCGCCGTAGCCGATCCGCTCGTAATAGCTGTTGATCTTGAGCAGGTCGGAGCGTAGCGTGTTTCCGTTAAAAACTTGGCCGGGCGCGCTATCCATTAAGGCGAGCAGCGTATCGGTCGGAACGTTCTTGTTGCCGACGAAAGAAATTTTGGAGATGACCGGGTTCTCGACCACGCGATAGGTGATCGCAACGCCGCCGGGGCGCAGACGAATCAACGGAGGCGCGATCGCCGAAAAGTACCCCAACGCGTTGATGCGCGCGAGGTCGCTCTGGACGATCTTCGGGTCGTAGGTCTCCCCGGGGCGCGCTTGCACGACCGCCATGATCTCCGAGGTTGGAACGTGGAGATTCCCCGTGACGTCGACCGAAACGATTTTCGGCGTGACGGCGGAGGAGGCGTTCGGCGGTGCGAGCATCGCAACGATTGCCGCGAGCGCGACCAGCGCGCTAGCGGTTCTCCAGAGTGCGCGTTGCGCACGCCGAAAACGGACATTCATAGAAAGCGCAATCCCTCGATCTTGAGTGTGGCCGGCAAAGCCCGGCCAACGGGGGAACGGCGAATTGCCGGGCCCAGGGCTAAGAGCGGTCGATTCGCCCAAGCGCCCCCCGCTCCTTGCCAAGCGGGCGCCGGAGAGGGCGAATCGCCGGGAAGAATTCGGGAAAGCAGCGAGGCCCAGCCCCCTGGGGCACCGGGATCACGCCGGCGGCGAGGCCATTCTGCCGCAGGCTCGAGGTCCACGCTCGCCGTGGTTCGGCAGAAGCAGCGGTTTCGCAAGCTCTGTTGCTTTCGCAATCGCCCTCGCAATCGGTGCATCTTGATGGCGCTCCGGCGACAGGCGCTCCGGTGGATGGATGCGGACGCCTGTGCGCAGGCGCGAAAGCGGATGCCCTCAGGGGGCTTATGGTTATCGGCCTACGGCACGACCGCGATGCCGTACGGGCCGCTGAGGTTCGGGAAGGTGCCGGTGGGCGTCTGCTGCGTGCCCTGAGCGTTGTACACCGTCACGGTGTAGTTGCCGGAGTTCGCCACGTAGAGCCAACCGTTGGCCGGGTCGTAAGCGATGCCGACCGGGCCGTTGAAGTTCGGGAAGCTGCCGCTGGCGAGCGTCTGCTGCGCGCCCTGAGCGTTGTACGCCGTCACGGTGTTGTTGCCGTTCGTCACGCAGAGCCAGCCGTTGGCCGGGTCGTACGCGATGCCTTGCACGTTGCTGAGGTTCGGGAAGCTGCCGCTGGTGAGCGTCTGCTGCGCGCCCTGAGCGTTGTACGCCGTCATGGTGTTGTTGTTGAGGTTCGCCACGTAGAGCCAGCCGTTGGCCGGGTCGTAGGCGATGGCGCCCGGGCCGTTGAGGTTCGGGAAGGTGCCGGTGAGCGTCTGCTTCGCGCCCTGAGCGTTGTACGCCGTCACGGTGTTGTTGCCGGGGTTCGCCACGTAGAGCCAGCCGTTGGCCGGGTCGTACGCGATGCCTTCCGGGCTGTTGAGGCTCGGGAAGGTGCCGGTGAGCGTCTGCTTCGCGCCCTGAGCGTTGTACGCCGTCACGGTGTTGTTGCCGGGGTTCGCCACGTAGAGCCAGCCGTTGGCCGGGTCGTACGCGATGCCGGCCGGGCTGCTGAGGCTCGGGAAGGTGCCGGTGAGCGTCTGCTGCGCGCCCTGAGCGTTGTACGCCGTCACGGTGCTGTTGCCGTTGTTTGCCACGTAGAGCCAGCCGTTGGCCGGGTCGTAGGCGATGCCGTACGGGCCGTTGAGGTTCGGGAAGGTGCCGGTGAGCGTCTGCTGCGTGCCCTGAGCGTCGTACGCCGTCACGGTGCTGTTGCCGAGGTTCGTCACGTAGAGCGTTGCGCTCCCCGAAAAGATGTCCGCGGCAGCGGTCAGCGGGCTCGCGCCGCTGGCTGTCGTGGGCGTCACGGTCGCGGTGAGCAGCGCGCCGGCGGGGTTGCTCGATGCGTTGGCGACCGTGAAGAGGTTGGGCGCGCTCGTGCCGATCGGCGTGACGGTGAACTGCGTGGCATCACTGGTCGTGAGGGCGACCGCGGGCGCACCGGGGCCCAGGATATAGTTGCCGTCGGCATCCACGCCGAGCACGCTCACCTGGCCGCTCTGCGCCATGGGCAGGACGAATCCGGTGAGCGCATTCCCGGAGATCGTGGTGGCACTCGAGAGGACGGCCACCGTGGCCGGCACGCCACCCAAGGTGATGGGCAGGTTATTCGCCGCTCCGGCAGCGACCAGGAAGCTCACGCTCTGCGCCTGCGAGAGCGCCTTCGTTCCCGCCGGTTGCGTGCAGGAGGAGAGCGAACAGCTCCCGCCACTCGCGTTGGTGTACGCCTGATCGTAGGTAGTAAAGGTGCCGGTATAGCACGCGGTGTTGCTGGGGCAGGGCGCCAGCGCCAAACTCACGGTGCAGACGAGATTGGAGTAGAGGTTCACCGTGCAGCTGGGGTTGCCGGTGGTGAGGTTGATGCCTTCGCTCAAACTCGTCGGCCCGGTGATGGTAACGGCGAGCGCCTGCGTCGCCGGCGAGATGTACTGCGGGCGGCGTTGCGCGGAATTCGCATTCGTTGCGTGCGGAATGGTGATGGTTAGGCGCGCCGCGCTGCTCGCACCGATCGGCGCGCGTACGTGCGGCGGCACCGCCGCGCTCTGCGCGCCGCCGCAGCCGGCGAGCAACGCGAGCGCGCAGGCCAGCCCGGCGAGGCGAGCGAGGAGTGCGGTGGGAGCGGGAAGCGATGGCGTGGTCATGAGCGTCTCCTCCGGTGAATGGATGCGGACGCCTGTGCGCAGGCGCGAAAGCGGATGCCGTCAGGGGGTTTCTGGTTACCGGCCTACGGCACAACCGCGATGCCGTACGGGCCGCTGAGGTTCGGGAAGGTGCCGGTGGGCGTCTGCTGCACGCCCTGAGCGTTGTACGCCGTCACGGTGTTGTTGCTGTAATTCGCCACGTAGAGCCAGCCGTTGGCCGGGTCGTAGGCGATGCCTTGCGGGTAGTTGAGGTTCGGGAAGCTGCCCGGGGTGCTCTGCTGCGCGCCCTGAGCGTTGTACGCCGTCACGGTGTTGTTGCCGTTGTTCGCCACGTAGAGCCAGCCGTTGGCCGGGTCGTAGGCGATGCCGTACGGGCCGCTGAGGTTCGGGAAGGTGCCCGGGGTACTCTGCTGCGCGCCCTGGGCGGTGTACGCCGTCATGGTGTTGTTGCCGTAGTTCACCACGTAGAGCAAGCCGTTGGCCGGGTCGTAGGCGATGCTGGTCGGGCCGTTGAGCCCCGAGAAGCCGCTGGGGCTCTGCAGAACGCCCTGAGCGTTGTACGCCGTCACGGTGCTGTTGTAGTAGTTCGCCACGTAGAGCCAGCCGTTGGCCGGGTCGTACGCAATGCTGTACGGGCTGTTGAGGCCCGACCAACCGCCGGTGAGGCCCTGTTGCGTGCCCTGCCCGTTGTACGCCGTCACGGTGTCGCTGCCGTTGTTCGCCACGTAGAGCCAGCCGTTGGCCGGGTCGTACGCGATGCTGTACGGGCCGCCGAGGCTCGGGAAGCTGCCGACGAGCGTCTGCTGCGTGCCCTGAGCGTCGTACGCCGTCACGGTGCTGTTGCCGAGGTTCGTCACGTAGAGCGTTGCGCTCCCCGAAAAGATGTCCGCGGCAGCGGTCAGCGGGCTCGCGCCACTGGCCGTTGTGGGCGTCACGGTAGCGGTGAGCGTTGCGCCGGCGGGGTTGCTCGATGCGTTGGCGACCGTGAAGAGGTTGGGCGCGCTCGTGCCGATCGGCGTGACGGTGAACTGCGTGGCATCACTGGTCGTGAGGGCGACCGCGGGCGCACCGGGGCCCAGGATATAGTTGCCGTCGGCATCCACGCCGAGCACGCTCACCTGGCCGCTCTGCGCCATGGGCAGGACGAATCCGGTGAGCGCATTCCCGGAGATCGTGGTGGCACTCGAGAGGACGGCCACCGCAGTCGGCACGCCACCCAAGGTGATGGGCAGGTTATTCGCCGCTCCGGCAGCGACCAAGAAACTCACGCTCTGCGCCTGCGAGAGCGCCTTCGTTCCCGCCGGTTGCGTGCAGGAGGAGAGCGAACAGCTCCCGCCGCTCGCGTTGGTGTACGCCTGATCGTAGGTAGTAAAGGTGCCGGTATAGCACGCGGTGCTGCTCGGGCAGGGCGCCAGCGCCAAACTCACGGTGCAGACGAGATTCGAGTAGAGGTTCACCGTGCAGCTGGGGCTGCCGGTGGTGAGGTTGATTCCTTCGCTTAACGCTGTCGGCCCGGTGATGGTAACGGCGAGCGCCTGCGTCGCCGGCGAGATGTACTGCGGGCGGCGTTGCGCGGAACTCGCAGTCGTTGCGTGCTGGATCGTGATGGTTAGCCGCGCCGCGTTGCTTGCACCGATCGGCGCGCGTACGTGCGGCGGCACCGCCGCGCTCTGCGCGCCGCCGCAGCCGGCGAGACTTGCGCTAAGGAGGACGAGAAGTGCTACGCTGGCAAGTTTATGCATCGATGCGATCCTATTCTTTCATTCCGTCGAGTGCGTGGTTATTGAACGCCGATGCCGGAAGTGGTATAGGTGACGGTAACGGTTTTGGTTTGGCCACCTATAAAGTCGCTCAGCGTTTGCGTGCATGTCCCGGCGCTCGGTGAAGCGGCGACGGTATCGGTGAACGAGGTACCCGAAGCGGGTGAGGCGGTCGCGATGCTGCTGCATCCTGCCGCTAATGATTGCGTGATGCTGCGATTGTACGGCGCATTCGTCCAGCCGGTCTCCGATGCAGTGAATGTGCCGGTCGATCCGGTGCCCGAGGTCGCGTACAAGTCGATCTCCGGCAAACTCGCCACGAGTGGTCCGCTATAGACGATCGGTGAGAGCGCGGGTGTGAAGGTCGCGGTTCCGTTGGTAGCCCCGGCTGCGCTCGCCGTTAACGTCGCGGGCGCGATCGCCAGCCCGCCGTAGGCGAGCGTCAGGAGGTCGCCCGACGCAGTGGAGGTGACCGATCTCGCAGCCGCACCGCCGTTGACCGAGAGCGCGCTTCCTTGCGTGAGACTACTCGTATCGCTGTCGGTAATAGTCACCGGGTTTGCATAGGTACCGAGAATCGTGTTGCCGTCGACATCTTGCACCGTGAGCGTGAATGGCGTCGCAGCAAAGCTGCTGCCGGCCGTTCCGCTCGGTAGCGCCCCGATGAGAAACGCGTGCGGCACACCGTCGAGCACGATCGTGTTGCTGTTCGCTTGCCCGGCCTGAATCACCAAGGTCGGCGAGGCCGTCGAGACGACGTTGCCGCTACCGCCGTTCGCGTCGTAGGTGGTGAGCGAGAACGTATCGCTGCCCGGCGGCACCGAGGGGCCGGCGACGGTCGCCGTGCACGGGCAGCCGGTCAGCGTGAGATTCGAGGTCACGGTGGTGTTGGTGCTTCCGCTCGGAATCGGACCACCGTTGTATGCGGTAAACGCAATCGTCACCGATTTCACGTTCGCGGTGAGATATTTCGGTGCGCGCGCACCGCTCGCCGTCGATTTTCCGGAGTAGGTAAACGTAAAGTTCGTCGGAACCGCCGCCGCTTGGGGCCCTGGCGGGGTGACCGGCGGCGCAGCGCTCGGGGCCGATGCCCCGCCACCACATCCGACGAGTGCAAGTGCAAGCGTGCTTGCGATGATTCGTGCGTAGCGTTTCATGCCTGTGTTACTCCTAAATTGGAAGTGAGGGACGAGCGCGGGCGGAATCGGATTGGATGATGATGCCGTTGGTGGTCACGACGATGGTGGTGGAGACGCGCTGTGCGCTCGCGTCGGTGAAGCTTGCGGTGCACGTGCCTGCAACGACGCCTTCAGCGGTGAAGGTGAAGCTCGGCCCGGTTCCCGCGCTCGGGGTCACCGTGGCGATGCCGCTGCAAGTATCACTCTCGGTAAACGCGCCGCTGTAACCGGTCTCTTGCACGAGAATCGATGCGGCACTCGCAGCACCGGTGCCGTTGACCGCAACGGCGCTGGGATTAACGCTGAGCACGTTCGGCGGCGCCGGCGAGGGGCTCGGGCTACCGATGACGATGTTCTGCAACTGCGCCGGCGAGCTAACGATCCCGCCGTACCCGGAAACCGAGATCGAGGCGGATCCCTGTGCGAGCGCGCTGACGTAGGCTTGCCCATTCGGGCTGAGGATCGTCTGCGCACCGGTCGCTGCGGGCGATCGTTGCGTCGATTGCAGTTTCTGCGTCAGGCTCAGCACCGCGCCGTTACTGGAGGTAATCGTGAACGGGCCGACATAGCCGCCCTGGCTCACTTGCAAGATCGCCGTCTGCCCGACGGCCTGCAGCGGGCCAAGCAGATTCAATGAGAGCGGCGGCGGTGTCGGGGTGATGCTGCCCGGAACCCCAGCGCTCGATCCCGACGAGCACGCGGCGAGCGCCCCAATGGCAAGGAGCGTGAATCCCAAAAAAAACTCGCGGCGAAAAAACATTTTTTATCCCTTGCGATCGAGCCATGCGCCAAGCAAACGCTGTTCGCAATGGAAATTTGCTCCCCTCATTTGGGCGTCGTAAAGTACCTATCAGAGCGGGAAGAAGTTTTTGGGAACGACCGAAAAAGCGTTTGCTTTTTTATGTGCGGACGAAATTCAGTGAACCCTAGCCCACCCTATGGCCGTAGCTCGAGCGTGAAGCTAAATCCATTCGTGCCGTTGAGCGCGACGCCGACCGGCGGAGCGGAGCCGTAGAAGAGCGTGTTCGAACCCGTGCCGAACGTGGTGTTGAGCAGATGTTGCGAGCCGATCACCGTGAAGAACGTGAGGCTCGCAACCGTTCTGCGGCTCGGCACGAACTGCAGCGAGACCGATTGCCGCGTAATCGTTCCAAAGCTCGTCGAATACGCGACGCTGAACTTCTTGCCGAGAATTCGTTGCGCCGTGACCGCGACGCCGCCGGTGTAACTGAGATTGAGGCTCAGGTCGCTCAGCCCCAGTCCGCGCCCGAGCGCGCTCTCGATCGGCCCGAGCAGCGCGGAAGAAAACTGCGCGTTGAGTAGATTGAACGCTTCCTCGCCAACCGACGGCGCGCCCGCGTTCACACCAAACGATTGCGCCGATCCCACAACGCCGCCGAACGGCGCGATCAGCGCGAGAATCTGTTCGCGCGGATAACTCGGCTCGGAGCTGAGCTGCACGTCGAGTTCGTCGAGCGGGCCGCGCACCGCGATGCTCACCTTCGCGCTCCCGAAGGGATTGCGCGCGCGATTGGGATCGGGGTTGCTCACTTGCGCGGAGGCCGAAGCGGTGAGCGTCGGCATTACGCCATTCACCGCCTGAAATCGCAGCGTCGCACTATCGACGCGAAACGATCGATCGAAGTAAACGAGCGATCCGCCGGTGGAAATAAATCGCCCTTGCAGCGTCGGCGCGCGCAACGTTCCGGCGAGCAGCGCGCTCCCCGTCGCGCCGATATCGAGCCCCGCGCCGTACCCACTGCCGCGAACGCGCACGCCGGATCCCAACGCGATGCCGACGTTGAACGCGAGGTCGAAGGGAAGGTGCCCGCTTCCCGTCGAGCCAGCGCCCGCAAAGGCCATAAAGGGCAGCACGCCGTCGCGCAGCGTCGCCTTCCCGCTCAGCGTGGCGAGCGATCCGCCCTTCCCCGCGAGCGTGAGATCGGCATCGATCGCTCCGCCCCCAAAGACCGGCGAATCGAGCGTCGCGCCGATCGCCTGCACGTGCGCCTGGTAACTCATCGCACCGCCCGCTCCGATATCGAACGTCCCCGAACCCAAAATGCGCCCCGGCCCTGCGAAGGCGCTCAACCCCGCGAGCTGCGCGTGCTTGCGCCCGAAGGTCAGCGTTCCGGTGATGCCGGTCAGCGGAACGCGCTCGAGATCGCTCTTGTAGCTCCCGTCGCGCAGCATGAAGCGTCCCGCCAAAGTGGGATCGTCGAGTCGACCCGCGAGCTGGCCGACGCCGTCGATCCGCCCCGCGAGCTCGCTGCCGTTCCCCAAGAAATGCGCGGCGAGCCCGGGGTCGAGATCGCTGACGGTGAGGCTCGCGTCGACCGGCGCGTTCCCGGGGCCAACCCCGAGCGGCGTGAGCCGAATCGGCAGCTCGCCGGAGAGATCGACCCGGCCGCGCAGGAAACGAGCGCCCGCGTTCTGGAGATCGAGCCGGCCGTTCGCGTAGGCGAGCGCCCCGAAGAGGCTCGGAATCTCCACCCCTTCAAGCGTCACGCCGCGCCCGTCGAAACCGGCGCGGAACCGCGGGTTGCGCTGCGTTCCCGCGATCGAGAACGTGCTCTCGAACTGCCCCGTGACGGGAGCGCTAAGGTGCGCGAGCCGAGAGACGATACCGGCGAGATCGTTCGAGCGCGCCGCGCCCTGAAGCGCGATCGGCGCGTTCGGTGCGAAGCCGAAGTACCCGTTCGCGCTCGCGTCGATTCCCTGCGCCGAAAGATCGAAGGCGGTCAAATCGACGTTGCTGCCGTCGCTCTGCCCCGCGAGCGTGAGTTTCTCGACCGGCAGGCCGAAGAGCGTGCCGTCGCTGAGCGCCGCGCTCCCCTGCGTGCGAGCGTGCGGATAGGAGCCTTGGAGCAGTAGCGTCGCATCGACGCGGCCGGTCACCGGGACGCGCGGCAGATCGAGCACCGCGATCCAGGTCGCCAAGTCCAGGCCGCTGAGCGACGCGCGCAGATCGTAGCGCGCGTGGAGGAGCCCCGAGCGCCAGTTCGGCGCGGGGCGCGCCGCAACGCTACCGGTCGCCGCGAGCGCACCGAACGGCCCCGCATCGCTCACCACGCCGGTAACGACGTTGCGCGCGCTACTCCAGCGCGCATTCGCCGCACCGAGCGTGAGGTTGCGCACGCGCAGCCCAACGACCCGAGCGCTCCCTTGCGAGCTAAAAACGTTGGCATTGCTCCGCAGCGCGAACGCGACGCTGCCGCGCCCCGCGAGCGTATCGCCGGTATCGAAGAGATCGTCGAAATCTTCCAGGTCGGCGTTGGGCGCTCGCAGCGCGAGCCGCGCCCCCGCATCGCCGTAAGCGGCATCGGCGCTCGTCGCCGTCGAGCCGACGAGCAAACGCCCGCCCGCGAGCGCGATGCGCTGCTGCGAGAGCGCGATACGGCCGCTCGCACGGCGGATTCCCTGGCCGTTGAAGTGGAGCCCCAGCCCCACGAGCGTCGCATTCGCAAGCGGTGCGCGCAGCGAGCCGCCGAGCGTGAAGCTCCCGGCGACGACGCCGCCGACCGGCGGGTGAACGACCGAGAACGCGTCGAGCAGCGGAGCGATCGGCGCCGCGGCGATTCGGCCGCTCGCGGAGATCCGCGGGTCGCTCCCGCCGATCCCCCGCAGCGAACCCGCGATCGAACCGACCGCCCCGGAGAGCTCGCCGTTCGCCTGCGAGAAGCGCAGGTTGCCGAGCGCGTACCGGACGTTGCCGACGCCACCGAGCGTGAAGCGCCCGCTCCGCGCTCCCGAGAGCACCACCCCGCCGTGGTAACTCAGCGCCCGGCCATCGAAGCCAAGCTCGCCGTTCGCCCCGAGGCGCCCCGCTTGCAGCGGGAGCCCGAAGCGCTGAAACGGCTTCGCCGAGATCTGCGCCGCGACGAGCGAGACGGCATCGCTCCCGGGGCCGACCGCAAGGGTTCCCGAGCCGTAGGCCTCGCCGCCGGCGAGATTCGCCGCGACCCCGTGGAGGCTGAGCTCGCTGCCGTTATACCCCGCCGCCCCGGCGATCCGGGTGACCGGCACCCCTTGCACGCGAAATCCCTCGCCGGCCATCCCCGAGCTGCCCACCTCGAGCGATCCCGGGGCGAGCGCGAGCTCGAGCGGCCCATGCAGAACGCCCTGCATCTGGGTGCCGGCGGGGAAGGGCAGGCGCCCGGGGTGGACGAGCGCCTCTCCGGCGATCAGCACGCGCTCGTTTTCGAGCGCCCCGTGCCCGGTGAACGAGCCCCACGCGCCGCTCGCCGAGAGATGCTGCAGTGCGACCTCGGGCTGCGTGCCGGAGGCCGAGACGTCGAGGCGGTCGAGCTGCACGCCCGCAATGCTGAGCCCGCTCGCCGACGCCGAGCCAACGAAAGCGCGCCCCGCCCCACCGCCGAGAAGATCGAGCCGGGCGAGCCGCCCCGAGAACGGCGGCAGCGGCGGTGCCCCCGGCAACGCGGGGAGTTGGTGCTCGCGCAGATCGAGCGCGCGGGCGCGGAGCCAGAGTGAGGCGGAGCCATGCGGTGGGCGCACGTAGGCGCCGGCGAGCGACGAAGCCCCGCGCTGGAACCAGAGCGGCGCGATCGATCCCGACCCATCGCTCGCAAGCGCGATCAGGGCGCCGGCGCGCCGCGGATCGTTGCGCGCGAGCAGGCTTCCCCAGGCACCGAAGGAGCTGCCCGAACCCTGCAGCGCGAGTTCGAGCCGGAGTGGTTCGCGCCCCAGCACCTCGCCGACAACCGGCAGATCGGCGGCATCCCCGATGCCGCGGACGAGCAGCTCGCTGCGCACGGGATCGCCGGTGTGAAGCACTCCAAAGAGCGAGAGGTTCATGCGCCCGGATCGCGCATCGGCGCGGGTAATCGCGACGAGGCCATCGCTGTAGATCGCGCGCACGTCGATCCGTTCGCCGACGTAGCTTCCGTACCGCATCTCCGGCGAGCGCAGGTGAAGCCGAAGCACCGGCGCATCGACCGGGCCTTCGACGAGCGCACCGAGCTCGACGGCACCATGCAACGGCTGCTTGCGCAGCCAGGCGAGCGCACCCGGCAACGCTGCGGCGCGGCCGTGCGCCGAGAGCGCGATCTGCAGTTGCGGCGCCGCCCAATCGAAGATGCTGCCGGTCGCGACCGCCGGTATTCCGGCGAGCTCGCCGGTGACGTTCGAGATATAGAGCCCGTCTTCGCGCAGCGCGACCGAACCCGCAAGGCGATCGATCGGCGCGGCGAGCCCGGGAACCTGGAGCGACCCGCCGAGCAGCCGTGCGCGCGCATCGAGATGGTAGCCGCCATGAACGCCGATCGCGTAGAGCGTCGCGCGAACGTCGCGCGCGCTGCCGGCGCGGAGCTGCACGCTCGAACCGGGGCCGAGCAGCGCGCGAAGCGGAGCGACGAGCGGAAGAGAACGTGCCGCCAGCCGATAGCGCGTCACGCCGAGCGTTTCGTCGGCGTCGCCGCGAAGCGTGACGCTCGAGCCGCCTGGCCCGAGAATACGCCCCGAGCCGTGCAGCACGCTGCGAGCGGCGGAATCGAAGCTGCCGTCGGCGCTGATGCCGCCGACGCGCAGCGCGTTGCCGTGCGTATCGGCGAAGGTGAACGCCCCATCGCGGACGCGCAGCGTGAACGCGAGCGGCACGCGATTGGGGGGATGCGGGTAGCCCTCGTTCGGAACGGAGAAGCGCGGCAGTGCGTAACCGCCAGCGGCGAGCCGGACGAGCGCGATGCGCGGTTTCGTCAGCTCGAGGGCGCTGATGCCGAAACGGTGCCGGCTCGTCGGGAGCAGGTCGCGAAGGCGAAAACGCACCCGCAGGTCGGCGATCCGCACGATCGCGATGCCGTCGCGCGCGAACCGGAGATCGCGAAAGTCGTAGGTGCTCCCCGAGCGGTCGAGCGAGGCGATGCTGAGGTTTCCGCCGAGCGCGAGCGAGCCGATAGCCTCGATCCCCATGCGAGCGAGCGCCGCACCGCGCGCGATGGCGAGGGCGACGATCAGGGCGAGGGCGGCCGCAGGCACGGCGAGTCGCGTGCGCATCGTTCTTGCCACTATGCGCCCCGAAGAGG
>JAJYHP010000049.1:0-27840 GCA_021784715.1 bacterium
GGCGTGGTGATGGGTTCGGCCGACGTGATTTTGGTGAAGCATTATTTTAATGCGCACGATGCCGGCCTCTACGCTGCGGCCTCGCTCGGTGGGAAGATCGTACTCTACTTTATCGGTTTCGCACCGACGGTGTTGCTGCCGCACTTCACGCATCGCGCAGCGCGTGGCGAGAGCACGCGGCGCGTGCTTGCGCTGGTGCTTGCCGCGACCGCCGGCGTCGGGCTCGTCGCGGTGATCGCATATCACTTCGCGGGCTTGCTGCTGCTGCACATGCTCGTCGGCACGGCGTTCGATGCGGCGTTGCCGTTGATGCAGGCCTATGCCGTCGCGATGGCGCTCCTCGCGATGACGAGCGCGCTGGTTACGTACGGCCTTGCGACGCATCGGCTCGGCTTTGCGATTCCGCAGGTGCTCGCCGCCGCGCTCACGCTCGCCGCGATCGTCCTGCGCCACCCGAGCCCGGCGTACGTCGTCGCCGAGATGATCGCCGGGAACGCGCTGATGGTGTTGGTGGTCGGCATTGCGATCGCCGCGCAGGCGAAGCGGAGAACGGCCTGATGCAAGTCGCGAAATATTGTTCGAGCCAAGAGAACTGCATTTCGCCGGCGAACGCCAAACGGAGTAACCTCATTGCCTTTCGGCGATTGCCAGGCTATCATAAAACCGGATGTTGATGTAGGAGAAAGCACGCATGAAGCCCTCTGAGGCCCTCGCCTCGAACCGCGCAGCCATTCGACGCGTGGTCGAGTCGAACCGCGCCGGCAACGCGAGAGTATTCGGTTCTGTGCTGCACGGCCAGGATACCGAGAGCAGCGACCTCGATATCCTCATCGATCCGACACCGGAGACGACCTTGATGGATGTGGCTGCAATTCAAGTCGAACTGCAACGCCTTCTTGGCGTGTCGGTCGACGTGCTGACACCCAGGGCGTTGCCTGACAAGTTTCGTAGTGTAGTGCTCGCGGAGGCGGTGCCGGTATAGACAAGAGGCTGCGTGTCCTGGACTACCTGGGGCATATTCTCAATGCAATCGAGCGCATCGATCGTTATACGGAAGACATGGACGAGGTTGCCTTCCTCAATAGCGAAATGGTGCAAGACGCGGTGATCCGCAACATCGAGATCATCGGCGAAGCTTCGAGCAACATTCAGCGCACGGCGCCCGAATTCGCCGCACAGCACGACGACATTCCGTGGCAGGTCATGTATGCGGCGCGTAACCGCGTCTCGCTTGGCTACGACAAAGTGGATTTCAAAATCGTCTGGGAGACGATTCGGCGCGACCTGCCTGCGCTCCACGCGCAAATCGCCAGGGTAAACGCGGGGCTCGCACCGTGACCGACGTCGAAAAAATCGACGCGGAGATTGCGTGTGCGGAGTCGCGCGCGTCCTTCCGCCCGAAAGCCGTCGTCGCCGAGACGATCGCCGCGCAGGCAAAGCGGAGAATGGCCTGATGCGGGGATCCGGATCTTGAATCCTAACGGCGCTTGGGTTATAATGTACCCGTGAGCAAGAAAGCGCGAATCATTACGACCGATAAGGAAATCGACGCGGCGATCGCCCTAACGAAGTTACGCGAGCCATTTCGTCCGAGAGCTGTTTCGGCGAAATATCGCGCCGCAAAGGATGCGTTTACGATCACGCTCTCAACAGGCGTAGAGATCGTAATACCCCGTAAGTTGCTGCAGGGATTGGAGCACGCCACTCCCGCACAAGCGGCGGAGGTCGAGATATGGGGACCGGGAGACAGTTTGCATTGGGAATCCATCGATGTCGACCACTTCGTTCCGAGCTTGATTGAGGGGGTCTTTGGGAATCGGCGCTGGATGAGCGAGATAGGTAAAATGGGTGGTTCCGTTCGGAGCGATGCAAAACGTGAAGCTGCACGTAAAAACGGATCTAAGGGCGGTCGGCCCCGCGTTCACGCCTGATGCGGGTGCTGCTGATCGGTGGAACGGGGCAGCTCGGCACCGAGATCCGGCGCCGCTGGAGCGCCGATACGATCGTCGCGCCGGGGCACGACCGGGTCGATCTCGCGGTGCCGACATCGCTCGATACGGCGGTCGGCGACAGCGATGCCGAGGTGGTGATAAATTGTGCGGCGTTTCATAACGTCGATCGCTGCGAGAGCGAGGTCGAGACGGCGTTGCGTCTGAACGCCGTTGCGGTGGAACGGCTCGCCGAGCTCTGCGCACAGCGCGGAAAACGCTTCGTCACCTTCAGCACCGATTACGTTTTCGACGGCGCGACGGAGTGGCCGTACAGCGAGCACGATTGCCCGCATCCGATCAGCGCCTACGGCGTCTCGAAGTATACCGGCGAACTGCTGGTGGAGCGTTTGCGCAGCGATGCGCTCGTCGTGCGCACCTGCGGGGTGTACGGCGTGCGCCCCTCGGCGACGAAGGGCTATACGTTCGTCGATCGCGTGATCGCGCAGGCGCTCGCCGGCGAGCGCGGCCGCGTCGTCGACGACGTCATCGCCTCGCCGACCTACGCCGGGCATCTCGCCGAGGCGCTACGCGCACTGTTGGAGACGAGCGCACGCGGTGTCGTCCATGCGTGCAACGTCGGCCCGGTGAGTTGGTACGATTTCGCCGCCGAGGCGCTGCGACAAGCGGGGCTCGATGTCTCGCTCGACGCGATCGGCAGCGGCGAGTGGAAGAGCGGCGCGCGTCGCCCGCGCTATTCGGCGCTCGAGAACGCGCGGCTGCGCGAACTCGGGATAACGATGCCCGATTGGCGCGCCGGCATCACGGCCTATCTCGCCGACCGGCGGGCCTAGGATATTCCCAGGCGAGCGCCCTCGGCATCGGAGGGCGGAATATCTAATCCCAATTCGCGCCGTGACTCGAGCGAGAGTATGATGGCATCGCGAGCCATGCTAAGCGCCTCTTCAGCGGTCGAACCTTCGGTGGCGATCTCCGGGAGCGCAGGCACGGTAACGCTGTAGCCCACGCCTTCGGCGATCGGGCTGGGTTCGAGGACGACAGCGTATCGCAGTTCGGTCATTGGGGCATATCTTGCTAAATCTATGGTAGAATCCTCGTACGATGGCGTTAGATCCAAAATGTTTGGCTGATGAAGCGAGGGTCAACTCGGAGTCCGCGATTTTCGAAGCACAGCGGCGAGGTGTTTCGGTATTTTTTGGCGATGACGCCGGTCGAGTTTTCGAAAAAACTTACGATGGGCGCCTCTTCGCCTCCGAACTTCAAGGGAGCCGTTTGGTGCGCGTGCGCGAACTGATCTGAGTTTGCCGTGCCGACGATGTACGTAGTTTTCGGGTGCAACGGCAGCGGGAAAAGTACGTTTATGCGCTCCGTTGGCGAATTCGAAAGCATGCCCACCGTCGACCCGGACGCAATGTTCGTGCGACTTCGGTCGTGGCGGATGGTACTAGCGCATTTGGATGATCTCATCGAGCGACGCAACGACTTTGTCGTTGAAACAACGCTGTCGGGCCGACGAATGATGCAACGAATGCGCGCGGTCAGAGCGTCCGGGTTTTACCTCAAGCGCCGTAAAGCCCCGGCGTTCAGGCCGGGGATATAAGGCGCTAGGCGCGTAGCGCCTACAACGGCGTCCGCTGGTTTTCGATGTACTGCTTGATGATCGAAAGCGGTGCTCCGCCGCACGAGGCGGCAAAGTAGCTGGGCGACCACAATACGCCTTTCCAATATCGCCTCACGAGTGCAGGGAACTTCTTGCGAAGGAGACGTGAGGACACGCCTTTGAGGCTGTTCACGAGGGTTGAGAGCGAGACTTTCGGTGGATAGTTCACGAGCAAGTGAACGTGATCGTCTTCTCCGTCGAACTCGACGAGCGATGCTTCGAAGTCTTCGCAGATACTCTCGAACATAGGGCGCATCGCGTCGAGGATCGCCTTGGTGAAAACGCGCCGACGATATTTCGTCACAAAGACCAAATGAACGTGAAGTACGAATACGCAGTGCCGTCCGGTGCGCAAATCGCTTGTGTTCGCCATAGACCAATGGTATCATAGAGTGGTGACTCGTCGCCAGGGGTATCGCTTTCGACTCAAGCCGACTCAGGCCGAATCTGCGCTGCTTCGGCGCTTCGTCGGCTGTTCGCGGTTCGTTTGGAACGAGGTGCTCTCGCTCAATGAACTTCGCTATGAATGTGGCGAGAAGCGCCTTGGATATAAGGCGATGTGCGAGTATCTCGTCTATCTCAAGCACGAGTACCCGTTCTTGCGCGAGGTGCATTCCCAGCCGTTGCAGCAGACGCTCAAAGACCTTGCGACGGCCTATCAACGCGCGTTCGATCCCAATCTCTCGACACGCTTTCCACGCTTCAAGAAGCGAAGCCGACCGCAAGGCATCCGCTTCCCGCAGGGCTTTGCCATCGATGGTGGCGGCATCTTTCACCCAAAGGTCGGGTGGATAGGGTTTCGCAAAAGCCGCGAAATCGAGGGAACGCTCAAGAACGTCACCGTAGCATGCGACCGAGACCATTGGTACGTCACGGTTCAGACCGAGCGCGAAGTCATAGAACCCGTTCACGCATCGGACTCGGCGGTTGGGATCGACCTGGGTGTGGCGCGTTTTGCGGCGCTCTCCGATGGGACGTTCGTTGAAGGTGCGAACGCCTTGAAGAAATACGAAAAGCGCTTGGCCTTCTATCAGCGTCGCATGGCGCGCAAAGTGAAGTTTTCGGCGAATTGGCAGAAAGCAAAACGAAGAGTAACGAACACTCAAGGCAAAATTCGCGATACCCGCAGCAATATGCTGCATCAGGCCAGCACGACGATCAGCAAGAACCACGCGGTCGTCGTGATGGAAGACCTCCGAATCACCAACATGACGGCCTCGGCGAAAGGAACCGTCGAGAAACCAGGAACCAACGTGCGCGCCAAGAGCGGGCTCAACCGACGCATCCTCGATCAAGGCTGGGGCGAGTTCCGCCGCCAACTCGGCTATAAACTCGCCTGGAGCGGCGGAACGCTGCTGTTGGTCGATCCGCGCAACACCAGCCGAACGTGTTCGCAATGCGGTCACGTGAGTCGCGACAATCGGCAAACGCAATCAGCGTTTCGTTGCGTCGCATGCGGACACGCATCTAACGCGGACACCAACGCCGCCATCAATATCCTCGGAAGGGCCGGATCGGCCCGGATCGCCTGTGGAGATTCGCCGTTAGGCGAGTCGGCGAAGCAGGAAACTCAGCGTGTCGCATGAGCGATACGTGGAAGAATCCCCGGTCTTCAGGCCGGGGAGTAGGTCAAATCGTAATGATCTTCATCGGAACCTCAAGCCCGGCGTTAAACGTTGGGCGCATCGATACGAGGACGCGCCTAGGTGGGCATGCGATTTCCGTTGACGATATTTTGCGCCGTTGGCATTCTTCACTAAAAAATCTTCGTGAAGCTGCCCGTATTGCTCATAAAATCATAGTTCTTGATAATTCGAGTACGGTTAAGCGCTTTTCTTTCGTGGCTGAAATCGTGGATGGACTTGTTTCAAGGAACGATTCTGTTCCGATGTGGGTGCTAAGCACCCTTGATGAAATAAACCCCTGCCGATAACCGCCGCGTAGGCGTTGATACAAGCGCACAGTGAAAACGGTTTAACGTATTGCTTTATACGTCCGCGGTTGGCGGTCCGCGCGGGCCTTACATGTGCGCGACGACCCAACGAACGATCGCGCGATAGTAGAGCTCGAGATGCACGGGATCTTGCGGAAGGTGGTGCGCCCCGGGGATGCCGATGAAGCGCACCGGAACGTGGCGACTCGCCAGCGCGTGATAGAGCGCGAACGATTCGGTGATCGGCACCGTGATGTCGGCAGTGCCCGAGAGAATCAGCGTCGGGGTGGTGATGTTCCCGGCGTAGGTCATCGGCGAACCGGTGCGATAGAGCGCGGCGCTCCTGGGGTTCCAGGGCGAACCGCCGAGCGAGGCGCGCACCCACGCCATGTTGCCGTCGCCGGAGAGTTCGTACTCTTCCGTCCAGTCGACTGCGCCGTCGGCGACCACCGCACTGCGCCAGAAGTGATGGTGCGCGATCGACCAGGTCGTTAAATAGCCGCCGTAAGAATGGCCGACGATCGCGATCTTTTTCAAATCGACGATGCCCCAGCGTTCGAGTTTTTTGATGCCGGCGATGATATCGCTCTCGGGGCCGACACCCGGGGTCGCGATAGATCGCGCGTTCGTGCGCGTCGGACATGTTATCGCTGCCGCGATAATTCGGTTCGTACACGATATAGCCGCGTGCGGCGAAGAGATCGCGTAACGGGCCGATCTCGCCGGCGTCGAAATCTTCGCTCGACGCGGCTTCGGGGCCGCCGTGCAGATAGACGACGAGCGGATACTTTTTATTGTCGCCCAAGCGATAGCCGTTGGGATAGGTGATGATGCCGTCGCTCCACTGGCCGTCGGGGGCGGTCGAATCGACGATGTCGCTCTTCGGGTAGGCGTAGCGGTTGAAGCGCGCGTTGAACGACGTGAGCTGTATCGGCGGCCAACTCTCTTCCGATGGGTAGAGATAGAGCTCGTCGCCGCTCCGTGCGTTATCGGCGACCATCGCAACCGCACCCTTGGCCGATACGGCGATCGCCGACGGCAGCAGCGCTTTGAGTTTTTTCGTGCTCGTCGTGAGCATCGAACTCGGCGAGCAGCGATGCGGATCGATGCGCGCCTGGAGAAGATCGCGCACGACGCCCATATCCATGATGCCGAGAAAACCGTTCCCGTTCGCGCGAGGGTGTGCGTCGCAACGCGAGCACGCACGCCAACCCCGCCAGCAATTGCAGCACGCCGCCGCGCGAGAACGTCATGAGCAGCGCGAGCGTTCCGAGTGCGATCGCCGCAGTACGCAGCGCACGCTCGTGCGGCATCTCGAGCGCAAAGAGGGCGGTGATGCCGACGGCGAGGTAAGCGCCGAGCTGGTTGGGGCCGCCGAGCGGCCCGGCGATCCGCGAAAACGTGTGGCCGAAGAGCGTCTCGTATTCGCTGACGCCGAGGCGGAGTTGTGCGAGCGCAAGCGCGGCGACGACGATCGTGCTCCACGCGAGCGTCCGGCGCAGCAAGCGTTCGTCGGGCGCGAGTGTATAGTAGGCGCCGGCGAGTAGAAAGATCGCGAAATATTCGGCGACCTTCAGCGTTTCGCGGATCGCATCGTGATGGACCGCCGCACCGAGCGCGGAGGCCGTCGATGCCAGCCCAAAGGCGAGAAAGGCCGCAATCGCAGCGTTCGGTGCGAAGGCACCGCGTGCGCGCATTTCGCGCAGCAGCGGAATCGCCGCGAGCGCGCAGGCGATGAAGACCGCCTTCGCAAGCGTGATGGTGGTGCCGTGCGCCGCGACGCTCAACGAAAACGGCGCGGTCGCGAGGAGCAGTGCCCACCCATACGCGCTGCGTAGCCGCACCAAGAGCACCGCGGCAAAAAACGCAATCGCGATCAACGCGACGCGCAGGCGGAGTTGATTGAGGCCAAGCCCGTTGGCCGCGACCGCCTTCCCGGCGAGAAATTGCGACCCGGTCGCGCTGTTTTCCAGCTCGACGCGCTGCAATAGGACCGTGAGCTCGCGCGTGTCGGCGTTGATGCCGCGCTCTGCGGGAACGAAGAACGTACTCGGATGGATCGAAACGCGAAGCGTGCGCGTTCTCCGCGGTGTGCGCGCGAGATGCACGGCGAGTTCGTGCTGCCCGGCGTCGAAGCAGCAGAGATGCGTCGGCGGCGCCCCGGCGACGCGCACGTCGAATGCCGCCGGCTCCGAGGCGAGCGCATAGGGCGGAATCTCGACGGTCAGGAGCAGCGTATCGTAGCTTCGCGCCGGCGCCGGGACCGCGAGGGTTGCGCGGCGTGCAAGCCAGCAGCACCCTTGCGCGTTCAGCGCGGCGTAGACCCCGGAGCTTCCCGAGGCGAGGATGCCCGGCGGAAGGACGCTCGGCGCCGCAGCAACGCCGAGTAGTGCCGAGTAGTAGAGGTAAGGTAAGGCAGAGCCAGATGCGCGGCAGCGTGGCTGCTATCGTGCGGCGGAACAACGGCGGTAGCTCACGCGGCGAGTTTCGTTGCGGAGGTCGCTCGCCCATTGGCGGGTGACCTACGAGGTGTAGCCGTACGAACGTACGGAAGGGTTGACCTTGTATCGCAAATCGACTATGCTGTTGCTATCCACCGATGAACGGAGAACCCCCGCGATGCCTGCCCCCATTCCGCGCCGCCGCGAGCGCCTTGAGATTCGGCTTACTGCCGACGAGCGCGCGCTGCTCGAGCGCGCCGCCCACCTGCACACCGCCGGCGATCTGAGCCGTTTGGTTACGACGATCGCTGTCGACGCTGCCCGCGCGATCATTCACGAGCATGAGATCACCGAGATCGATGCGACGACGCGCGCGGCCTTTTATGCAGCGCTCCTGGAGACATCGGAAAATCCTGCGCTTGCCGACCTCTTTTCGCAAGCGTCGCCCGAGGGCTACGACTTCTAAATGCCGGTCGAACCGCTCGATGCCGCACAGCATAATCGCAACGACTTCACGTGCGGAAACGAGCGGGTCGACCGCTATTTCCAACGCCTCGCGCGGCAGGCCGCCGACCGATTCGTCGCGCAGACCTACGTTCTCGTCCCGGCACCTCCGCGCCCGACACCGTGTGAGGTTTTCGGCTATTACACGTTCGTTCAGCATACCTATCGCGACAGCGAGATGGATCCGACGACGGCGCGGGCGCTTCACGTCAAAAAATTGGGAACGATTCCCACGATCCTTCTCGGCCAACTCGGCGTGAGCTCGGGGCATCAAGGGAAAGGCGTTGGCAAGGCGTTGCTGCGCGACGCGCTTCGCCGAGCGCTGCACGCTGCGCTGAGCATCGGTGCCGTCGCCGTCATCACCGATCCTGTCGATGAGGCCGCTGCGTCGTTTTATTGCAAGCACGGCTTTCGATCGTTGCCGAAACAGGAGCCGCGCCTCCTCATTTCGACCCGCGAATTGGCGCGATATAACCCCGATATCCTTACCGCTTTCAAGAGCAGAACGCCCGCGATCGAAATTCCGTACGGGCCGCAAAATTTCTCGGCCTGATCTTCCGACTACGCGTGCACGGCTGCGCGAGGACGAATGTCGCGTTGGATATCCTCAGCCTTTGCATCGGCCGCGATCGCAAGGTCGTATTTGCCCTGCAAGCGTATCCAAAATTCAGGAGTTGTCCCAAAGTAGCGCGAGAGTCGAAGCGCCGTCTCGGCTGTCAAAGAGCGGCGACCTTTGGTGATCTCCGAAATACGCGAAACAGGAACACGCAACGCCAATGCGAGTGCATGAGCGCTCATGTCGAGGGGTTTGAGGAAGTCCTCGAGCAGAACTTCCCCGGGGTGCGTCGGGGTAACGCGGTGTTTCATGTATCCTCTGTATCTACGTTAGTGAAAATCGCCGATTTCAACGTCCTGTGCATTCCGGCCGTCCCAACGAAATCGGATGCGATGCTTTTCGTCGATGCGAATTTGCCAGGTCGTCGCTGTAAGTTTTTTGAGTTTATTTCCCGGGGGAATAAGTAGTTCGTCGATCCGGTCGACCACATCGAGTTGGTCGAGCTTTCGAAGTGCCGCTTTCGCATAACCGGCGAGGCGTTTAGATGCAACGCGGTGTTCGAAGAGATCCCTGGCGTCGTCATCTTTAAAGCTTGCGATCACCGCGCCAAGTGTAGCCCGTGAAGCAGTGACCGTCAAGCGGTAGGCGCAGTGCGGAGCAGGCTGCCGCTCGATGCGGGCGCTACCTCGCCCTAGGCGGGGTGACCGAGGGGGTGGCGGCGGTTGCGCCGCCCAGGTACGATGGCGGGGTATGGAACTGCGGATCGATCCCTCCGTCGTCGCGGCGTGCCGCGCGCTCGCCGCTCGCATCGCCCGGCCGGTGGAAGAGTTTATCGCGGCGCATTCGACCGTGGCGGTCGAGCGCTCGGTGCTGCGCCTGCTCGGCGTCGACGGCGTGAACGCCGAGGAGATTCCGCTCCCCAACCTGCTCGTCGATAGCCTGAGCCCCGAGCAGCGGGCGCAGGGCGTTGCGCTCGCCTTCGGGCGCGCGCTCGCCGAGACCGGGCTCGAGCCGGCCGCCCTCGCCGCCGAGATCGCCGCCGGGCGAACGACGCTGGGCGCCTATGCCGCCACCCCCGTCGCCGCCGCCCGCGGAGCGCTCGCGCCCTACGTCGCCCGCGCAATGGAGCGCATCGCCGGCCGCCGCGAAGAGCGGCGCGCCGCGCTGGAACGCATGCCGCAGGGCGAGCCGCCGCTGCTCTACGTTATCGTCGCCAGCGGCAACATCTACGAAGACCGCACCGCCGCCGTCGCCGCCGCCGAAGCGGGCGCGCAGATTATCGCCGTCATCCGCTCCACCGGGCAGTCGCTGCTCGATTTCGTTCCGTACGGCCCCACCACCGAAGGCTTCGGCGGCACCTACGCCACGCAAGCGAACTTCGCGATCATGCGCGAAGCGCTCGATGCGATCGGCGAAAAACTCGGGCGCTACATCATG
The DNA here is from genome assembly GCA_021784715.1 of bacterium. The sequence goes on from JAJYHP010000049.1 coordinate 10,481, forward strand.
CTCACCAATTACGCAAGCGGCCTCTGCATGCCCGAGATCGCCAGCATGGCCGCGCTCGAGCGGCTCGATATGCTGCTCAACGATTCGATGTACGGCATTCTCTTCCGCGATATCAACATGAAGCGCACCTTCGTCGATCAGCACTTCAGCCGCATGCTCAACGCGTATTCCGGCATCATCATCAACACCGGTGAAGATAACTATCTCACCACCGCCGATGCCGTGGAGCAAGCGCCTGCGGTGCTCGCATCGCAGTTCATCAACGAAGAGTTCGCCCATCGCGCGGGCATGCCCGATCGACAGATCGGCCTCGGCGACGCCTACGAAATCGATCCCGCACTGCAAGACGGCTTTCTCTTCCAGGTCGCGCAAGCGCAGCTCGCGCGGCAAATATTCCCCGATGCGCCGCTGAAATATATGCCGCCGACCAAGCACATGACCGGCGATATCTTCAAAGGGCATCTCATCGACGCGATGTTCAACCTCACTTCGGTGATGACCAAGCAAACCATCCATCTCTGCGGCATGCTCACCGAAGCGATCCACACGCCGTTCCTCGGCGATCGCGCGCTCGCCATCGAAAACGCGCGCTACGTGATGAACACCGCGCGGCATTTCGGCGACGAGATCTCCTTCAAACCCGACGGCCGCATCGAAACGCGCGCCCGCGACGTGCTGCGCGATTGCCGCGCGCTGCTCGAAAAAGTCGAAACGCGCGGCCTGATGGATTCCATCGCCGCCGGCGTCTTCGCCGACGTGAAACGTCCGCCCGACGGCGGGCGCGGTTTCGACGGCGTCTTCGCGCGCGCCGACGGTTACTACAATCCGTTCGAGGAGGCGTTACGCGCATGAGTATGGGGCAGAGCGGGCTCGTGAAACCCTACGGCGATACGCTCGACGACGGCAAGGTGCAGCTCTCGTTCACGCTGCCGATCGAATGGAGCGAAGCGGCCGACGAAGCGGCGCGCCAGCTCGTTGCCAAGATGGGTTTTGCCGACGTGCAGGTGGTCGAAGGGCGGCACATCGCGACCGGGTTTTCGTTCTTCGTCGTCTACGGCAGCACCACGCAGAGCATCGACGCAAGCAAAATCGCCGCGCCCTCGGCGAAGGCGCATGCGATGTCGATGGAGGAGATCGATGCGCTGCTGCGCGAGCGGCTCGGGCGCAAAGTGCGTGTCGCCGGCGCCTGCATCGGCACCGACGCGCACACCGTCGGTATCGACGCGATTCTCAACATGAAGGGCTATAAAGGCGATTACGGGCTCGAACGCTACCAGATGTTCGAGACCTTCAACCTCGGCAGCCAGGTCGCGGTCGAAGAGTTCGTCCGCATCGCCAAGGAGCGGCAGATCGACGCGCTGCTGGCTTCGCAGGTCGTCACCCAGAAGGGCAGCGACGTCAAGAATTTCACCGCGCTGGTCGAGCTTTTAGAGGCCGAGGAGCTCCGCGACCAGGTAGTCTTAATTTGCGGTGGCCCTCGTGTAACGAACCTTATGGCCGCCGAGATGGGCTACGATGCCGGTTTCGGCCGCGGCACGCTTCCCAGCGAGGTCGCGGGCTTCATCGCCACTCGTCTCACCGAACGCATAGAAAAAGCGCAAAGGCAGAGGTAGCAGGCGGCCCCCGCGTCGTAAAGGGGCAGCACGATGTTAGGCGACCTCCTCGCGTGGTTTACGGGCAAGGAAGCAAACCGCAGGCGCTACCCGCGCAAGCGGAAGGGCTACAAGGCGCAGGTATCGGCAGACGGCGGCACTACCAGAAAGGCCGCCATCGGTTTGGATATCAGCGGCGGTGGGCTCTGCTTGATCACGCAAGAACCGGTCGGTCGCGATGAATTCGAAGTTTATGCATCGATTGAATCGCGGTTGATTCGCATGCGCGCGATCGCGGTGTGGAAAGATACCGTGACGCATCAAGGCAAATCGGTCTGGCGTTACGGCATGCGTTTTACCGGCATCGCCGCCGACGATTGGGATGCGATCGTTCGCTACACCACCGATAAACCGGTCGACGAAGTCAACAAAGCGCAAGAAGAGCTCGTCACGGTGCGATTAACGCCCGACGAAACCAGCCGCATGATTCCCGTCGCGCTGCAGAAACGGCTGTTGCAGATGCTCGTGGAACGCCGTCGCCTCGCCCCGTTGCAAGAGAACGTGACGCCGCTGGTGCAGTATTTTTACTCCGGTCTCGCGCGCCAAGGCGACAAATTGCTCCATCGCCTCACCATCCAATCGAAGGTCGTCGGCCCCGAGGGTTCGGAGCTCTTCGAAACGCGCTTCACCTTCGACGATAAGGGCGAAACCGTCTCGATGCTCAACTAGCGGCCTGCTTGCCGCCGTCGCCGCGCTCGCCGCGGCAGGCCCCGCGCTGCAGCGCTGCTAACTTCCGCCTTCAGATGATCGATGCGTCCGCGTCCCCAGCGCTCGACCCTTCGTTCGAGCAGTTCTCGGAGTCGATCTCCCATGCCGTCGAATCGGTCCGCAGCATCTCGGAATCGATCGCCGCGACGGCGCAGGAGCAGACCACCCTCATGGTCGCCCTCGCCGAGACCGCCGATCTGCTCTCGCGCGACTCCTGGACCACCGCCACGCGCCTCCAACAGGCGCAGACGCAGGCGCACGCCACCACCAGCGCGCTCGCCGAATCGGTGCAGGTGGTCGGCGAGCTCCTCACCTCCGTGCAGCAACTCGCCGAGCTCTCCGGGCAGACCGCCGCCGCGATGGATGAATTCGGCCGCCTGATGAGCGAGATCGGGCGGATGGCGGCCTTCGTCGAGGATGTCTCAGACGAGACGCAACTGCTCGCGCTCAATGCCGCAATCGAAGCGGCGCGCGCCGGCAAGCATGGCCTCGGTTTCGCCGTCGTCGCCGGCGAGGTCGGCCGGCTCGCGAAAACCACCGGCGAATCGACCTCGGTGATCACCGGGCTGGTCGTCGAAGTGCGACGCGAGGCCGAAGCGACGATCGCCGCAGTCCGCGCGAGTGCCGAGCAATCGGCGGAATCGGCGCCGCTCGCGCGCGAAGCGCAAGAAGCGATTCAGCTCGTCGCCGCGCTCTCCACCGATCTCTCGCACGCCATCGACGGCGCCGTGCAAGCGAGCGGCCAACAGAGCACTCAATCGAACAAAATGATCGAACGCACCGCCTCGCTATCGACGATGATGGCCGAAGAAGGGCGCGAGGCACTCGAAGCGGCCTTTGCGACGCAACGGCTTTCGTACTACGGCGCGGAGATGGCCTATCTCTCGCGTTCCTCGGCGGTGCAGCGCTCCGAAGGCGCGACGCTGCGCTGCGCGACGCTGCTGCCGCCGGGCTATCCGCCGGCGCGCGCGCTGCAATACGTGCAGAAGCGCATCGAGGAACTCACCTCCGGGCGCCTGCGTATCGAACTCCACATTCCCTTCGAAGGCGGCACCGAGCAGGAAGAGTTGCTGCGGGTGCGTTCGGGCGAACTCGATATCGTCAGCGTGACGACCTTCGTTGCCGGCTCGATCTCGCCGTTGGTGCAGCTCTTCGATCTGCCGTTCGTCTTCGGAACGCCCGCCGAGGCGCACGCCGTCATCGACGGGCCGCTGGGGCGCCACGTGCTGCAATCGTTCGCGCCGTTCGGGCTCACCGGGCTCGGCTTTCTCGAAAACGGCATGCGGCACTTCACGAATTCGCTGCATCCCGTCGTGCAACCCGACGATCTCAAACGCATGCGCGTGCGCATTCAAGATTCGGTCGTCTATCTCGCACTCATGCACGCCTTCGGGGCGATTCCCAAAGTGATTCCCTTCGGCCGCGTGCACGATGCGCTCGTCGCCAAAGAGATCGACGCGCAGGAGAATCCGCTGGCGAATATCGTCGGCGCGAAGCTCTACGAAGGGCAGCGCTATCTCACGCTGACCGCGCACGCCTACAACACCCAGATCGTGCTCGGCAACTCCGAACGGATGCGCCAACTCGCGCCCGAGGATCGCAAGGCGCTCTCACAAGCCTTCGACGAAGCGCGAAACATGCACCGCGTGATTGCCGCCGAGCAAGAAGCCGACGCGCTTGCAGAACTGCAGCGCCACCTGGAGGTCCACCGCTTCTCCGATATCGAGCGCGAGCAATTCATCGAGACGGCGACCTTCGTGTGGGAGCGCATGGAGCCGCTCTTCCCGCCCGATATCTACCAAGCGCTGCTCTCGCGCGAACTCCACGCCTGGAGCAACGCGCGCGCGACGATCGATGCGCGCAGCACGCGCGCGTTCTCGGTCGATGAAGTCATTCACGCGATCGATACCTCGGTCGCGGTGGTGCGGAACTCCGCCGGGCGGATCGGCAAGAACGCGCAGACCGAGATCGTCAGCTCGCTACGCAGCCTCGCCGGGCAATCGCACGGCATGTCCGAGACCAGCAACGGCCTCGCCGATCGCTTCTCGTCGCTCGGCGAACGCTGCGCGCAGGCGCAGGCGCAGCTCGGCGACGCCGATCGCATCGTCGAGCGCCTCTTCGCCACCATCGACGCGTTGGCAACGATGGCGATGCAGAGCCGCGACGCGCTCGGGAAATTCGCGAAGTCGATGAACCAGATCGTCGATATCGTCGGGCTGGTACGCGCGGTCTCCGATAAAACCAATCTGCTCGCGCTCAACGCCGCGATCGAAGCGGCGCGTGCCGGCGAACACGGGCGCGGGTTCTCCGTCGTCGCGACCGAAGTGCGCAAGCTCGCCGATAAGACGAAATCCTCGACGCAAGAGATTCGCGCGGTGCTCGCCGATCTCGATAAACGCAGTAAAGCGACCGCCGGCGCGATCGCCGCCGACGTCAGCAAGGCCGAGGCGAGCGGCCGGCACGCGCGTGCCGCGCAAGCGGCATTCGAAAAAATCGGTGGTTTCGTCGCCGCCGCGAACACCACGCTCGGGGATGCCGAGCGTGAATCGCGCGCGGCGGCGCAACGCGCGTATGCGATGTACGGCGACTACATGCAGATGGCCGAGCTCATTCAGGAATACGCCAACGAGTGCTCCGAGGCGATCGAGACCGCCGATCGGCTCGAGCGCGAGCGTAACCGGCTCTTCGCATCGGCGGGGTAAGCGATGTCGTTGCGCTTCGGGCAGAGCGGCGACGCGCTCGTCGGTATCGACGAAAACGGGACGGTCGTTCTCTGGAATAGCGCCGCGGTCGCGCTGCTCGGCCGCTCCGAGGCCGATGCGCTCGGGCGCCCCTGCCACGAAGTGCTCGCCGGGCGAACCCCCTCCGGCTCGCATCTCTGCATGCCGGGCTGCGCGATTCAGAAAAGCTGCGCGCAGTTCCGCGCGCCGCGCCGCTTCGAGATCGTCATCGCGCACCCCGACGGCACCGATCTCTGGCTCGACGCGGTCACCTGCGTCGTCGCCGACGAACGCGGGCGGCCGGTCGCCCTGCACCTGCTCTGCGAGAGCGTCGCCGCGCGCCACCTCAAGCGCATCGCCGAGGGAATGAAACGCGATCGGGCGCCGAGCCCGCCGCAGCCCGTGCTTCCCGTCGTCGCGCTGACGGGGCGCGAGCGCGACGTGCTGCGCCTGCTCGCGCAGGGGCTGCGCACCGCCGGCATCGCCGCGGAGCTCCAGCTCGCACCGGCGACCGTCCGCAACCATATCGGCAACCTGCTGCAGAAGCTCGGGGCCCACTCGCGTGCCGAGGCGGTCGTCCTCGCGCTTCAACGCGGACTAGTGCATTTGACCTAGTACATTCGGTAATTTCACCTCTGGTCGCTCGTCCGGCGATCCCGTACATTCGAATCGAATGAGCGTTCGATAGAACGTCTCGATCCGCAAGAGAGGGGGAAACGCGAACGGTGCAGGCCTACGATCAACGCTTCCAAGAGGTCCTCGATTGCGCCGAATCGCTCTTCGCTCGCCAGGGCTTCCACGCCACGAGCATGCGCGATATCGCGCGCGCCGCCTGTATGAGCGTCGCGGGGCTCTATTACTATCTGCCGAGCAAACAGGCCGCGCTCTCGTTCGTCTGCGAACGCATCTTCGATCGTCTTGAGAGCGGCAGCGCCGCAAGCGCCGCCCTCGGCGCCCCGCGCGACCGGCTCGCCGCCTTCGTGCGCGGGCACCTCGGCTATCTCTTAACCAACAATCTCTCCTATCGCGTGCTGCTGCACGATATGCAGGCGCTCGAGGGTGAATCGAGCCAGGGCGCGCGCGCGCGGCGGCGGCGCTACTTTCACTCGCTCGTCGATCTGCTCGCCGAACTCGAACCGCGGGAACGGCATCGCTCGCGCATGGCCGCGGGCGCGCTCTTCGGTATGCTCAACTGGGTGCCGACCTGGTACCGGCAAGATCGCGACGGCGACGTCGAAGCGCTCGCCGCACGGCTCACCGAGCTCTTTCTCTCCGGCTTTTACAGCGACGCGCTCCTTGCGCGGGCAACGGCATGAGCGAGCGCATCACGCTGGTGCGCGAAGGGCGTCGCGCGCGCATCACGCTGAACGCAGGGCCGCTCAACGTGCTCGGCATCGCCGATATTCGCGCGCTGACCGAGGCAATGCGCGAGAGCGAGAGCTGTACCGTCGTCAGCATCGAAGCGGCGGGCGAACGAGCGTTCTGCGCGGGCGTCGAAGTCGGCGATCATACCCCCGAGAAGGCGCCTGCGATGTTGGCGGCGTTCGAAGAGATGGCGCGCACCTTTCTTAGCGCCGCTCCCGCGATCGTCTGCGCCGCCGGCGCGCCGGCGATGGGCGGCGGTTTCGAACTCGTGCTGCTCGCCGATCTCGCGCTCTGCTCGACGCGTGCGTTCTTCTCGCTTCCCGAGGTGCAACTCGCGGCGATCCCACCGATCGCCTGCGCGTTATTGCCGCGCGCGATCGGCACGCAGCGCGCGTTCGACGCGATTCTCACCGGGCGCAAGATCGACGCGCAGAGCGCGCTTGCGTGGGGGCTGGTCGGCGGCGTGCACGCACCCGAGGATCTCTCTGCTGCGACCGAGGCGCTCTGCGAACGGCTGCTGGGCTTTTCCGCAGTCGCCGTGCGCGCCTGCAAACGCGCGATTCGTCTCGACGATCTCGCGCTTGCGATGCGCGCGTATCGCGAGGATGTTTTACCGAGCCGCGACGGGGCCGAAGGCATAGCGGCATTCCTTGAAAAGCGCTCTCCCGTTTGGGCGCATACCCTTTCCAAAGGAGAAGATTACCGATGACCGCGACCACCGAGGCAAGCACCGCGCAAGAAGATATCCTCTACTCCGTCGACGACCGAGTGGCGACGATTACCTTCAATCGTCCGAACGCCTATAACGCCTACACCACCGAGACGTTGGGGCGCTTGCGCGATGCGCTTCGCCGCGCGATGTGGGATGACGAAGTCGGTGTCGTCGTGCTCACCGGCGCGGGGCGCAAAGCCTTCTGCACCGGCGGCGACGTCAAAGAGTATGCCGAGCGCTACGTCGCGCACCCCGAACAGTTCTGGAAATACATGGTGCTCTTCCAAGATTGTCTCGACAGCATTCGCAACATGGGCAAGCCGACGATCGCGCGCATCAACGGCATGGCCGTCGGCGGCGGAAACGAGATGAACATGGCCTGCGATCTCGCGGTCGCCGCCGATCACGCGACGATCCGCCAGGTGGGAACGCGCGTCGGCAGCGTCGCCGCCGGCGGCGGCACGCAGTGGCTGCCGATCATCGTCGGCGATCGGCGCGCGCGCGAGATGCTCTTTCTCTGCGAACCGATTACCGCGGCGCAAGCGCTCGACTGGGGGCTGGTCAATCGCGTCGCACCCTACGAAGAACTCGACGCCACCGTGCGCGATCTCTGCGATAAACTGCTCGACAAATTCCCGCAGTGCCTCAGCTATACGCAGTGCCAGGTAAATTACTGGAAGGATCAGTCGTGGTACGCGACGATCGGGCATGCGCGCGAGTGGCTCGCTTCGCACTTCGCCGGTGCGGAGACCGCCGAGGGAATGCGCGCGTTCGTCGAAAAACGCGAACCCGATTACGCCGCGATCCGGCGCGCGCGGCGATGAACGCTGCGATCTTTCTCGGCCCGAATCGACCGCTCGAAATCGAAGCGCGGCCGACACCGGTGCCGGGGCACGGCGAGATCGTCATCAAAGTTGCGGCGTGCGGGCTCTGCCACACCGATCTGCACTATATCGATCACGGCGTTCCCACCTTCGCGCCGCCGCCGTTGATTCTCGGCCACGAAGCCTCGGGGACGGTCTTTGCCGTCGGCGAGGGCGTGCGCGAGCGTCATGTCGGCGAGCACGTGTTGGTTCCCGCGGTGCTCTCCTGCGGCTACTGCGAAGCCTGTCGGCGCGGACGCGAAAATATCTGCGCGAACGGCGTCATGCTCGGCAACCATATCGATGGTGCCTACGCCGAGTATCTGAAGGTGCCGGCAAAAGACGTGCTGCCGCTTCCGCCGGAGCTGCCGCTCGAAGAAGCCTGTCTTATCGCCGATGCCGTTTCGACGCCCTATCACGCGGTCGTCAATCGCGGTGAGGTGCGCCCGGGGGATCGCGTCGTCGTCTTCGGCTGCGGCGGCGTCGGCATCAACGTCATTCAGATCGCCGTCGCCGCGGGCGCCGAGGTTTGGGCGGTCGATATGAAACCCGAACGTCTCGAGTTCGCGCTGCAATTCGGCGCTTCGCACGTCATCGATGCAAGCAACGCCCCCGACGTCGTGCGCGCGATCCGTCGCGCGACCGACGGCGGCGCCGATATCGCCTTCGAAGCGATCGGCAACCCGAAGACCGTTCGCAGTGCGATCGATAGCGTTCGCCGCGGCGGGCGCGTCGTCGTCGTCGGCTTCTGCTCGGAGCCTGCCGAGCTTCCCGCCGGCAAGATTATGTTCAACGAATTAGATATCCGCGGATCGCTGGGCTGTCGCCCGGTCGATTATCCGCGCATCATCGAACTCGCGCGTCGCGGAGAGATACGCGTCGCGGAATTGGTCAGCGAGCGCGTCTCGCTGCAAGATATCAATCGCGGCCTCGATTTTTTGCGCGCGGGCATCGGCTTGCGTACGATCGTCGTTCCCGCCCGCTAAGAAGGGAGCCCTATGAGTACGCAGATCGCCGCGCAGAGCATCGAGTCGCTCGTCGAATATTGCGACCGCATCATCGAAGAGCCGGGCTTTGCCTCAGCCGTTGCTTGGAAAAATGCCGCCCCGAACCGGGCCGCGATCGGCTGCTTCCCCGTCTATACGCCCGCCGAGGTCTTCTATGCGTCGGGGGTTCTGCCGGTCGGGCTCGCCGGCGGCGGTAACCGGATGGAGATCGCGCACGCCGATTCGCGCTTTCAATCGTTCATCTGCTCGATCGTAAAAAGCACGCTCGAACAAGGGATGACCGGCTTGCTCGAGTCGCTCGACGGGCTCGTCTTTCATTCGATCTGCGACCCCGCTCGCAATCTCGCGAGCGTCTACGCGCGGAATTTCCCGGAGACGCCGGTCGAATACATTCATTTTCCGCAGAACTTCGATGCCGCAGAGTCGCCGCGCTACCTGCGCGACGAATACGCGCGGGTCGCGACCTTTGCCGCCGGTCTGAGCGGGCGGGAGATGACGACGGCGGATCTGCGCGCCGCGATCGCGCTCTACAACCGCGTGCGCGAGACGATTCGGCGGCTCTATGCGCTACGGCGCGACGCTCCGCACCAACTGCGCACCCGCGAGCTCTATCCGCTCGTACGCGTCGGGCACCTTATTCCGCCCGAAGAGCACGCCGAACTGCTCGCCGATGCGTTGCATGCAGCGGCAACGCGCGAAGGGCGCACGCGCGATCGCCTTCGCGTCGTTCTCACCGGATCGTTCTGCGAGCAGCCGCCGCTCGATCTCATCGCGGCGATCGAAGATGCCGGCTGCTATCTCGTCGACGACGATTTTCTCCTCGGTCGCCGCTGGTTTACCGGCAACGTCCCCGCGGACGCTGCCGATCCGCTACTCGCGCTCGCCGACGCTTATATCAACGCCTCGTTGCCGACGCCGGTAAAACACGATATGCGCGTCTCGCCCTCGGAATTGCTTGTCGAACGCGCGCGCTCGCACCGGGCCGATGCCGTCATCGTGCTCTGCGCAAAATTTTGCGAACCATCGCTCTTCGCCTATCCGCTCTACCGCAAAGCCTTGCAAGAGGCCGGCATCCCGCATCTCTTCCTCGAGTTCGAAGAAAAAATGTGGATGTTCGACCGTATTAAAAGCGAGATCGAAACGTTCGTCGAGTCTCTTCTCTTCGATTAGGAGTACGTACGATGACCGAAACGCATTATCAAGGCAAACTACATCATCTGCAAAAAGAGTTGATGGCGGAGTATTACGCGGCGCTGACCGCCGCGGCGAACGGCAGCGGCGTTCCGGCTGCCTACCTGTTGATCGGCGGGAACCCGGTCGAGTTGCTGCGCGCATTCGATATTCTTCCCGTCTTTCCGGAGGTCAACGCGCTGCAGCTTGCGGTGCGCAAGCAGTCGTTGCCGTTCATCCAATCGGCGGAGTTTATGGGGTATTCCTCGGACAACTGCGCCTACGTGAAGGCCGATATCGGCATGTACTTCGGCGGACGGGAGACGCCGTTTGCGACGATCCCCGAACCCTCGCTGCTGCTCTGCAATTACGTCGGCTGTAACGTCTATCTCGATTGGTTCGGACATCTCGCGGAGTTCACCGGAAAGCCCGCCTTCCAACTCGATATCCCGTTCATTCGTTCGGCCTCAGGAAAACCGTCGAAAGAAGATATCGAGTACGTCTTGCGGCAGCTCCACCATCTCATCGGCCGCTGCGAGGAGATCACCGGGCGCAAACTCGACGAAGACCGGCTGCGCGAAGCGGTGCGCCTCTCGTCGCTCACCGGCGATCTCTGGTCGAAGATCAAACATCTCACCAAACGGACGCCCGCACCCTACGACGCCTACTTCGATTCGGTCACGATGATGGCGCCGCTCTACTGCCTGCGCGGAACGCCGCAGGGGCTCGAATTTTTTGAGACCGCCTACGCCGAATTGCTGGCGAAAGCCGATGCCGGCGTCGGGCCGCTGGAGAAAGAGCGCTTTCGCTACGTCATCGAAGGGCCGCCGCCGTGGCCGCATCTACGCGCGTTCCGCGATATGTTCTCGCGTTGGGATGCCGTTGCGGTCGCCTCGACCTACTCTACCGTCGGTGGGCTCTGGGAGTTCGGCTTCACGCACGATCCCGACCATCCGCTGGAATCGATCGCGCGCCATCTGCTGGAGTGGAACCTCACCAATCGCAACTTCCTCCAGCGCTACGAACAGATCGAACGCTATCTCGAAGAGTGGAACGCCAATGCGTTGGTCATTCATTCGGTGAAGAGCTGCCGGCTTTTCTCGGCCGGGCAGGGCGACATGCGCGAATACTTCACCAAACGCGGCATCCCCACGCTCTTGGTGGAATCCGATCTTGAAGATCCGCGTTATTTTTCGGAGGCGCAGATGCGCAATCGCATCGACGCGTTCTTTGAATCGATCGCCCATCGGCCCACGCGAGAGGGAGCAACGGTATGAAATACGCAGCGGGGATCGACGTCGGATCGACCCAGACCAAATGCATCATCATCGACGAAAACAAGAAGATCGTCGCGCGCGCGCTGACCGATACCGGCGCGAACATCACCCGCGCGGGCGAGCGCGGTTACGAAGCGGTGCTCGCGGCGGGCAGTATCGCGCGCGAGGACGTGCTCTGCGTCGTGGGAACCGGCTACGGCCGCTTCAAAGTCTCCTTCGGCGATCTGCAGATCACGGAGATTACCTGCCACGCCAAAGGGGCGAGCATGCTCTTCCCCGATACCGCAACGGTGATCGATATGGGCGGACAGGATGCGAAGGGCATCAGCGTTCAGAACGGCGAGGTCGTCGATTTCGTGATGAACGATAAATGTGCGGCGGGAACGGGGCGCTTTCTTTCGACCGCCGCCGAGACGCTGGGGCTCTCGCTCGACGAGATCGGCGCGATCTCGCTGCAGGCGCGCAACCCGGTCCGGCTTTCGACGGTCTGCACGGTCTTCGTCGAATCCGATATCATGTCGTACGTCGCGCAGGGAAAGAAGACCGAGGATATTCTCGGCGGCATACACAGCGCGATCGCCGCGCGAACGATCGCCCTGGTTCGACGCGTCGGCCTCAAACCGAGCTACACCTTCACCGGCGGCGTCTCGCTCAACGTCGGCATGGTGCAGATGCTCGAAGAGAAACTCGGCGCAAAACTCAACGTGAGCCCCGATTCGCACTATATGGGCGCGATCGGTGCTGCGGTCTTCGCACTCGAACACGCCATGTCGGCGGTCGTCGCACCGTAAAGGAGCAAGCAGATGGATATTATCGCCGGCGTCGATCTCGGCTCGCGCAGCACGAAGGTCGTCCTCATCGATCTCCAGGGGCGCGAACTCGTCGCGCGTGCCACGCGGACGCGCCCGCCGCTCGTCGAACTCGTCGATCGCGCGGTCGATGAAGCGCTGGCGAGCATCGGCGCGCAGCGCGGCGATCTCCGCTATATCGCGACCACCGGCTTCGGACGTTCGAGCTATCCGGAACGCGATCTCCAGCTCACCGAGGTTACCGCGGCGGCCTATGGGGCGGCGGCGCTCTTTCCCGAGACGCGTTGCGTGCTCGATATCGGCGCGCAGAGTTCGCGAGCGGTAAAAATCGCGCCCGGCGGGCGCGTGCGCGAATTCAAATCGAACGAAAAATGCGCGGCGGGGGCCGGCGGCTTCGTCGAGCGCGCCGCGAAATATCTCGAGACCGAACTCGCCGAGGTCGGCGAACTCTCGATGAACGGCGAGAATCCGGTCGCGATCTCAAGCGTCTGCGCGGTACTCGCCGAATCGGAGATCATCAATCACGTGAGCCGCGGCGAGACGCGCGAGAACATCTTACGCGGCGTACATCAATCGCTCGCGGAGCGCGCGGTGTTGCTCGTCAAACGGATCGGAATCGAAGAAGCCGTCACGCTCGTCGGCGGCATGGGCTATCAGGCGGGCATGATCCGCGCGTTGCAAGAAGCGCTCGGCGTGCAGATTCAGTGCGCGGCGCAGCCCGAGATGGCGGGGGCGCTCGGCGCGGCGTTGCTTTCGAAACGGCGCTTGGAGAAGAGCGCCGCGTGAGCGAAGCGATCGCCGTTCTTCGCGACGAGCATCGCCGTATTCTTGCGGTATTCGACCGCTTCGAGCAGCGCTGCTCCGAACCGGAGAAGCTCTCGGCGGAGTACGTCGAGGCGTTGCTGGCGTTCATCGAGATCTTCATCGACGGCAACCATCACGGGAAAGAGGAGCGTGCGCTCTTCGGGACGACCGACGAACATCCATGGCTGAGCAGCTTCGCGCTGCTCCTGAACGAGCAGCACACCGAAGGGCGCCTGCTGGTGCGCGCGGTGCGTTGCGCGCGCGGCCGCGGGGAGTCGGGGCTTCCGGAGTTGCGGGCGTTTATCGCGTTTCTGCGCGATCACATCGCGCGGGAGAACGACGCGATCTTCGTTTCGATCGAACAGGCGCTCGACGAAAATTCGAACGCCGCACTGCTCGAACGTTTCGCCGAGATCGAACGCGAGGTTATCGCGCGTTGGAAGATCGCCGAGCCCGGCGAGGAGCACCGAGAGATCGGCGATCTCCGTCGCTGGGAGGCGCTTCTTGCCGGTGCGTAGGCGCGGCGGCACGGTAGAGAAAGATCGCGTCGGCGACGCAGAGCGGTTCCTCACTGCCGAAGGCCTCGACCGTGACGTGCAGGGCGACGCGCAGGCCCGATGCGACGGCACGCACGCTTGCAATCGAGAAACGCGCGCGAACCCGCGTTCCGCAGCGTACCGGGGCGAGAAATCGCACGCGGTCGAGCCCGTAATTGATCGTCGCGCCGGTTCCGCGGATGCTGCAACTGCGATGCCAGAGCACCGGGAGCAGCGAGAGCACGAGATATCCGTGCGCGATCGTGCCGCCGTACGGCCCCTTGGCAGCGCGGCGCGGATCGGTGTGAATCCACTGTCGGTCCCCGGTGCATGCCGCAAAGGCGTCGATCCGTCGCTGGTCGATGCGCAGCCACGGCGCGGAGAGCAGTTCGCTGCCTTCGAGCGCGCGGAGGCCGGCGAAACCCTGCACGATTTTCGTTGCCATCTCCCGATCTCTCTTCGCAGAAGGAGCCCCGATGCCTCGCTCGATTATCGAACCGTTCCGGATTAAATCGGTCGAACCGATTCGCATGACCACGCGCGAGGAGCGCGAGGGCTATCTGCGCGAGGCCGCGTTCAATCCATTCTTGTTGCGTGCCGAAGACGTCCTCATCGATCTGCTCACCGACAGCGGCACCGGCGCGATGAGCGCCGATCAGTGGGCCTCGATTATGCGCGGCGACGAATCCTACGCCGGGGCGCGCTCGTACTATCGTTTCGCCGAGCGCGTCCGCGAGATCTTCGGTTTCCAATACGTGCTGCCGACGCATCAAGGGCGCGCGGCGGAGCGCATTCTCTTCTCGACGCTCTGTAAGCCCGGCGACGTGGTGCCGAACAACACGCATTTCGACACCACGCGCGCGCATGTCGAGAGCGTCGGCGCGCGCGCCGTCGATCTACCGATTCCCGAAGGGCGCATTCCCGCCGCGCAGCACCCGTTCAAAGGGAACATGGATACCGATGCGTTGCGCGCGTGCATCGCCGAGGTCGGTGCGGCGCGCGTGCCGCTGGTGATGCTGACCGTTACCAATAATTCCGGCGGCGGCCAGCCGGTCTCGATGGCGAACGTGCGCGCGGTTCACGCGATCTGTCGCGAGCATGGGATTCCGCTCTACATCGACGCCTGTCGTTATGCGGAGAACTGCTGGTTCATCCGCGAACGCGAGCCGGAATTCGCGGGGCGTTCGCCGCGCGAGATCGCACGCGAGCTCTTCTCGTATGCCGACGGTTGCACGATGTCGGCGAAAAAAGACGGCTTGGTCAATATCGGCGGCTTTCTCGCCGGGAACGACGAGGCGCTCGCGAGCGCGGAATCGCGCTTGCTGATTCTCACCGAAGGTTTCACCACCTACGGCGGCCTCGCCGGGCGCGATTTAGAAGCGATGGCGACCGGGCTCGCCGAGGCGCTCGACGAGGATTATCTCAACTATCGCATCGCCTCGACGGCGTACTTGGGGCGCCGGCTCACCGAGATCGGCGTTCCCATCGTGCAACCGCCCGGCGGTCACGCCGTCTATATCGACGCCGGAGCGATGCTCGCGCATCTCGCGCCGCGCGAGTATCCCGGGCAGGCGCTCGTCGGCGAACTCTATCTCGAAGGCGGCATTCGGGCGGTCGAGATCGGCTCGGTGATGTTCGGCTCGACCGATCCGCTCACCGGGGAGGAGCGGACGGCCCCGCTCGAGCTGGTGCGCCTAGCGATTCCGCGCCGGGTCTACACGCAGAGCCATATCGATTACGTCGGCGAGGTCTTCGAGGATCTCTACCGCCGGCGCGCGGGGATCGCCGGGCTGAAGATGCTCTGGCAGGCGCCGCCGCTGCGCCATTTCACCGCGCGCTTCGAGCGGATCGACCAGGGAAGCCGCTCGAAACCGCGACTTTGAAATCCGCCTCGGCACCGTAGAACAGTCGGCCGATGGTCCCGTGCGCTCTCGCTGACCCCGGTTTTCACTGTCAATAGTAGGCCGTATGGTGTAAAATCTATCATAGGAAGATGGTGCTGATTGACAGTTTCGACGTAACCGTGCGATACTGTCAATCAGCACCATCTATGAAGCCGTCAATATTACAGCAAGCAGGTATCGAGCGACAGCAGTCGCGACCCATCCCTCGACGGTTGGCTGCGGTCGTCGAGTGCCTTGAGCTGTTTCAACCCGGGATTCTGAGCCTTAAAGACCTGGAATTCTACCTGCGCGAACTCGGCATGAAAGGCGACCCCGCAACCGTCGCCCGAGAACTTCAGCGGTACGGTTGGTTGCTTCCGTTGCGAACTCGGGGACGCTGGGAATTTGCTCCGGGCGCGCGAGCAGGTGCGGTTTCGTCCGGCGACCCCTTCATCGAACTGCGAGCGACTCTCCAGCGGCGGACTCTTCCGGTAGCCCTTGCGTACGACTCGGCGGCTTGGCTTCAGGGGCTCAGTGCTCGTCAACCGCAAAAACAAGTATTGGCAATGCCGCCGAAGCGACGGAAGCTTCCGCCGGCGCTGAGCGAATTTCGCGTCACGCGGACATGGAGCGTGCTCGAACCCGAAACGAAGGACAACCTCCCCGTATGGCGCGTGCCGACGCTCCTCGCGAAAATGGCAATCGTTCCACACTACTATCGTGATTGGCCGAATGTCATGGAATGGCTCGAGGAGGCGTTCAAACGCGCGGATCCGGCGGATCTCGAACGCGAACTTGATGGTGCGTCCGCTCCCGCACGCGTACGGCTCGCCTATCTTGCGGATCGTGCGAATTTCAAGAACCTCGCGCAAGAACTCATGAAAAAAGCGCGACCCAATGGGCTTGTGTACCTTGGTCGGGATCGCGCGCGTAGTCGCTTTGTTCGCGAATACAATCTCATCGATTCGCTGCTCGTACCAAGCGCAAAGTCATGATTACCGAAGGGCTGCTCCTCCGCCACTGCCAGGGACAGCGCATGTTCCGCGACGGCGCGCTTATCGACGTGGCTCAAGATCACGCCCTCCATCTCCTACATGAGGCGGGGTTGTTCGAGCTTGGACTGGTCTTCAAAGGCGGTACTGCTTTGCGAAAATTCCGTCTTGGCTCTGCGGGGCGTTTTTCAACCGACCTCGATTTCGCCGTAGCAGAACAAGGCCTCGCCGAACTTGTCTTCGAGCACTT
The DNA here is from genome assembly GCA_021784715.1 of bacterium. The sequence goes on from JAJYHP010000049.1 coordinate 27,229, forward strand.
GCACGAAGCATCGGTCGAGGGATTCGCATTTACCGTCGAGCAGGTGGTTCCAGCTCGGCGCGCTCGATTGCACATCGCATCTGCGCTCGGTTCGCCAACGATTCCAGCGCGTATCGACATAGCACATGAACTGCCGTGGCTGCCGCCGGACGTTATTTCCCCTATTGGGTTGCCGATCCATCGTGCATACAACATTCCCCTACGATCGACTGCCGTGATCCGTGTCGAAGAGCTAATCGCTGAAAAGCTCGCCCGCTATCGGCGCGACAGCTTGGCCCGCGATCTTTACGATCTTGCATGGTTTAGCTCGCGTGTATTTGATGAAGAACTCGTGCGTCGGTTGACAGTTCTAAAGGTCTGGCGCGACATCAACGTGACTGGATTGGGCGACGCGCCGTTCGACCCCGAAGAAATATTGCGGGCAAGAGCACGCAGAGAGTTTCAGGAGGAGGCGATCGGCTTCCTAACCTCGCCCGTCGAGATCGATAAGTGGATCGAAGCTGTTCGAACGCGCTATCGATTCTTGCGCAACGTCGATGATACCGAACGAGGACTGCTCGCAGCGAACCCGCGCGACGCGTGGACGGTGCAAACGCTTGTTGCCGAGTATCG
>JAJYHP010000049.1:28465-32176 GCA_021784715.1 bacterium
GAGGCTTTCGGAGCCGTCGGCTCCGTGCGCTTTCTCACCCGTCATCCTACTGGAGCCCACTATGCTCGTTTTTCGTCGCCTTGTCACCGGCGCCGCTGCGGTTGTCGCAGCACTCTCGCTCGTGGCCTGCGCGGGCGGATCGGTCGCGACCGTAAACGGCCAATCGATCAGCCGCCAAACCTTCGATAAGAAACTCGAAGCCAGCCCAACGGCGCGCGGCGTATTGCAGCAACTCGTTCTGCAGACGCTGCTCGATCAGTACGGTCAACGCCACGGCATCAAGATCACGAAAGCGCAGATTGCGGCGCGTGAAGCTGAGATCGCGGCAAACTATCCGCCGGGATCGTTCCAGCGCCAGTTGGCGGCGAACGGTCTGACCGAGCACGATCTGCATCAGATCATCCGCCAGCAGCTCATCATCGATGCTGCGGTCGGCAAGAACGTGCAGATCTCCGAATCGCAGATTGCGGCGTTCTTCAACAAGAATCACGCGCAGTTCGATACCCCGGAGCAAATTAAAGCACGTCACATTCTCGTCAGCGATCTTGCGACCGCGCAGAAGATCGAAGCCGATCTCAAAGCCGGCCAGCATTTCTCGGCACTCGCCAAGCAGTACTCGCAGGATCCCGGCAGCCGCGATAAAGGCGGCGAACTCGGTTGGTTCGGCCCGAACCAGATGGTGAAGCCGTTCGAAGCCTACGCATTGACCGGCAAGATCGGCGCGATCAGCCCGCCGGTGCACTCGCCGTTCGGTTGGCACATCATTCAGGTGCAGGCGCGCAAGCCTGCGGTGAAGGCGACGCTCGCATCGGTGCATCAGCGCATCGAAGACCAGCTGCGCGAACAAGCGGAGGCACCGCTGGTGCAGCCGTTCATCGCCGGTCTGCAGAGCAAGGCCACGATTCAGATCAACGATCCGCGCTTCACCGGCCTCTTCCCGACGCCGCCGCCTTCGGCCGCTCCCGCAGCGACCGCCGGCACGGCAACGGCAGCTCCGTCGGCAGCGCCTTCAAGCGCGCCGTCGACCCCGCCGTCGAAAAACTGATCGCAGCGCGACGATCGCACCTCGACGAGGCTCCGGGCTGGTACCGGGGCCTCGTCTTGTGTTGCGGCGAAGCCTTTTAACCCTATGCTCGTTCGTATCATCGGGCTTGGCCCCGGCGACCCGTCATTACTGACCGTCGGCGCGATCGAAGCGTCGCTCGGGCTCCCGCGCATGACGCTGCTGTTGGCGCCGCCCGCGTTGCGCGAAGCGCTCGCCGAACGAAAGATCGCACTCGATGCCGAGCCGCTGCGCGACGCCGCGGCAATCGTTCGCGGCAGCAGCGATGCGATCGATCGTTTCGTCGATGCGCTCGACGACCGCGATCTCGGCATCGGCGTCCTCGGCAACCCGTTCTCCGATTTCCCCGGTCTCGCGCAGCTCCAGCGCGCGCTCGATGCACGCGGCGCGCGGACGGAGATCGTTCCCGGCATGGCGCGCGCGACGTTGGCTGCATCGCTCGAAGTTGCACTGGTGCCGTTGCCGCCGCAAGCGCAGCGCTACACCTTCGCCGAACTCGTCGAAGTGATGACGCGGCTACGCTACGGCTGTCCGTGGGATCGCGAGCAGACGCACCGCACGTTGGTGCCCTATCTCATCGAAGAGACCTATGAAGTCGTCGAAGCGATCGAGCAGGGCGGGCTCGACGGGCTCTGCGAAGAGCTCGGCGATCTGCTGTTGCAGATCGTCTTTCACGCACAGATCGCAAGCGAGAGCGGCGCGTTCACCGTCGCCGACGTCATCGATGCGCTCGCGAACAAAATGGTGCGCCGCCACCCACACGTCTTTGCCGACGCCATCATCGAAGATGTCGACGCACAGTGGCGGAGTTGGGAGAAACTCAAAGCGCAAGAAAAGACCGGGCTTGCGCGCGCGAGCCGGCTCGACGGTATCCCGCAGCATCTCGGTGCGCTGCAGCGCGGCCAGCGCATGCAGGAGAAGGCGGCGCGCGTCGGCTTCGATTGGCCCGGCGTTTCGGGCATTCTCGAGAAACTCGTCGAAGAGCTCGGGGAGCTCGCCGAGGCGCAACGCGCAAAGAACGACGACGACCACGTTCGCGAAGAGCTCGGCGACGTGTTCTTTACGTTGGTCAATCTCGCGCGCGCGTTGGGCATCGACGCCGAGAGCGCCGTGCGCGATGCAAACGAAAAATTCTATCGTCGATTCACCTTTATGGAGCGCGCCGCCGCCGAACGCGGCGTAGCGCTCGCCGATCTCACGCTCGAGGAACTGGAGGAACTGTGGAAGAGAGCCAAGGGCGGCGTAGCCTGATTCGCCTGCGCATGAGCGCACACGACGCCCATTACGGCGGCAATCTCGTCGACGGTGCGCGCATGCTCGCGCTCTTCGGCGACGTTGCGACGGAGCTGCTCATCGCGCTCGACGGCGACGAAGGGCTCTTCGTCGCCTACGACAGCGTCGAGTTTCTCGCGCCGGTCTACGCCGGCGACTATATCGAGGCGAGCGGCGAGATCGTCGCCGTCGGCAATACCTCGCGCAAGATGCGTTTCGAAGCGCGCAAGGTGATCGCCGTTCGCAGCGATATCGACGAGAGCGCCGCCGACCTGCTCGACGAGCCGGTCGTCGTCTGCCGCGCGAGCGGCACCTGCGTGACGCCGAAGCAGAAGAAGCGACGCTAATTCGCGCGTGCCGATGCTCTCGCCGCAATTCTTACTCGTTCTCGCCGTCGGCGCCGTCGGCATCTTGCACACGATGGTTCCCGACCATTGGGCGCCGATCGCGCTGCTCGCGCGGCGGCGGAAATGGTCGCAGTTGCAGGTGGGGCGTGCGGCGTTACTCGCCGGGCTCGGACATACGCTCTCGACGCTTGCCATCGCCGTCATCGTGTGGGCGGGCGGCATCTACGTCGCGCAACGCTTCGGACATCTGCTCGGCATCCTTTCGAGCGTCGCGCTCGTCGCGTTCGGCCTCTGGATCGCGGTTGCGGGTTGGCGGGAATTACGCGAGCACGATCGGGCCCACGCGCACGGGGAGGCACACGAGCACGACGAGGGCGCTTCGCGTAGCGCGCTGCTCGTGATTCTCGGCTCCTCGCCGATGATCGAAGGTATCCCGGCATTTTTCGCCGCCGCGCGCTACGGCGTCGCACAACTCGTGGCGATGTCGCTCGTCTTTGCAGCGAGTACGATGCTGACCTACGTCGTGCTCTGTTTGCTCTCGAGCGCCGGGCTCGCGCGGCTACAATTCGGCCGCTTCGAACGCTACGGAGAAGTCATCAGCGGGCTCTTTATCGCGCTCTTAGGCACGTTCTTCGCGATCTTCCCCGTTCTCTAATCGCATCGTGCGTACGCTCTTCGCGCAGCCGTTCTTCACCCGGTATTTTCTCGCGCGCCAACTCAGCGTGCTCGCCTACTCGATCGAAGCGGTAGCGGTGGGCTGGCAGATCTATGCGATCACGCATGCCGCGCTCGCCTTGGGTTTCGTAGGATTGCTGCTCTTCGTGCCGCAGGTCGCGCTCGCGGTTCCCGCCGGCGTCCTCGCCGATCGCTTCGACCGCCGCAAAATCGTCTTTCTCTGCTCCTTCGGCGAAGCGCTCGGGGTGGCGATCTTCGCCTATCTCGCCTGGCAAGGTTCGCACGCGCTCTGGGCCTACGCCGTCGCGCTCTTCGTCAGCGGGTGCGCGCGGGCAACGAGCGCCCCGGCGGAGC
>JAJYHP010000022.1 GCA_021784715.1 bacterium
GTCCGTCCGGAGCGAAGCGGGAAATGGCAATGACGCAATCGCGAGGCGACACGATGCTGGAGATCAAGGTCAAGCCGGGATCGAAGCGGCCGGGCGTTTCGCGCGATGGCGAGCGGCTGGTCGTTGCGGTCGCGGCGCGGGCGATCGAGGGCGCGGCGAACGAGGGCGCGCTCGACGCGCTTGCGGAGGCATTGGGCGTCGCGCCGTCGCGATTAGCGATCGCGCGCGGTCACCGAGGACGGCTAAAAACCATCGTCGTCTCCGGGCTTACGCCCGAGGAAGTGCGCGCGCGCGTATCGAGCATCGCGAGCGCATAACGGTGGCGCCTCGGCCGGAGGAAAAGAGGCCCGCTTACGAGCGCGGCGTTGAGGAATCCGTGGAGACGCTCTCATCGAGTGCGAGGTAGTCTGCGACCGCATCGTCGAGTGCGTCGCGCGGAATGAGACCGATTAGCTCGCTTCTTCCTAACGTTATGCCACGCTTTGCAGCGGCCGCTTCGGCGCTGCGTCGCAGCTGCATCGGCGAGGTCGCGCGATACTGCGTGATATTGAACGAGAGTTGCACGCGTCCGTCGTCGAGCCGAAAGGCGAGCGCGCGAATGCCGGGAAGGCCGCCGCCGCGTTCGCGCAGCTCGGCGGCGATCGCTCTCCCCGCTGCGATATCCTCGCTCTCGAGCTCGATATTCCAAGCGACGAGAATCTCGCGCGCGCCGACCGCGATCGCGCCGGCACTTTCGTGAGCGGGGATATCGCCGAAATCGGGGCGGTCGTTCCGCGCGAAGCGAGCCGCGAGCCCCTCGAAGCCGTCGCGCCGGGCGTTGGCGAGCAATCGTCGCTCGGGAATCAGTGCGGCTTCGCCGTACAGGAAGCTCGGAATTCCCTCGCGTCGCCAAATTTCGCGTGCGGCGCTGCGAGCGAGATCGACCGCCTCGGCCATCGGTGCGTCGCCGAGGGGAATGAAGGGCAGCACGTCGAGTGCGCCGATGCGCGGATGGAGGCCGTGGTGCGAACGCAGGTCGATGCGTTCGCGGGCGACGCGTGCGAGCGCGAGCGCCGCTCGGAGCAGGCATTCGGCCTCTCCCACGATCGTGAGAACGCTGCGGTGGTGCGCCGCGTCGGAACTACGGTCGAGAACGCGCGCGCCCGTCGCTTCGACCGCTTCGACGGCCAGGCGTATCGTTTCGTCGTTACGCCCCTCGGAGAGATTGGGGACGAGTTCGAAGAGATGCACGAGCGCTAACCCAGCACCTCGGCGATCGCCGAACCGATATCGGGAAAGCGCTCCGCGCTGATGTGTACGCCGTATCCCAATCGCTTTGCCTCCGCCGCGCGCCTCGAGGCCGCGCTCACGGCGCGCACCTCGCCGGAGAGCCCGAGCTCGCCGTAGGCGACGACATCCGCTCCGACGGCGCGGTCGCGCAGCGAGGACGCAATCGCGAGGGCGATACCGAGATCTGCCGCGGGTTCGCTGACGCGCAGCCCGCCGGCGACCGAGGCGTAGATATCGTGCGATCCGAGCATCATGCCGGCGCGTCGTTCGAGAACGGCGATAATCATCGCGAGGCGCGCCGGATCGAGATTGTTCGCCAAGCGGCGCGGCGTGCCGAAGCTGCTCTCGCCAACGAGCGCTTGCACTTCGACGAGCACCGGGCGCGAGCCGAGAATCGAGGCGACGACGCAGCTGCCGCTCGGCCGAGCATCGCGCCCGGCGAGAAAGATTTCGGAGGGGTTCGCCACATCGTGGAGCCCGTCGTCGTGCATGGAGAAGACGCAGATTTCATCGATCGAACCGAAACGATTTTTATAGGCGCGGAGAATGCGATAATCGCCCTGAACCTCACCCTCGAAATAGAGCACGGTATCGACGAGATGTTCGAGCAGGCGCGGCCCGGCGATACTGCCGTCTTTGGTGACGTGGCCGACGATGAAGGTCGCACAGCCGGTTCGCTTCGAGAACTCCACGAGCGCCTGGGTGCAGTCGCGCACCTGGCCGACGCTTCCGGCGTAGCTCTCGCTCTCGGGCAGGCGAACGGTTTGAATCGAATCGACGATCATCGCGCGCGGTCCGATGCGCGCGGCGGCATCGAGAACGGCGTGGAGATCGGTCTCGGGAAAGAGCAGCAACGACGAATCGATTTTCAACCGCGCGGCGCGCAATTTCACTTGTGCGGCGGACTCTTCGCCGCAAACGTAGAGCACCGGGCCGGCGAGTTGAAGGCGCGCGGCGATCTGGAGCAAGAGCGTCGATTTGCCGGCGCCGGGTGGGCCGCCGACGAGCGTCACGCTTCCCGGAACGATGCCGCCGCCGAGCACGACATCGAACTCCGGCATGCCGGTCGCGATACGAACGTGATGCGCGCTCTCGACCTCGCGCAGCGGAATCGGTGCCACGCTCGGCCCGCGCATCGAGCGAATCGGGCGCGCCGCCTCGCGCGGCCGTTCCTCGAAGGTGTTCCATGCCGAGCATTGCGGGCAACGCCCGAGCCAACGCGCGGATTCAAATCCGCACGCGCTACAGAAGAACACCGCTCGGGTTTTGGCCATCCTCGCTCTCTTCGCGCGCGTGCGACGAGCGTCCCGTGCGCCGGGCAACCGCGCGCGCGCCGTGCGGGTTACCCGCAGCGAGATGAGCGCAGCATCGTCGAGGCATATCGCGATCGTGGGGGCAGGCGTCGCCGGGTTGACCGCGGCAGCCCTGCTCGCGCATCGTGGCTATCGCGTGAGCCTCTTCGAGAAGCAGAGCGTCCCAGGTGGGCGCGCCGCCGCGATGACGTGGGATGGATTCACCTTCGATCTCGGCCCGACGCTCCTCTTTATGCCCGACGTCTATCGCGAAGCTTTCGCGAGCTGGGGCGGTGATTTCGATCGTGAGGTGCCGATGCTGCGCCTCCGTCCGAATTATCGGCTCAACTACGCCGACGGAAACGAGTTGGTCATTTCCTCGCTCCTCTCCGAGACCATGCGCTCGCTCGAAGCGTTCGCTCCCGGTTCGAGCCGTGGGTTTCTGCGCTATTTCGCGGATGCCGCCTATGCCTACCAACGCTCGCGGCGTCTCTTCGTCGGCGAGCGCATTCGGTCGTTCGCGCATTTTCTTTCATCCGAACGGATCGCCGCGCTCTTTTCGACCGGAGCCTTTCGGCGCCTCGGCGCGCAGGCGTCGCGGAGCTTCGGCGATCCGCGCGTCGCCGGAGCCTTTTCGTTTCAATCGATGTACCTCGGGATGTCGCCCTTCGATGCACCGTTGCTCTATCGGCTCTTGCTCTTTACCGAACTCGGCGAAGGCATTTTCTTTCCGTTCGGCGGCATCGGCGCGCTCCCGCGCGCGCTCGATCGCGCCGCGCGCGGCAACGGTGCGCACCTGCGATACGAGACGGAGATTGCGGGGGTCGAACGGCACGGCAATCGCGTCGTCGCGCTGCGCACCGCGGGCGGCGAACGCATCGAATGCGATGCGCTGCTCCTCAACGCCGACCTTCCCTACGCCTACGATCGGCTCCTCGGCGAACCGAAGCATCGCTCGCTGCGCATGCGCCATACGCCCTCGGCGTTGCTCGTCTACGCCGCGCTGGAAGAGCGGTACGACGATCTGCTCCACCATGAGTTCTTGATGCCGAGCGATCTGCGCGCGACCTGCGACGATATTTTCCGGCGCGGCCGGATTCCCGAGGACCCGGCGATCTATCTCTGCGCTCCGAGTGCGACCGATCCGTCAATGGCACCGCCGGGAAAAGAAGCGCTCTATCTGCTCGTCCCGGCTCCCTCGCTCGATGGGGTCGTCGATTGGGCCGGCGATCGCGGGGCGATCGTGGAGCGAGCGTTGCGCATCGTCGAGGAGCGGCGCTTGCCCGGGCTCCGGTCGCGCATCCGTTGGGTGCGATCCCGAACGCCACTGGAGTTTCAAAACGAACTCTTTCTCAATCGCGGTTCGGCGTTCGGGCTCTCGCACGACGTCTTGCAAATTGGGCCGATGCGTCCCGATAACCGGCACGCGACGCTCGAGAATTGTTATTTCGCCGGTGCCTCGACGCGCCCGGCGACGGGTTTGCCGCTCGTGACGCTCGGTGCGTTGCAGAGCGTCGAACGTCTCTGCGAGGAGCTTGGATGACTCCGGGCAAACCCCAACCCACGTGAAGGCACCGGAGGATCTCGCTCGCTCCGCCCGTTGGTGTGCGCAGGTCATGCGCGTGCATGCGAAGAGCTTTTATTTCAGCACGCGCGTCCTACCGCGCGCGAAGCGCGAAGCGGTGGAAGCGCTCTACGGACTCTTTCGCAGCGCCGACGACCTCGCCGACGAACCCGGACCGACGCCCGAAGAGCGCCGTGCGGGTTTCGCCGCGATACGTGCGAGCGTTGCGGCGATCGTTCGCGGGGAGGATGCGAGCGATGCACCGTGGGGAGCCGCGGTCGCCCGAGCGCTCGCGCGTTTCCCGATCGCGATCGACGATATCCTCGCGCTCGTCGCCGGCTGCGAGAGCGATTTAGATCCGCAGCCGATCGCGACGTACGCGGAGTTAGAGCGATACGCGCGCGCGGTCGCCGGAACGGTGGGGCGTTGCTCGATGGCGATTCTCGGAGCGAGCGACGACGATTCGCTCGCACGCGGCGAACGCTTGGGAATCGCGATGCAATACACGAACGTCCTGCGCGATGTCGCCGAGGACGAGCGGAACGGGCGTATCTATCTCCCCGAGCGAGAAGTCGAGCGCGTCGGGCGACGCGAGGTGATGCGCGCGCTCGCGGAGCTCGCACGGAACGATTATCGGGAGGCGCGCGTTCTCGCCGCGCGGGTGCCGAACGACGGCTCGCGCTGGGCGCTGTTAGCGACTGCAGATATCTACGGCGGCATCATCGACGAGGTGGAACGCCGCGGATTTCATCCCGAAGCGGGGCGAGCGGTCGTGCCGACTCCGGCAAAACTCGCGCGTGCGGCGCGTTGCTGGGTGCGCGCCTACACCGGTTTTGCGAGCATGAAGTAAATGATGGAGAAGAGGGCGAGGGTGACCGTCCAGCCGACGATGCTCCACGCGAGGAAGGGACGCGTCAGGGCCGCGCTCTCTCCGGCGCGGGCGCGCCGCTCCATATGGATCTCGATCGGTACGAGGACGGCGAGCCAGAGCACGCCGCTCGCAATGGCGATCGCGAGCGCATCGCGCGTCCACAGGGTCTGCCACGGGTCGATGCCGAGCCGCGCGGCCAACGCGAGCCCGCTCGTGATGACCGCAGATCCGAAAATCAGGGTAAAGATGATATCCGTGAAGAGAATCTCGCGAACGGCGAAGCGGCGAAGCCGCTCGTCGCCGGAACGAAAGGCGCGGGTTGCCCAGATGCCGGTGACGACGAAGTTCCCGAGCCACAGGACGCCCGCTGCGACGTGGAGGCTTTCGAGAATCGGCATAGCGCGCGGTTCGGAGCGCTCGGCATGAAGTCCGCCTTGGTCGTCGGCGCGGGTTTTGCGGGGCTGAGTGCCGCGCTCCATCTCGCGCGCGCCGGTATCTCGGTGCGTGTGGTGGAGGCCGCCGATCGTCCCGGCGGGCGGGCGCAGGCATGGAGCAGCGGCGGGTATCGATTCGATCTCGGTCCGACGCTCGTGGTGATGACCGACGTGCTGGAAGAAGCGCTGGGGGCGCGACATTTTGCCGAGCTGGAGTTGATGCGTCTCGAACCCGGCTACGAAGTACGGTGGCGTGACGGCGAGCGATTCGCCATGCACTCCGATATCGCACTCCTGCTCGCGGAGCTCGAGCGCTTCGAGCCCGGGGTGAGCGCGCGCGCGCTCGATTATTTCGCACGCGTGCATGGAGCCTATCGCGACGCGCGCCGAGAGGTGCTCGAACGCGACCATACGCTGCTCTCTTTTGCGGGATTGCTCGCGCGCCCCGGGCGCATGCGCCCGTGGATCGCGGGCTCGTTACGCCGCTTTACCGAGCGCTCGTTTCGTCGCTCGCGTTTGGTCGAGGCACTGACGTTTCAGTCGCTCTATCTCGGCACCTCGCCGCTGCGCGCTCCGGCAATGTACGCGCTGCTTCCCGTCGTCGAAGCGATCGAGGGCGTCTGGTTCGCGCCGGGCGGAATGGCGAGCATCGTCGACGCGTTCGCGAACGCCGCGGAATCGTTGGGCGTCGCGTTTTCCTACGAACGGCGCGTCGATCGACTCGAACGGAACGCCGCGGGAACGTGGTGCGCGTACGCGGGCGCGGAGCGGTTCGAGGCCGATGCCGTCGTCGTCGCCGCCGATCGCGAGCCCGCGCTCGCGCTGCTCGGTGCGCCGCCTCCGCGCGCTCGCTCGCCACGGTACGGACATAGTGCGCTCTGCTTGTACCTTGGGGTGCGGCGTCGCGTCGATCTCCCGTATCATACCGTCTTTCTCCCCGACGATCCGTGGCGCGCCTATCGCACGCTCGATGCCGGGATGCTTCCCGACGATCCGCTGCTCTACGTCTACAATCCGGTCGCGCGCGATGCGAGTGCGGCGCCGAGCGAGGGCAGCGCGCTGCTCGTGCTCGCTCCGGTGCCGAACCTCACGGCGCGTCGCGAAAGCGATCTCACCGCATTTCGGCGGCGACTCTTCGAACGACTCGAAGGAGCGGTCGGAGAGCTCCGTGAGTTTATCGAAGTCGAGCGCGTGCGCGGTCCCGCGGAGTGGGCGAGCGAACTCGGGCTCATGCACGGCGCGGCGTTCGGCCCCGATCATACGCTCGATCAAATGGGGCCGTTCCGACCGCCGATGCACGAGAAACGTTTTCCCGGATTGGTCTTTGCAGGGAGCGGAACGCGGCCGGGCTCCGGGGTGCCGATGGTGGTGATCTCGGGGCGACTCGCCGCCGAGCGTCTCCTGCGCCGGTGAGCTGGCAGCGCGCGCATCGCGTCGCGGGCTTCGAAGCGTTCTTCGGCGCCTATCTTCGTTGGCTGATGAGTCGCAGTTTCGCGCGCGTTCTCGTGCGTTGCGACGGTGTGTTTCCGCAAGCCGGCTATGTGGCCGCCGCAAATCATCATTCCTGGTGGGATGGTTTTCTCGCGTCGAGCATTCACCGCGCCTTCGCACCGGAACGAGCGTTCAACCTGATGATGGACGACGAACAATTGCGACGCTTTCCGTTCTTTCGCATGGGTGGTGCGTTCTCGGTCGATGCGCGCAGCGTGCGTGCCGCATACGAGGCGATCGCTTACGGCGCGCGATGCGCGCGCGATGGCGCCGGTCTCTGGATTTTTCCGGACGGCGTGCTCCGGCCGCCGCTCTGCGCGCCGCACTTCACCTCGGGATACGTGCATGCCGCTCGCGCT
>JAJYHP010000067.1 GCA_021784715.1 bacterium
CCGACGATGAACGCGAGCGTAGGCGGCGCCAAGGCGAGCATCGCGAGCAGCATGCGCAGCATTCCGGTCGTCGAACCCGCCCCACCGTTCCACGGAAAGATCGTGTAGAGTGCGGTGCCGATGCTCCGCAAAAACACGATGGCAACGGCGGCGCCGGGAATCGCCAAGAGAGCAACCGTAGGATCGCCCGAAGCGAATCCGAAGGCCACCAACCCAACTGCAAGCGGAAGGATCATGCGCCACGCCGTCGCCGCGGTCCAAACGTAGAGGCGCACCCGTAACGAACTTGCCGAAAGCCACCACATAGGCTTGCCGATGTCATTATCGAGCAAGACGGTTGCCACCAACGAAACGCTCAAAAACAAGGATGTCAGCGCCGTTGAGAGCACCATGCCGCCGGCAAGAGCGGTCGACGGCGAGCGCAGGAGATCGCCCGAGATGATGCCGATGCCCAGAGCGACCGCCGTACCAATCGCGAGCATCCACTGCGTGGCGATCGTGCGGCGAAAGGTAACCCAGTCCTTCCACAAAATCGCCCACGCGCCGGTCATCCCGCGCGGACTCGTACGGGAGACGGCGCTCTTCGGCAGTTGCGACGCGCTGCGAATCGTCGGCGCATTCCCACGCCCGCGATTGCGCTGTGCGACCGCCGCCATTCCTAGGTAAGAGGCGTGAAAAATCTCCGGGTAGAGATCGCGCGCACCAAAGAACGACAGGAGAACCAACAGAACAAAGAGCGCATAGAGCATCGACATGGCCGCGAGATTGCCGGCAAAGATCGCGGAGATCGCGCGTCCCAAGCCCAAATGAACCGCCGCGTGCGCGAGCGGCTGCGCGCCCGTCCAAAGCGCTCCCGCACCGATCGCCGCCGCCGGTACCACTGCAACGAGCGCGAACACGACCGCGATGCAATACGCAGCGGACGCCCCAAACGCCGTGCGAACCCGAAAAGCGAACGGCCCGAGCACCGCTCCAACGAGAAACAATCCCAAGAACCCAAACAACATTCCGGTTATGCCGCCGACCATCGGAAAAATGATCGCATAAAGGAGCGCCATCATCGCAAGGCGCCCGATAGAAAAGAGACTGTTCCGTAGCACCAAATACGGAATGACGATTTCTTCACGTAGCGGCGAACAGATGAGAAAGCGAGCATCGGCGAACGACGAGAAGATTTTCAAGACTCCCCGAGCCCCGGCCCACGTCGGCATCACCATGAAGAGCAGCACGGCGCAGAACGCGAGCGTCGCGAATGGTTCGTGCAGTCTCCCTGAATCCCCATGTGCGCGAACATTTATGATGCGCAGCACGCTAAAGATCGCGTAATAGGCGATCCCCAAAATCACCATCACCAATTTGGAAGGCGTTCGGAGCGTTTCTCGCCACCCATTCACACGAATGCGCCATTCCAGGTACGCAAGCGCCGCGATATCTTTCCTCATTTCAGGCGCGCGTGAGTTCCAAGAAGAGTTCTTCGGCATCTTCGCGGCCGACGCGCTCGCGCAATTCGTCGAACGTTCCGGCTGCAATGAAACGGCCGTCTTTGAGGATCACGATCCGGTCGCAGAGTTGCTGCGCCTGTTCGATCATGTGCGTGCTTATGACGATCGCTTTACCCGTCGTGCGTAAGTCGAAGAGCATCTCCCGCAATTCCCGCTGCCCCTGCGGGTCGAGCCCGATCATCGGTTCGTCGAGCAGCAGTACCGGTGTATCGGCAAGTAACGTCGCGGCGATCAATGTTTTCTGACGCATCCCTTTCGAGAGTGCGCGCCCCAGCGTGTCGCGTTCTCCGCCGAGCCCCAAACGCTCCAACAGCTCACCGGCCTTCTTCTCCCATCCGGGGGCTAAAGCGTTGCTCTTGGCGACGAATACCAAGTGCTCCCAAACCGTGAGCAACGGATAGACCTCCGGCGTCTCGGGAATAAGCGCGATCGTGCGGCCGCGGTCGTGACCGAGCGCAACACCGTTCCACGATATCGTCCCCGCCTCCGGTCGCAAGAAACCGGCAAGCGCAAGAAACGTCGTGCTCTTCCCTGCACCGTTGGGCCCGAGCAACCCGACGATTTCACCCGCTGCAACCGAAAACGACAGTCCATCGACCGCGACTTTCGCGCCGAAGCGTTTGCCGAGCCCGTCGATCTGCAACAACGGCGCGCTATCCATTACGTTTAAGCATCGTCACGATCTCGGCGAGGACGCGCTCCACGTCGGGCGTCGCCGGCTGTGCGGTGCCCGCGCCTTCGTGGCCGCCGCCGCCGTATTCGGAGAGCAGATCGCCGATGCTCGTCTTGCAGGTGCGGTTGAGAATCGAGTGCCCGACCTGAATGGATGCGTAGCTGCCGTCGTGTCCGTCGGCGATGCGCACCGAGACGTTTGCGGTCGGGAAAAGCGTATAGACGAGAAAGCGATTGCCGCTGGGCGGATGTTTCTCCCCGCGCATATCGGTAATCACGACGTTGCCGTCGAGCCGGCTCTTCGTTTCGAGCAACGCTTTGAACGCGCTCTCTTCGGCGCGCAGCCGCTCGACATGGACGCTCACCTCGGGGTCGGCGAGCACTTGCTCCACCGGCATCGCTTTCGCCAGCTCCATCAAGTGCTTGAAGTAACTCTTGAACGCTCCCAGTCCCGTTCGCGGATCGAGCGTGTAGCCGACGAGAATCCATCCTTGCGGGTTGACGATATCCTCGCGCGTGAGCAGTGCCGCATCGAGCCGGTCGGTCGCTTCGAGCAATTCGGCGAAACGCTGGAATTTCGGCGATTTATAATAATTCGCGATCACGCGCGCCGCGCTCGGCGCGATATCGTACGCGCCTTTCACCGTGCCGGCGAAGGCCTGCTCTTCTTGGCTGACGTGATGGTCGAACCACATGCCCGCCCGCGCGTCGTAGGGAAGGTTCGCGAGAATATCGTTGCCGTCGATCGCGATGCGCCCGTCTTGCACGTCCTTCGGGTGCGCGAAATCGATTGCGTCGATGCTCTCGACTTCTTGTAGGAGAATCGCGCAGGTCAGGCCGTCGAGATCGGCTCGGGTGATCAATCGCATCGGTTTATCCCTCCCCTAGAAAAGCAACGTGCGCGCCGCTCTGGCGAGCATCGCCGCGCCGTATTTGCGCGTGCCACCGCGGCAGCCCTCCAGCATCGCCCTCCAGCATCGCCCTCCGGCGGCGAAAGCCTCCGGCGGCTCGGTGTCGTATGCTCCGGGTATGGACGTCCGCCTGGTGCAGTTGCTCGGTTCGTTCATCGTCGCGCGCAGCGAATACGTGCTCGCACGGCTGGAGTTTGCCGCGCTCCACCCCCGGATACCCGCACCACCGAACATCGACCGTTTGCCCGACGCCTCGGAGCGCACCCTGCGCGAACGCTGGCCCTTCGCTGCAAGCGATCTCGCAGCGGCGCGCCTCTATCTCGCCCAACGTCGTGCGGCGCACGATGAAAGCCCGCCGCAACGTGCCGCGCGCGAGCGACTGGAGCGTGTAGTGCGCGAACTCGATGGATACGCACGCGCCATCCTCTGGGTGCAGACCGTGGAAGAGCGCGAAAGTAGCGGCGGCGAAAGCGGGGGCTCGCCTTAGCCGCGCAGCCCCAAGCCCACCATCATCTGAAAGCCGACGCCGAGCGCGCGTTCGTCGATATCGTAGCGCGGGCTATGCTGCGGTTCGTGCCCGCGTTCGGGGCCGCGCACGCCGACGAGAAAATACGCACCGGGGCGCACTTCATGCACGAACGCCATATCTTCGCCCCAGAGCCCGACCTGGTGCGGATCGGTGACGGCATCCGCGCCGAGCACCCGCGCGGCGACCTCGCGCACCACATCGTTGGTCGTTGCGTCGTTCACGGTGATCGGATATCCCCAGTGATAATCGAAGCGATACTCCAACCGCATCGCCGAACAGAGCCCGGCGATGATGCGTTCCATACGCGCGGGCATCGAAGCGCGCACCTCCGGGTCGAGCGTGCGCACCGTTCCCAGCAACTGCGCCGATTCGGGAATCACGTTGAAGGTGGTGCCGGAATTGAACTTTCCGACCGTCACGACGACCGGTTCGCTCGCTGCGATCTCGCGGCTCACGATGGTCTGCAGCGCGCCGACGAGTTGCGCCGCGCCGACGATCGGGTCGACGGTGTTCTCCGGCATCGCGCCATGCCCGCCTTTGCCGGTAATCTGCAACGAAAAGCGATCCGAGGACGCAAAAAATGCGCCGTCGCGAATGCCGACTTTCCCGACCTCGAGCCCCGAATAGAGATGGAGCGAGAAGACGCGATCGACGTGCGGATTTTCGAGCATCCCTTCTTCGATCATCGCCTTTGCACCGGCGAGCCCTTCTTCGGCGGGTTGAAAGCAGAAGACGACCGTTCCCGGTACGTCGTCGCGCCGCGCCATCAATTCCCGTGCCGCCGCAAGCAGCATCGCCACGTGCCCGTCGTGGCCGCAGGCATGCATCGCCCCCGGGCGCTGCGAGCGATAGGGAACCTCGGCGACCTCATCCATCGGCAGCGCATCCATATCGGCGCGCAGCATCGTCACCGGGCCGGGGCGTCCGCCGCGCAGCGTCGCGAGGATGCCGGTCTTCGCGACTTTGGTGCGCAGGCTCGCATCGTCGAAACCGAACGCGCGCAGCTCGCGCTCGACGAACGCCGCGGTCTCGTACTCTTGGAACGAGAGTTCGGGATGGGCGTGCAGATGGCGTCGATAGGCGACGAGCGCCTCCATCGGGGTCTCGATGCGTTCTTCGGCGAGCATGGCGGCTGGGTTACGGCAACGGCATGCCGGGTTCCGCCCGGGCAGCGTGTGCCGGGCGCGAACGGCGCGTGCGACTACTGCGGGCCATACTCCGCTTCGTAGATGTAGTAGCCCGGTACCGGGAGACAGAGGCCGATCTTCGGGGTGTAAGTCGTTTGCGAGGCTGCAGAGAGCGCGTTCTCGTCGAAGAGCTTCCGACCCGAAGGCGATTCCAAAATGCGTCCGACGACACTACCATCCGGTGCGAGCTCGACAAGTACCCCGACGGCGGCAATCCACCGTTCGCCAATCTGGGCGTAGAGGGCCGGATAGCTCGGCGCCACGACATTTTTTAGTTTTGCGGCGATAAACGGTTTCCGACAGGTCGTCGCGCTCGTCGGCTCGGGTATCGCCACTGCCGATGCGACCGCGCCGACGGCCGGCCGTGCATGCGGATCGTACACCGAGAGGTTCAGCCGTTTGGTGACATCCAGTGCAACCCTCGCGGGGCCACTTCTATCTACATGCGCGACCGGTTTTGCGGCTCGTTTTTCCGGCGCGAGCCACATCGCCGGACACGGCATATTTGGAGCTTCGCCGGCATATCCGACTTTCGAAACCCATATATACTTCGGTCGCCCGGCCGCAATCGGCAACTCGAAGAATTGCGCCGGTGAATGCACCTGAAAACGTTTGTACCGCGCTTCGGCGGAGAGATAGACGCCGTTATCCTGAAGCAACGGCACGATCGGCGCTACGACGCGATACCATCCCTGCGTGGTTTGCATCGTGAGCTGCACGGAGAGCGCTGCCGGTACGTCGCCGGCGAGTTCGTAGCGCCAGATCGACGCCGCGCCGCCGACGCGCGACACAGCGATGATGCGCCCCGCACAATAGGTCCGGAGCGGTTTCTGTTCCGATTGCCCCGCAGCCGCGTTGCGCGGAAGCGAAGCGACGATCGACAGCCCCAGAAGCACGCCGATCGATAGCGTTTGAAATCGCCGCACCATAGCGATCATGGATTATAATTCCCGACCATCACGTATTGGCTCACCACCGGAGTGCACAAGAACGTCGCCGGCCGGAACACCGTGCTCTCTGCCGTCGCGATCAGGTTGTCGTCGATCTGCGACATTCCGCTCGACCGAATAAGTTGCACTTTGGCGACTTTTCCGCGCGAATCGAGGGCGACCACAACGACCGCCGAACGCGATTTCATCCCGAAGGCGCCGCCGTAGAACGTTCCCGCGCGTGCGATCGTGGCCTGGCGATAGACCGCACCGCACGGCAGCGGCGGCAAGGCCTGCTGCAACGCGGCATCGAGCCGCGGCGAATCGGTGCCGAAGAGTTTTCTGCCGACCCACTTTTTCGGCACGTTTGTCGGCCCCGGAACCGTCGGACAGGTAATCGCCGCGGCGCCGTCCACCGCGACGGTGTCGACGTAGGCGTAACGAACGTGCGTCGGGTGCGGGAAACGCGCCATCATCGCGTCGGTATATCGATCGGTGCCTCTTTTTGTCGCGCCCAGCGGCGTGCTCGGTACGTTGACGATATAGGCATTCTTCTCAGCGATAAAGGTCACGCTCGCCGATACGCTTTTCTTGCCGCGTACGCCGAGATCGATTGCATAGCGCGCGGTCGATGGCTCCTGCGCGATACGATCGGTCGCCGGGTCGAGTGGGAATGCCATAACCGAGGCCGCACAAAAAATGTTGCTCGCGGCAGCGGGCCCCGGCATCGCGAAGGCGGCGACAGCGGCGAAAGACGATGCGGCAAAAAGCGATAGAAAGAAGCGTTTCATCGCCGCTTCTCTTCGCTATGCAAACCAAGCGCCCTTTGCGAGCACCCGCGCGTACCGGCGCGCAGGATTTCGGCACCGGGCCAGGTGAGTACGTCACCCCGTGGCTACCACCAATCATCCCTCGCCGCCCTTCGAGCGTGCGGGCCTCTCCGACGAGCAACTCGTCGGGATGCTGCGCACGATGCTCCTCCAGCGGATGCTCGAAAACCGCGGCTTCCAGCTCAACCGACAGGGAAAGATCCCGTTCGCCTCGGCGAGCGAGGGGCACGAAGGCGTCCAGGCCGGCGCGGCGATGGCCTTCGCCCGCGGGCGCGACTTGCTCTTCCCCTACTATCGCGATCTCGGCCTCGCGCTCGGCGTCGGGCTCACCTCCTACGAGGTGCTGCTCTCGCTCTTTGCCCGCGGCAGCGATCATTCCGGTGGGCGGCAGTTTCCGCACCACTACGCCAGCCGGCGCCTCGGCATCGCAACGATCTCCTCGATCATCGCGGCCCAACTCTCGCATGCCGTCGGCGCTGCCTACGCGCTGCGGGTACGCGGCGAGCATGGCCGTGCGGTCCTGACGACCTTCGGCGACGGCGCGACCAGCGAAGGGGAGTGGCACGAGTCGGTCAATTTCGCCGCCGTCCATAAACTGCCGGTCGTCCTGCTCTGCGAGAACAACGAATGGGCGATCAGCACGCCGCTCGCCAAACAGATGGCGCAGCCCGATATCTGGCGGCGCGCGATCGGCTATGGGCTCCC
>JAJYHP010000070.1 GCA_021784715.1 bacterium
CTTCGTCAATAAATACTGGACGTTCCGGCACACGCGGTGAAATCGTTCCGCTTTCTTCTGCTGGCGATCTGCGTGTTCGGTGCAGCCTTACGGTTGCACGGCATTCATAACCCGATCCTCGACCATCCGAATTGGCGTCAAGGCGATACCGCGAACATCGCACGGAATTTCTATCGTCTCAACGGCAATATTCTCTACCCGCAGACCAACTACGACGGGCCGCCGCCGCACTACGTCGAACTGGAGTTGCAGATCGTCCCGTATCTCGCTGCGGCGCTCTATCATCTCTTCGGTATCCACCCGATCTTCGGACGCTTGCTGAGCCTCGGTTTCAGCGTTGCGACCATCGCGGTGATCGGGCTCTTCGGGCGGTGGCTTTTCGACGACGCACTCGCCGGGCTCGTCGCCGCACTCGCGTTCGCGATCTTTCCCGGAAGCATTTATTACGGCCGAACCTTCACACCCGATGCAGCGATGGTCTTCTTCCTGACGGCGGCGCTCTATGCAACGGCGCGGCTCCTGTTGGAAGACCTCGCCGTCGAACCGCGTCGGCTCGCGCGCGCCGCAGGGCTCTGCACGCTGGCATTACTCGCCAAACCCGTCGCCCTCGCCGGACTCTTTGCCGCGATCGGCCCGCTCGTCGAGCGCCTGCGCGCGAAACACGCGATTCGACCGACCGCGCTGATCGTGCTCGGGTTCGTACCGCTGGCGATCCTCGAGATGTACGACCACGCGGTGCGCGCGCACGCGCAATGGCGCTGGGCGAGCGGTATTCTCTCCAAGCACGTCCTTCCGCACCTCATCGGATCGTTTACATCGATTCATGCCTTCGCGTGGCAGATCAAACACGCGCTCTACGGGCTCAACCTCTTCCGGCTCACGATGCTTGGAACGATCGGAACGCTCGTGGTGTTGCTTTCGCTCTTCGCCCTGCCACGCGTGAAGGTGCGCTCGCCGCTGCTCCTCCCACTCTGGTTTCTCGGTGCGGCGCTCTACACGTACGCGGTCATCGCCGTGGAACGCGTGGACTACTATCTCTTTTTGCTGCTCCCGCCATGCGCGCTCGCGATCGGCGGCGCCGCCGTCCGGGCGCGCGATCGTTTCGGCGGCAATCGACGCGCGGCGTTCGCCCTCGCCGCCGGCGGAACGATCGTCGGTGCGGCGGTCCTAATCGGCGGGCTCACGGCGATCGCGCCCTATTATCGCTACAGCAAAACCGCATATCGCAACGCCGTCGCCCTCGACCGTGCGCTGCCGCGAAACGCCCTCCCCGTTATCGCCCATTACGGCCCCGATATTTTCTACTACATGGACCGATTCGGATGGGAGGAGGATCCCTATCTTTGGACGCCGTTCGATGAAGAGAGTGCGATCGCGAAAGGATCGCGCTATTTTATTTCGATCGAAGATGCGCGCTTCCGCAAGAATCTCGAACTCTGCGCGTGGATGTCGCGCTTTCCACTCGTTCGCTTCCCGGGCGTCAGCTGGCCGGTCTACCACACCTCGCTACGGGCGATCCTTCCGGGCGCGCGAAAACGCTGGCGCGCATTTCGCCGTGCCGAACGCGCGGGAGCGGGGCGCGCATTCCTCACCGCGCACGGCCTCTGTCTGCTCCACTCAGGGAAGGGGTAGCAGCGAGGCTCCTCCGAGATTCGAGGAGCTCGACGCTGCAGCGTTGGGGACGCCGGAGCTGACCAGCTGGCGATAGGCAATCAATCGATTGGTGTTCCGCGCGACGTCGAGCTCTAATTCGTATGACGCTTTAATTGCCGACGTCAGATCGGCGGTATCGTAGGTATAGGAAAAGCGATGGAGGTTGCGGACGATCGCCTTGTTGGCGATATCGAGTTGCGCGTACGCTTCAAGAATGCGGCGCGCCGCGCTGCGATAAGTGGGATAGTTCGAGCTGACGATGCTTTGTTTGAGGCTCGCACTCTCGATCTCGGCTCGAAGTGCTTGCAGACGCAGGTCCTTCGGCGCGATATGTTCGGCCTGACGGATCGTCCCCAATGCGCCCTGAAGGTCGCCGAGCGTATATTGCTTGTGGGCGAGGTCGGCGGCGGCGGCGACATACCCTTCGCGCACGGTTGCGTCGTGCGGGTCGATTTTTAGCGCGAGACGATAGGAGAGCTCGGCGCCGCGAACGTCGCCGCGAGCGAGTGCGAGACGCCCCTGGTGAACGCGCGTCTGGGCGATCCAGGAAGCGACGGAGTGCGCGCAACCGCTCAGCACGAGCACCGACGCGGCGAGGGCGAGCAAGCGGATACTAGAAGTGAACGTGGACGGCAAAGCGGGCTACCTCCTCGATCAAAAGCGCTGCAGGGACGAAGAGCAACTGCGAGAGTATCGTACCGATTATTGCCGTCAGCGACAAGTAGAAGACCATCGAACGCACGTCATCGATGCTCCGTTTACCGTGGATCGCCTGATCGGTAATCATCGACGAGGTCGGATCGACGAAGAGCGTAAAAAGTATCGTTCCGATGCCGTTGATGACGCCGGAGAGGCTGATCGCGGTGCGCGAGACGGCCGGGTCGAAGACCGAGGCGAGAAACGAGGCTTGGACCCCGATTGCGTAGACCGACATTACCAGCACGTTGAAGATTAACATCCGTCGCGGTAATCGCCGCCACTGGAAGGCGCGTAATTGGGCGAGCGTCGGGAAATGCTGCGCTCGTAAAACCTCCAAAAAAATACGCGGGTGCAGCAGCCGGACGACGGCATGCGGCACCGAGCCGCGCGCCTCAAACGAGGCGACGCCGCGCCGGAAGAGATAGGCGAACATCGGCAGGAAGAGCGCGAAGACGATCATCCCGAAGGTTCCGGCGAGCACGATGAATCGTAATTGTATTTCGAAGGTATGCTGCCAGAGCGCGACATCGCCGGGATGATGGCGGTAGCGCGCCACCGCGTGTCCGGCGGTGTCGGAGAGCGGCCCCACGAAAAACGCCGAGAAGAGATTGGCGAGGCGCCCGGTCGTAACGAAGAGGTTGAAGAGCGAGATCGAGGTAGCGATGCGCTTGGTCTGCACGCCGGCGAGGCGAGCGGCGTATGCACCGATCGTCACCCCCTGCACGATAAACGTGATGACCATCGCGCCCCAGAGCTTCCCCGAAAAGAGATGCGGTATCAGCGGAAGGCTATGCACCGTGCGCTCCCCATCCGATCTCGGCGGCAGCAGTCGGCCCGACGAGCGCGAGCGCGCGTTGTTGCGGCGTAAAGGCGAGTCGCGCGACCTCGAGTACCGCATCGGTGCTCACCGCATCGATCTGCGCCTCGATCTCCTCTTGCGGAATCTCCCGGCTATGGACGAGTTCTTGGCGCCCGAGGCGCATCATGCGGCTCGACGTGCTCTCAAGTCCGAGCATCATGCTGCCCTTCAGGTGTTCCTTCGCCTGTCGCAGCTCTTCGTTGCCGACCGGTTCGCTCGCGAGCCGATCCACCTCATCGAGAATGGTGTCGATGCATGGCTGGGCATTTTTTAGCGACGTGCCGGCATAAACCGCCAGGCTACCGGCCTCGCGATAGGTGCTCCCGTACGCCGTAATCGTATAGACGAGCCCGCGTTTCTCGCGAACTTCCTGAAAGAGCCGGCTCGACATTCCGCCGCCGAGAATCGTTTGCGCGACCGAGAGTGCGTAACGCCGGTCGTCGCGCGCGCTGACGCTCGGGCCGCCGAGAACGAGATGCACCTGCTCGATATCTTTACTTCGACGCACGAGCGAGGTACGAACGGGGGGCGCGGTAGCGACGGGCAATTTCGCGATGCCGCGCTGCTCGCCGAGCGCCGCGCGCGTTAACGCGACGATCTCGTCGTGATCGACGTTTCCGGCGGCGCAGAGCACGACGGCATTCGGAGCGTAATGTGCGGCAAGGTGCGCGTGCAGATCGCTCGATTCCAATGCGGCAACGGTCTCGGGAAAGCCGATAGTCGGCGCACCGAGATCGGATCCCTCCCAGAGTTGCTGGGAGAAGATTTCATGCACGAGATCGTCGGGAGCATCTTCGTACATTTTAATCTCTTCGAGGACGACGTTTCGTTCCTTACGCAACTCCTCGGGGTCGAAGAGCGAGTGCGCGAGCATATCGGAGAGCACGTCGATTGCCAGCGGAACGTGTCGATCGATGACCTTTGCATAATAGCAGGTCGTCTCTTTATCGGTGAATGCATTCAGATCGCCGCCGACGGAATCGAGCGCCTCGGCGATCTCGCGCGCACTCCGGCGATGCGTTCCCTTGAACAGCATATGCTCGACCATGTGCGAGATCCCGCGCAAGTGCGGAGCCTCCGCGCTCGACCCGACGTCAACCCATAACCCGATACTCGCGGAGCGAACCGAGGACATCGATTCGGTGATGACGCGAATCCCGTTCTCCAACACGCTCTTCTTACGCATGGACGCTCCCTCGCACGAGCGCGCGCGCGACCCAGTGCGGATCGGTCACCACGCCGATCCCCGCCTGCAGGCGATGCGCGATCTCCGTCGCGCTCTCGCCGCGCCGGACGCTGAGCGTCAACACGTCCCGCTCGGTCGGCATCGCCTTATCGCCCGAGACAACCGTGCCGGGCGCTACCGGAATCGGCACGACGATCCAGCAATCGACCTCGCGCACCTGCAGCGAGAGCGCGAACGAGGTTTCGACCGCGTCGACGAGCTCTCGGTCGAGTTGCGCTTTGCTCACCGTCCCATGAAATTTCTCGCCGGAAAAGCGCAGCCCGACGTAGGCCCGGTCGCGCAAGCCGGCGGCCCGAATCTCGAGCAATTGGACCGGAAGCACGCGCGAAAAAAGCCGCTCCCCGATCGCAATTGCGAGCGCGCGCCGATTACCGCGCGCGCGGGCCTCGGCATCGATCTGCGCGATCGACGGATGAACGCGTTGCGCCGCACGCACGATCCCCGGAGTCGTCAACATCAGCAGCGCGACGAGCGCCCCGCCGACCGCCTTAATAGGATGCCGCAACGTAGGCACGTACCTTCGCCGACTCGCCGCAGGCCACGCAAGTTTTCTCGTCGCCGTCGAGCGGCCGAAGGACGCGCGTCGTCGCCGAACATTCCGCTTTGATGTGCGCTTCGCACTCGGCGCGATCGCACCAAGCGATATCGAGCATTCCCGCCCGTTCGCGCGCCGCGGCAAAAAAGGCGTCGCGATCGACGATGCGGATAATGCGGGCATCGAGCGCGGCCTTCGCTTGGGCATAGAGCGACTCTTGCACCAGCTCGAGCGTGCGGCGTAATTCTCCTTCGAGCGTCTCGACGGCGATGCTGCGCGAGCGGTCGGCGACACCTTTCTCCAGGTCGCGTCGAACGAGCACGACGCTGCCTGCATCGACGTCCCGCGGACCGATCTCGATTCGCACCGGTACGCCGCGCATCTCCCACTCGGCATACTTCCAGCCCGGTGATTGGTCGCGGTCGTCGACGCGCACCCGCATCCCCGAGCGTTTGAGCGCCGCGGCCAATTCGTGCGCCCGCTCGA
Source organism: bacterium (assembly GCA_021784715.1). Next base: position 5,479 of record JAJYHP010000070.1, read on the forward strand.
CCGCACGCCGATCCTCGCCGCGAACGATCGGAACGAAGACCGCTTCGATCGGCGCGAGCTTCGGCGGAATGCGCAGGCCTCGGTCGTCGCCGTGCGCCATAATCGTCGCACCGAGCATCCGCCACGAAACGCCCCACGAGGTCGTGTAAGCGAACTTCACCGTGCCATCGAGATCGGTGAACGCAATATCGAAGGCCCGCGAAAAATTCTGCCCGAGATCGTGCGAGGTTCCTGATTGAAGAGCTTTACCGTCGGGCATCAACGCTTCGATGCTGTAGGTCTCGACCGCCCCCGGGAAGCGTTCGCTCGCGCTCTTCGGCCCGCTGAGCACCGGCAGCGCCGCGACGTTCCGCGCGAATTCTTCGTAGACGCCGAGCATCTTCAGCGTCTCCTCGCGCGCCTCTTCCGCCGTTGCGTGTGCGGTGTGCCCTTCTTGCCAGAGAAATTCCATCGTGCGCAAAAACGGGCGTGTCGCTTTCTCCCAACGCACGACGTTCGCCCACTGATTGATGAGGATCGGAAGGTCGCGGTAGGATTGCACCCACTGCGCGTACATGGTACCGATCGTCACTTCGGATGTCGGACGAATCGCCAATCGCTCGGTGAGCTTTTCTCCTCCGCCGTGGGTTACCCAGGCGACCTCGGGTGCAAAGCCCTCGACGTGCTCGGCCTCTTTGGTGAGCAGACTCTCGGGGATCAAGAGCGGAAAATAGGCATTCTCGTGCCCCGTCGCTTTGAACCGCGCGTCGAGTTCGCGCTGAAGATTCTCCCAGAGGCCGTAGCCGTACGGGCGCAAGACGACGCAGCCGCGGACCGGTGCATAGGAGATCAGTTCGGCCTTCAGGCAGACCGCGGTATACCACGCCGAGAGATCCTCGGATTTCGGCGGGATCGACTTGGGGAGCGCAACGGGAGCTTCGGACATAAGCGCACCGGGTTCGCGCGATTTAGCGGGGCCGCCTGCGCGCGGACGCGAACTCGGGAGCCGTCCATGCCCAAACTTACCCGCATCTATACGCGCACCGGCGATGACGGTAGCACCGGTCTCGTCGGTGGCCAGCGCATCGCCAAGAATAGCCTGCGCATCGAGACCTATGGAACGGTCGACGAACTATCGAGCGCGATCGGGCTTGCCCGCACCGCGCTCCGGCCGCTCCTGGCGACACACGAACGCGCGAAGCGCCTCGATGCATGGCTGAATTGGGTGCAGGACGCCCTCTTCAATCTGGGGAGCGATCTCGCCACGTTACCGAGCAATCGCTGGGAGGGTATGCCGCTCACCTCTGCGGAGGATGTGCTCGCACTCGAACGAGCGATCGACGAAGCGCAGCGCGACCTCGAGCCGCTCGCGAATTTTATCCACCCCGGCGGGGCCCCAACCGGTGCGTTTCTCCACCTGGCGCGCACGATCTGTCGGCGTGCAGAGCGCTTGCTCGTCACCTTACGCGGGGAAGAGGAGGGTCTTTCGATCGAAACCCTGCACTTTCTCAATCGCCTCTCCGATGCGCTCTTCGTCTGGTCGCGCTGGATCAACGCCGAGTTACGCGAGCCCGAATACCTCTGGAACCCGAAAGGCACCCCGCCGCCGCTCTAACTATCGCCGAGGGCAGAGCCTTCGAAATCCGCCGCCGGTAGGGGAACGCCTCCTACGCTAGGGGGACGCTGCGACCGGGCCTGCGAAGAGCGCGGCCGATGGCATTTTTTGAACGGCTGTTCGCTACAACGAACGTCGAGCGGCTGCGCGCGCTCGCACAACGAAAAAT
>JAJYHP010000143.1 GCA_021784715.1 bacterium
CCGATCCGCGTGATCTCGGAGACGATGAACGCGTACGTTCAGTGGGTTCCCGAGAAGCGCGTCGTCGTCGTGCGGTACATCCCGCCGACCCCGCCGCCGGCTCCGCCGACCGCACCGCCGGCTCCGCCGACGGCCGCTCCGGCAACGCCTCCGCCGACCCCGACCCCGGCTCCGGTCGTTGGACCGTACCAGGATCGTTTCATCGTCGGCGATTACCTGATCTCACCGAAGATCTACAACGAGTTCAGCCCGGGTAACACCGGCAAGACGGCCCCGTTCTCGTATGCGGTTCGTGGCGCCGCCGAGTTCAATCTCTTCAATCTCCCCTGGATGATCGAAGGCGATTACCGGCAGTTCAACTACCCGCATAACCAGGGCGTCGCGACGCCCGCCGGCTACACTCCGGCGAACAACAGCTGCGCGAACCTCGGCGTCTCCGGCGACCCCGGCTGCGTCACGGGTATCGGCGGCGGTTCCTACTTCGTGCCTGCGTTCACCGCCAGTGACTACACTGCCGATGCGCGTCTCGGCCTCCGGGTAGCGAACCCGCACATCTACATCGGTGTGGGCTACATGGTTCGTACGAACAACTACGGCTACGGCCGCTTCAACGGCGTCGGTTTCGGCATCGAGAAGCTCCCCAGCCTGAACAAGCGGTTCTCGATCTATGGTAGCCTCTGGGATTACCCGACCGTGAAGACCAACTTCAACAACGGATCCTTCAACGGAACGGTCTCCTACAGCATCCTGCGGTACGAGTTGGGCGCAACCTACTCGTTCCTCAAGAGCCCGCTGTTCATCGATCTCGGATTCCAGGGCGACCGCGGCACGGTGAAACAGTACGCGCCGTCGGGCTTCACCCAGAACGGTCCGTATATCGGTCTCGGCATCAAGTTCTAAGCGACTCGTCGCAGACGAACAAAAAAATCGAGCTCCCGTCGAAAGACGGGGGCTCGATTTTTTGTTCCGCCGGTGAACCGGTTACGGTGTCGGCGAGCTCGAAGGCGCGGGCGCCGGAATGCATGGCGATGCGAGGAGATCGATGTGGAGATTCGGATCGGAGGGCGTTGCGAGCGGCGAAGTGACTCCGGTGCTTCCGCACGGCTGCGGCGCCGCATACCAATGTTCGGTAAAGCCGCGCGCTAAGCTCTCCTTCATCACCTTGCCGAAGTAGGTGTGCGGAAACTTCTTCACCAGCACCAGCATGTAGTGATAGGCCCGCTCTTGCTCCGGCTTCACGTAGAGTTTGCTCATCGCTTGAACCGCAAGAAAGTAGCTTCGCGCGAGTTGCGGATCGCCGGGATAGCGATGCGCCCAATCGCGGAGCGCCTCATCGGCGAAATTGACCGACGATATCAAGCCGGAATTCGTCGTATAGGCCCCGGCGCGAATGGCGTCGTCGCGAAAGGTATTATTAATACCGAGATAGCTCATCTTGAGCCGGCCGAAGTATTGATCGCCCGGCGCCGAGCGAACCATCTCGCGGCACTCCGTTCGCTGCCATTTGCTCGGCTTCTCCGCGCAGGGGTGCTCGGCAGCTCGCGCGGTTGCGCTACCGAAAAGGGCGACCGCACTTGCAAGCACGATTCCGCCGGTAAGGAAAGAGATCTTCACGTTACTCCTTGTCTCCATGTCATCGAGGGAGATTGTGCGCCGCAGTCGCTGCGGCGAGTTATAACCTTGAGGTTAGCGATGAGAGGGCGTCGAACCCTTGCACGATGAGTTCCCAATTGCGGGTCGCCGCACTCCAGTTGCAAGCACACGACCGCTCCGATTTTCCAGCCCGTTGGCCCGCGATCCGCAAGGCGGTCGAGCGCTCGCTGGCAGGAAAGCCCGATCTTCTCGTTCTGCCCGAAGCGACGATCCCCGGCTATATTCTCGGCGAGGAGCCGGTCGAGCCGAGCGAGATCGACCGAGCGGTCGAGGAGCTCGCGTCGCTGGCACGACGCTTCGGTAGCGCGATTCTCGTCGGCCTCGTTCGCATCGAAGCCGCACGTCGCATGAATGCGGCACTGTTGATCGACCGCGATGGGAGCCTTGCCGGTCACGCCGACAAGATCTTTCTCTGGCACTTCGACCGCCGTTGGTTCACCCCCGGAGAACGTATCGAACCGCTCGATTCGTCGCTGGGCAAGATCGGCGCCATGATCTGCGCCGACGGCCGCATCCCGAGCATCGCGGCGACGCTCGTCGACCGCGGCGCGCAGATCCTCGCCATGCCGACCGCGTGGGTAACCAGCGGGCGGGATTCCGCCGCGCTGGAGAACCTCCAGGCGGATTTGCTGGCCTTCGTGCGCGCCCGCGAGAACCACGTACCCTTCGTCGCCGCGAACAAAGTGGGGGGCGAGGCCGGTATCGCGCGCTATTGCGGAAAGAGCGCGATCCTCGCCGCAAACGGTTCGATCCTCGCTCGGGCTTCGGAGCGCGATGAGGAGGCGATCTCCGCAACCGTTGAAATCGGCGCGCCGCATGCCTTCACGCGTCCGCGGGCGCTCGCCGTTCCCGGGCGCGCGGCGAGCACGGCGATGCCGCCGCATCGACGCGTCGCCGTCGCATACGACCAAACGCTGGTAACCGAACGGGCGCGCCGCTTTCTCGACGCTCCCGATTCGTTCGACGATGCGTGGGAGATCGACGATGCGGCGCTGGCATCGCCGCTCGCACTCGTGGAGGCACGCTTGCACGGCATGCGGATCTTTCGCTGCGAGAGCGAGATCGAACGAACGTGGTGCGAGCGCTTCGCTCGCGCGCGATGCGCTGAACTCCGCTGCTACGCCGTCATCACCCATCGCCCGTCGGCGGAGATCTTCGCCGTCGATCCCGACGGAGCGATCCTCACCGCGAGCAGCCCCCAACAGCCGATCGTTTCCTTCGCGATCGATCTCCCTCGCACGGAGAGCGGCGAACTCGCACCGAGCAGCGATGCCCTCGTCGCCCTCGCGCGCGTTGAGGCCCTGCGCAGCAAAGGCAGCGAATGAAACCGATTCGCACGACACTCCTGGCGTGCGCTGCCGCGGCGGCTCTCCTCGGTTCGATCTGGCTGCCGCGCGTCGGCAGCTTCGTCCCGGCGAAAATTTCGTTCGCTCCGCTTCCCTATTTTGTCGGGAGCCGCATCGCACTCACGGCGGTCGGCCTCGCGCCAAATGCCGCGTGGTCGGTTCTCGGCCCGGCGCGCATCTCGAAGACGAACGCAGGCTTGCGTTATCTTTCGTTGCTCGCCCCGGGAAGCGCGCAGGTCGTCGCCGGCGACGGCCGCGCGATCGCCGCGCGATCCGTAACGGTGCTGCCCGCTCCACCGAAAAACGCAACCTTGATCGCCGTGGCGTGCTACGACGACGGTGTCGCCTTCTATGACGCGCGTACGCTCTCGATGCTCGGAGTGCTTGCAACGGGCGGTTCGCCGAGCGCTCTCGCCGCCGCAAAGGGTCGGCTCGCCGTCACCGATAACGACGGCAGCGCCTTTACCGTCGTTACGCGCGCACCGTGGCGCGTCAGCTATCGCCCGCTATCGGGAAGCGACGAGATCGCCGCGGCTCCCGATGGGACCTTCTTCGCCACCCTGCGTGATTTCGCAGGGCTCGGCGCCGTCGCGCGCGTCTCGGCACGGCCGACGGTGACGAAGACCGGTATGACCGCGGAGGGGATCGCACTCGACGCCCGCCGCGACCTCCTCTATGTCGCCAACGTCAACGACGGCACGATCCTCGAACTCGACGCGCGGACGATGAAGCCGCTCGCCCGCATCGAGATCGGCGCGCGCGTTTTTTCACTCGCGCTCGATGCCGACGGCTCCTACCTCTACGCCGTGCGAAACGGCGGTCTAACCGACGACGACGGCGATGTCGTTGAAATCGCGACGCAACCGCGGCTGCACGTCGTCGCGCGGAGCGCCCTGCTGAACCTCCCGCTCGGCGTCGCGCTCGACCAGCGCGCGCGTCGCCTTTTCGTAACCGACGAGGCATCCGACGTCATCTACGTGCTCGATCCGCAGAACCTGCGCGCGCTCCATGCGCCGTTACCGACCTGCCACACGCCGTGGGACCCAACCTTCGATGCGCGTTCGGATCGGCTGTACGTTCCGTGCGCCCGCGACAATCGGTTGGATATCTTCGACGCATCGACGCTCGCGCGCATTCCCGGTGCCCCGATTCACACCGCCGGGTATCCGCTGTCAGTAGCGGTCTGGCGATGATCGCGCGGGGTTCGCTGCGCGCGCTCTCGGCGAGCGTTCTGCTCCTCGCAACCGGGGCGATCGCAGCACCGCCGCCCTTTCCTCGCGTTCTCGCGCAATCGATATCGAAGGCGAAAATCGCGCCCGGGCTCCGACTCACGCGCTATCGTTTTCTGACCGCACGAGGCCCCATTCACGCCTCGGTGCTCGCCTTCGATCCCCACGACCCGCGGCTGCAACTCACGCCGTTCCTCGCCCACCATACGCTCGTCGGTGCACGCGAGCGCCTCTCGGCGATGCTCGCCGCGCATGCGCGTGCGGTCGCCGCGGTGAACGGTGATTATTTCGCCATCGCCGGCGACGGAGCGCCGATCGGCGGACTCGTGCGCGACGGTATCATTTTGCGCTCGCCCTATCCGCGCGCGATGTTCGCGATCGACGCCAACGGCGATGCATGGATCGGTACTGCCGCATTCGCGGGTTCGGTAACGATCGGCGGCGCACAACTTCCGCTCGCGGCGGTCGACCGCCGCGAGCGGCACGGCGCCGCACTCTTTCTTCCATCGTACGGAGCACTGCCCGCGCTCCCCGATGCAACCCTCCTCGAACTCGCGCCGCTCGTCGGCTCGCCGCCGTTTACAACCTATCGCGTGCTCGGAACCGCCGATAATTTGCAAGCCAATCCCGCCGGCTATTATCTTGCTTATGGACTCGGAAGCGAATCGACGATCGGCGTCCCCTCCGTCGGCACAACGCTCGCGGTCGAAGGAACGCTGGAAAGATCGGGCGAGAGCGCGCCGATTCGCACGGCGTTCGGCGGCGGCCCGATCTTCCTCCGTGCCGGGAGCTATCACCGCGATCCGGAGGGTCCGAACGGCGCCGGATTCTCGGTAGCGATACCGACGACGGCGATCGGCATAACGGCGAACGGTCGCGTGCTGATCGTCGAGATTGACGGAAAGAATCCGCATTACAGTATCGGCGTCACCCGTCGCCAACTCGCGGCGTTCATGCTCTCGCTCGGCGCGCGCGACGCTATGGCGCTCGACGGCGGCGGCTCCTCGGTGATGCTCGCACGTACGCCCGGTCGCATGCACCCGCACGTGCTCGGGGTTCCCTCCGACGGTACGGAGCGACGCATCGCCGAGGGAATCGCGCTCGAAGAACTCGCGCCCATCGGCATTCCGACGGCGCTCGCCGTTCGTCCGCAAAAAATTCGCGCGTTGGTTGGAGCGCGCGTTGCACTCCATATCCTGCGCGTCGATCGTGCGCTGCATCCGCTCGGCGCCGTTGCATCCACGGTTCGCGCTCGCATCGAGCCGTCGTCGCTCGGCAGGTTCGAAGCCGGCACCTTCGTTGCGCGCGCACCGGGTGTCGGACGCCTCGTCCTCGGCGATGGGAGCTTGCGCGGAAGCATCGCGCTCGAGGTCTTCGCTCGGCCCGCCTCGCTGACGATCCATCCACGGCTCGCCGATCTCGCGCCCAACGGCACGCTGCAACTCCGCGCAGTTGCGCGCGATGCCGACGGCGCACGGATCGCCCTGCCCGACGAGCTTCCGTGGCGCGCGGTCGGAGCGCAGGTTACGCCCTCGGGAGTGCTCGCGGCCGGAACCGCCGACGCCGCCGTGCAGTTGGAGATCGGCGGCGCGATCGCAGCGAAAACCATCCACGTCGGCGCGCACGCCGTTCGGCTACGTCTCGCGAGCGTTGCACGCTTTCTGAGCGTTCCCGGCTCCGAATCGGGCGGCGTGCGCGCGACGCAGAACGGCAGCGCCATCGAACTCGACTACGATTTTAGCGGTGCGGAGCGCGCCGCATTCGCGCTGCTCGAACAACCATTACCGCCGGAGACGACCGCGCTGACGTTCGACGTCCGCTCTGCGGGGAAAGGTGGTTTTCTCCGCGTCGCGATGCGCGATGCGCGCAATGACGACATCTTGTTGACCGCGGAACCGCTCGATCGCCCCGGCCTCCGCTCGGTCCGCGTTGCGATTCCGCCGACGGCGTTGCCGCCGTTACGATTGACGGGCATCTACATCGTTCGCGCGCTCGGCCCGATGAATGCGAACCGTTCGTCGGGGAGTATCGAGCTATCGAACCTGCGTGCGTGGGTCGCCGGGTCGTCCACCGAAGAGCCGGAAGCCGAGCGCCGCCAACGCAAGCAACACCGCTAATCCGAGGATCGGCTGCGAGGGAACGGCGAGTACGACGATCGCGGGATAGCGATGGATGCGCGGCTGCAAAAACAGGTCGGCGACGCGCGTGCGCTTGCCATTCGCTGCGAGGCCCAGGCTGTGCGCGAGCGTGCGACCGAGCGAATCGTCGACCGCAAAGAGGACGGTGCGATGCGCGCTCCCGCCGCGCAGTAACTGCGCCTGCGCTGCGGTAAAGAGCACGACTTTCACGTCGCGATGCACCGCCGGCAAAGCAAAGGAATCGAAAGGAAGATTGAACCCGGCGATCTCCTGCGTGTGCTGCATCAACAGCACCGGCGAGAGAAAGGTGCTTCCGGTAGGCTGGGTGATCGTGAGATGCGCGCCGGCGAGCGAATCGGCACTCACGGCGACGACCGTGCGTTCGAAGCAGCGCAGCAACGTCGCACCGCGATAGAGACCGTGGCGGCAGGAGATCGGCGTGCGCGTTCTCCCGCGCTCGAGCACGACATGCGCGCCCCGGCGATCGAGATCGGGGAACACCAGCGTCGCTCCGAGCTCCGGAAGCGCGACCTGTGCTCCGGGAACCGCAACGATCGTGCGCGGATCGGGAGCGAAGAGCGAGTTCGAGAATCCCGCCGCGCCGACGACGAGCATCGCCGCGAGCATCAACAACGCGGCGACGGTGCGACGACGCGTCGGCAGCGTTCGCAAGCTTCGCAACACGCGAATGGTACCGAGCAACGCGATTGCGGCGATCGCCAGAATCCACCATGTAGCGTGGATGAATGCCGCATCGGGGAAAGCAAGTTCGGCGATCGCTGCTGCAAAGAGCAGGATGCAGAAAACGACGCCGATTCTCATGGTGACTCCAAAAGCGGTGCGAGGGCGCGAACGATCTGCGGATAGGTGAGCGGCCCGTCGAATGCACGCACCACGATTCCGCGCCGATTGACGATCGCCGTCGTCGGAAGGCCGAACGCTCCGAACGCACGGCCGTAGCGTTGCGATGGATCGACGACGATGCGATAGGTGATACCGAGCGAGCGCGCAAACGAACGCGCGACCGCCCCCGATTCACCCTGATCGATACCGATCACGCGCACTCCGTGCGCGGCTTCCTTCCGCGCGACGCGTTCGAGATCGGGCATCTCCGCGCGGCACGGCGGGCACCACGATGCCCAGAGGTTGACGACGAGCACCCGTCCGCGTTCGTCGGCGAGCGTGTATGGGGCGCCGCGCTCGTTGAGGAGCGGAAGGTCGGGGATCGGGGCACCGATCAGCGTCCCGGGGCCGGCCGCGGTCGAGGGGCGAAAATAGGGCACCAACAAAAAGGCCGCGAGCGCGATCGCAGCGACCACCAGAAGCCAGCGCCAAAGCCGAGTCATCGGAGCGAGCATACGACCTTCTCACCAATCTCCCATGCGATCTTCATCGACCTCACCTTCCAGAACCAAGCTTCCCGGCGGCAGAATTGCGGCATAGAGCGGCACGCCGGAATGCCGCACGAACGTTTCGAAGCGATCGCCGCGATCTGCGGCGAGTTCGTCGAGCCGAAAGAGTACGTCGGCGCTGCAGGCCGCCTGCAGCGGAGCGACGTTAAAGAGCTGTCGAAAGCGGTCGAACGCCGCAGCGAATGCTGCCTCGTCGAATCGGGGCTCGAGAGATACTTCGCAACGAACGCGTTCCAGGTACTCGACTCCCTCTAAACGAATCGTGGGCTCGCTCATGCCCGCTCACATTCTCGACGGCCGTGCCCTTGCAGCCGAGATGCGCGCCGATTTAACGGCACGCGCCGCGGCGTTGCGCGCTCGCGGCATCCGACCGCGATTGACCATCGTATTCGTCGGCGAGAACGAGTCGAGCGTTGCCTACGTTCGCAACCTCGTTCGCAGCGGCGAACGATGCGGCGTCGATGTCTGCGTCGAGCGTCTCCCCGAAAGCAGTGATACGGCAACGGTTCGAAAGAGCCTGGAACGCCTCGGGCCCGATCCCGACGTTCACGGCGTGATGCTGCAACAGCCGCTCCCCGCATCGCTCTCGATCCGGCAGATCGCCGATGCGATTCCCCCGGAGAAGGACGTCGACGGCGCGCACCCTACCAACCAAGGGAACCTCGCCTTCGGCAGTGGTACGCGCTTCATTCCGGCGACGCCGGCCGCCGTCATGCGTCTGCTCGAGCGCAGCCCCCATTGGCCCCCGCTCGGAAGGCGTACCGTCGTCATCGGACGTTCGATCGTGGTCGGGCTGCCGGTAGCGATGCTCTTGCTAGCCGCGGATGCAACCGTCACCGTCCTCCATAAAGAGTCCGCAAGTCTTCAGCCCTATCTCTCGCTTGCCGAGATCGTCGTCGTCGCAACGGGCGTTCCGGGGCTGATCGGCGGCGCCGATATCGCGCCGGGCGCGACGGTGATCGACGTCGGAACGACCGTCGTCGACGGCGTGCTACGCGGCGACGTCGATTACGAGAGTGCGCTCGCGGTCGCAGGCGCGATCACACCGGTTCCCGGCGGCGTCGGCCCGGTAACGAATATGACCCTGCTGCACAACGTGATCGAGGCTGCTGAATCGACGTAGCGATCTAATTTAAGCTGAAGTAGGTTCCGAGCAATGGGTCGGGCGCGGTGCGATGCAAAATATCTTCACCGCGCGCACGACGTAACTCGATCTCCGCACGACGACGCTCCACGACGCGGCGCAGTTGCGGCAGCAAGCGTTCGAGTACGTCGATCTCGGCGCGCAAGCGAATCTCGGTCTCCGTCAATTCGAGCAAACGCTGTTTGATGCTCTCCGAGATCCGCAAGGCATCGGCAACGAAGAACGAGAGCGCCGCCGGATCTTCGGGCGCATCGGCCTCCAGTTCGTTGCCGGAATACTCGACGATCAACGCGAGGTATTCCTCGAACGCCGCTTTCAGCCGCTCGGCGAGTTCGTGGAGGACGCGTGACGGCGGCGCCTCCTCCACGATCTCCGCCCGCACGAGCAGGTAGGGTTCGCGTGCGAGGACTTCGAGAATCCGGAAACGTTCGGTGCCGATCGTTTGGATGAAGTATCGACCGAGCGGAAGTTGATGCGCCGTCGAAATTTCAGCGATCGTCCCGAGCTCGTGCGGCGTCACCTCGGAGTCGCCCGCTTCTGCGCCGTCGGCGATGAGCGCGACCCCGAAGCCTTCGCCCGTCGCGAGACACTCGGCGATCATCTGCCGATAGCGCGGTTCGAAAATATGAAGGTTCAGCGCTGCTCCCGGGAAGAGCACCGCATGAAGCGGGAAGAGGCGCAGCCTCGCAATCATGGGGTGCTAGGCGTTCGCCCCCGAGGTCGCACGGCCTTCCCGGGGGCCCGCGAAGCGGGCCGATTCGGCGTGCAGCGCGAAGCGTTGGCGGGTGGCCGATGCAATAACGTACCTCGAAAGCGTACACCCGCCGATTCATGCGCTCTTGTTGGAGCTCGAACAACACGCGCGCAAGGACGGCGTCCCGCTCGTCTCTCGCGATACCGGGCGCCTGCTCTCGACGCTCGTTCATGCGATGCAGGCCAATCGTATTTTGGAGATTGGGACCGGATACGGCTATGCGACACTTTGGATGGCCTTCGCCCAACCGCCGATGGGGAAAATTTGGACGCTCGATACCGACGTGACGCGAACGGAGATCGCGCTATCGTATTTTCAGCGTTCCGGCGAAGGCGACTATATCACCCTCTTCAATCAGAGCGCGCTCGAACTCTTACCGAACTTCGGGCATCGTAACCTCGATATCGTCTTTCTCGATGCGCGCAAATCGGAGTATATCGAGTATCTCGATCTCGTGGTGCCGATGCTCAAGCGTTCGGGGCTCATCGTCGTTGACGACTGCCTGCTCGGCAACGTCGCCGAGACTCCGGCAAAAGGCGATAGCGAAGACGAGCGCGCGATTCGCGCCTTCAACGAACGCTTTCTCAGCCATCCCGATCTCGACGCGACTATTCTTGCGCTCGGCAACGGCATCGGGATCGGGGCTCGCATACGGTGAGTCGCGGCGAGCACGCGCTCGCAGAGGCAACGCGTGCGGCGCTGCGCTGCGTTCCGACGGGGGTTGCGGTCGTGACGGCGCTCCACGAAGGTGAAACGCGCGGCATCACGATCAGCGCATTCACCAGCGTCTCCCTCGAGCCGCCGACGCTCTTGATCTGCATCAATCGCCAGGCGCGCAGTTATCTCTATATCGCGCAGTCGCGGCGCTTCGCGCTCAACGTTCTTGCAGCCGATCAGCGAGAGATCGCCGAACGATTTTCGGGAAAACGACGCGAACGACAATTCGAGGACCTCGCTACCCTACCCGGCCTCGGCAATATTCCGCTACTCGCCGGAGCGCTCGCCCACTTCGATTGCGTCGTCTCGGCGGAGCACGAAATCGGTTCGCACTCCATCTTCATCGCCGAAATCGAACGGGCCGCACATCGATCCGGCGAACCGCTCGGCTATTTCGACGGCGCATTCCGCAGCTTTGCCTTGGAACGCGTTCCGTGATTCTCGAAAGCTTCGCCGTCGGTGCGCTCTCCTGTAATGCGACGATCCTCGGCGACGAAGAGAGCGGCGAGGCCATCGTTATCGACGGCGGCGACGGCCGTGACGAGGTGCTCAAACGGCTTGCAGCCCGCGGCCTCCGTGCGCGCTACCTCGTCCACACGCACGCGCATTTCGACCATATCGCCGACGTCGGCGGCCTTCGCGCGCGAACGGGCGCCCGTGCGTTGCTGCACCCCGCAGATCTGCCGATCTATCGCGCCCAGCCGGCGTTGGTCCGCGCGTTCGGTTTCTCGATGCCGGAGCCGGTCGAGCTCGACGGCGATCTCCTCGACGGGGATAGCGTCCGAGTCGGGTCGCTTGCGCTCCGCGTGCTGCACACGCCGGGACACACGCCCGGAAGCGTCAGTTTTGCCGTCGAGGACGGCGACGGGAGCACCATCTTCAGCGGTGATACGCTCTTCGCCGGAGCGATCGGACGTTGGGATCTCGGCGGAACATCGATGGAGGATATCGTCGCCTCGATCGAGCGCAAGTTACTCGTTTTCGATGACGGGACGATGGTCGTTCCCGGGCATGGTCCGAGCACGACGATCGGCAGAGAGCGTCGCACGAACCCCTATCTTACGCGCTGAAAAGGCTAGCCCTTGCAGGCAAAATAGGCGCGTACTATACTGCCGGTAACGGGCTGCGACACGTGGTCCGGCCGCCGTTGAAGGAGGATTCTCGTGATACGTTCTGCGATTTTCTTTCTTGCAATTCTTGCCTGCTCGTTACCGGCCCTCGCGAGAACGAGCGTTCCAACGCGTGGAGCGGTGAAAGGCGACATCATCCACATCAATGAGCTCTTTCACGTCCAGTCCGCGAACTTCCGCATTACGGCGATCCACTGGATTCCGGCGACGGATCCCAAGGCGGCGACGATCGCCGGAGTGCTCCACGTTGACGAAACAAGTGCCCCGAATGGCTATCTAATGTTCGTCGCACCGCAAAAAAACACGCGCAGCCATCCCGATTCCGCAGAGTGGCTCAAGATTACCGCGTTTTATAAAGACGGCACGCAAGTCGATGACGCCGAGGGTGTGCCGGTCTCGACGACCTACAAACAACTGCTCTATAACACGAATTTTTATCCCGGTCAGGGCGTTATGACGTACTTCTTTATAGCAAATGCCCCGCAACCGACGGTACAGAACCCGCTGACGAAGATCATCGTCAGCGATCCATCTCTCCAAAACGATCCGGGATATCCTAAGGTCTATCGTATGCTCGACCCGGTCGTTTCGCCGTAGGCATCGGCGAAATGTTCGCCGTGCTAAAAAACCGAATCGCGGCGCTCGGTATAGCCGCAGCGATCGGCACCTGCGTGCTCGCGCTCTCTGCGCTCTCTGCGCCCTCTGCGGCGAGCGGATCCGTTCGCTGGGGGAAGATCGCCGGATGGACGGCGCCGGCGCAGATCGATGGAACGAGGGAAATGTCGTCGATTTGGTGCTCGCCGTCAATGGCCGGGGAAATGCCGACGTTCTGTATCGCGGTGGATACCGAAGGCAATGCATTGGTGTTCGACGGCCGTAACAACGCGTGGGGTGCGCCCGCACACATCGATCCTGTCGGGCTTGCATCGATTTCCTGCTCGCCGTCATCGCGCGATGTACGATCGGCCTTCTGCGTCGCGGTTAATATGCTCGGCCTCCTGACCTACACCAACGGAACCTGGAGCCCCCCGATTCCCCAACCCGTCGCGATCCACCATGTCTCGTGCGCGACCTCGTCATTTTGCGTCGCGATCGGCGAGGCGGGTTTTTATGGAGATGCGCTGATCTTTTCCGGCAACACGTGGCAGCCGATCTGGATCAAAAAGAAAGGATCTCGCGGCGTTCTCACATCGGTATCGTGTACCGCCGTCGCTTTTTCCGCCGTCGGTTTTTGCGCCGCCGTCGGCACCGGTGGACGGGCAACGATCTACTCCGGAGGCTCGTGGAGCCCCCCATCACGCATCGACAGCTATCGTGGCTCGCAGTTGGATCTCATGTCGGTCTCATGTCCTACGCCGACATACTGCGTCGCCGTCGACGAGATCGGCCGAGCATTGACGTTCGACGGCACTTCGTGGAGCCGACCGGTTACCATGAAAATCGTCCATGCGGGCGGTCCCTCATCGATCTCGTGCCCATCCCCAGGCACCTGCGTCGTCGTCTACAATAGCGGAGAGTTGCTCGCGCTCGGTGGCACGTTGGCGCATCCTGCGTGGCACGATCTCGGCATGGTCGACGGTGAAGGGTTCGAACCGATCGGGCCATCGATCTCCTGCCCTACGGCGGGGACCTGCGCTGCCGTAGATGCACGCGGAGGATGGGTTTACCATCCGGCCTCTGTATTTTCTACACCGACGCCCACCCCACGGTGAGGTCATCGTCGCACTGCTAATGCAGTCGGATGAGCACCTTTTCTTCGGCGGCCGGGGCGGTCGGCGCGAGATCGGCGGGCTTGCTCGGCTCGGCGACGCGCGGCGGCGCGGGCATCGCCGCAAAATCGGGAATCGCACCGGCGGCAAGCTTCGCGCGATAGTCGGCGATCGCGACGTGGAGCGCTTCGATCGCGCGCTGCGGATAATCTTTTTTCTTCTCGGGATAGCCGTCGAGCGCGGCCTCGATCTCCGCGGTGCTCAGCGCTTCCGCTTCATCGATCGTGCGTCCGCGCACGAGATCGACGACCAAACTGCAGGTCGCGGTTCCAAAACCACACCCGGTCGTAAAATACGAGATATCCTCGACGACCGCTCCGGGGCCGACCTTCAGGAAGAAATTATACATATCGCCGCATGAATCGCTAAAATACTCACCGCTTGCGGTAGCATCTTCCATCGTGCGAAAACCGCGACGTTCTTCGACGAGCTTCTGAAATTTCGGAAAATCCACGGTCGTACGTTCGCTTTCTTTTATGGAGCTGCGGCGGCGGTCGCCGAACGAACCTCAAACCTGCACTCACGCCCGCCGGTTGCAATCGATTCGGTCTGCGCGTGCTCGCCGATGGTTTCATCGATCACGCGATGGATCACGCTGCAGACCTCGGGATTCTCTTTCGCGACCTCCGAGTACGGGCAATGATGCTCGCGTAATTCGACGCCCCCCTCGATGAGGTTGACGGTCGCCGAGACCCCCTGCTCGCGCAAGACATCACCGAGCTGAGCGGCTCGTTCGTGCGCGTTGTCACCGGTAATCCGCTCGCGCACCTTCGCCAGCGTTCGGTCGGCGATGCCTTCGAAGAGACGCTCGACCGCTTCGGGGCCGTGCTGCTCGCGCAGCTCGCGAAGGACCGCCGAGAGCATGCGATCGTAGGCCTGCGGAAAATAGCGATCCGCAAGCGGGGTGAGGGAGAACTCCAGCGTCGGTTTGGTCGGTCCGCGGCGCACGGAGCGTTCGACGACGAGGCCGTCACGCTCGAGAACGATGAGCTGCTGGCGCACGGCATTCGGCGAGAGGTTGAAGGAGGCAGCGAGATCTGCCGCCGAGGCGCTCCCGCGCCGGCGCAGCTCCTCAACGATCCGCCCTCGGGTGCTCTGGAAGAAACGATCTGCGTGCATCTGCACCGGATTCTAGCACGTGCGACCTAGATAGTAAAGTTTTTCCTTGACTTTCTAGGAAAGCGAGGCTACGATAACCCGAGAGCATAGACAGCACGCATTGAAAGATCTGGAGCAGGTTGGCAGTGAGCGAAACCATGGGTTTACGCGTCGCAGGGTTGCGCGCGACCGTTGAAAACACCGAGATCCTCCGCGGCATCGACCTCGTCGTCGAACCCGGGAAGATCCATGCCCTGATGGGCCCGAACGGCAGCGGCAAATCGACGCTTGCCCTCTCGCTGGCCGGGCATCCACACTATCAAGTCACCGCCGGAAGTGCGACGCTCGACGGCACCTCGCTGCTCGACCTCTCCCCGGAGAAGCGAGCGCGCGCCGGTCTCTTCCTCTCGTTCCAATACCCCGCCGCGATTCCCGGGGTGAAGGTTGCGAACTTCCTCCACGCCGCCCGCCAGGCGGTTCGACCCGGCTCGCTCGCCCCGGCGGCGTTCCGGGCGATGCTCGTGGAAAAGATGGAGATTCTCGGCATGGACCCGTCGTTTATGGGGCGCTACCTCAACGACGGTTTCTCCGGCGGCGAGAAAAAGCGCCTCGAGATGCTGCAGATGGCGATGCTGGCGCCGAAATACGCGATCCTCGACGAGACCGATTCCGGACTCGATGTCGATGCGCTTCGAGCGGTCGGCGATTCGATCGCGGCGCTACGCGCCAGCGAAGAGGGTCGCCAAGCGGGCATGCTGATCATCACCCATTACCCGCGCATTCTGAAACACGTTACTCCCGACGTCGTCCACGTGATGATGGATGGACGCATCGTTCTGACCGGCGGCCACGACCTTGCCGAGCGCATCGAACGCGAGGGCTACGACGGCATTCGCGATGAGGTCGGTGCGCGTGCCTGAAGGCCTCCTCGCCCCGCCGACTCGCGATCGTCTTCATAGCGCGGCAAACGTCGCCGACGCGCGTATACTCTCGCACGCCGCGCGCGCGCGCGTGCTCGATCTCTATCTCACCCACGCATCCGGGCGCGCCCGCCCGAATCGTCGTTGGAAGATCGACCTCGACGCGCTCGCTTTCGATCCACAACCATCGGAGGGCGCGCAGCACGCCGTTGATTTCTCCGGCTCGCTCGGCCGTGCCATCGCCCTCCCGCTTGCGACCGCCGCACGCGAGCATGCCGAAACGCTCGCGCAAATCACGCGACGCATCGACATCGAGCGCTCGAAATTCGGTGCGCTCGCACTCGGGTTAAGTTCGTTCGGTGCCCTCGTGCACGTTCCGGCGGATTACGATGTCGCCGAACCGATCGTTATTACCTATCGCATCGATATGACCCCGGCGTTCCCACGCACGCTCGTCCTTTTAGAGCCCGGCGCCCGCGCCACCGTGATCGTCGAATTTCTCAATCCGTCGGGCGCCTTCGTCGTCGGAACGAGCGAACTGATCGTCGAAGAGCGCGCACACCTACACTACGCAACGTCGCAGCGCGTCGATAACGGCTCCGTCGCCATCGAGTCTGCCCTCTCGCACGTCGGCCGCGACGCCTCGATCGCGCTGGCGAGCGCGGATTTCGGTGACGCGCTCATCGTGCGCGATCGCGATACCTCGCTCGATGCCTCCGGCGCGCGTTTAGAGCAGAGCGCGATCTTCCTCCCGACCGGCAACGGGCATCTCGACGTTGCCGCGACCGTCCGTCACGTCGCCGGAAATACTACCTCGCAAACGATCGTGAAAGCCGCTGCCGGCGATAGCGCGATCGCCCGTTTTCTCGGCAACATCGTCATCCTTCCGCACGCTGCGGGCAGCGACGCATCGCTCCGCGACGACGCGCTCATTCTCGGGCCGAAGGCGCATATCGACTCCGTCCCGGCATTAGAGATCGCCTGTAACGACGTGAAGGCATACCACGGTGCGACGATCGGGGCGATTGACGACGAACAGATTTTCTACCTCCGCTCGCGCGGACTCGACGAGAGCGAAGCGCGCCGCACCATTGCGCTCGGCTTTTTCGAGCCGGTCGTCGATGCATTCCCCACCGCGGCGTTACGCAATATGCTGACGCAGCGCATCGTCGAAACGCTACGATGACCGGCACGGCGAGCGCGACCGTCACCGGCGAACGCGACGTTCGCGCAGATTTCCCCATTCTCGGCGAGCGAACCTCACGTGGGAAGCGTCTCGTCTATCTCGACTCCGCGGCGACCTCGCAAAAGCCTGCCGTCGTTATCGACGCAATCGATCGCTACTATCGCGAATACAATGCGAATATCCATCGCGGCGTCTACGAAATCGCCGCTCGTGCGACCGATGCTTTTGAGGACGCACGCGCGAAGGTCGCGCGTTTTCTTAACGCCGGCGAACCGGCGGAGATTATTTGGACGCGGAATGCAACCGAAGCGATCAACCTCGTTGCCTGGAGTTGGGGTGGGGCGAACCTCCGCTCCGGCGACGTCATCCTCGTCTCCGAGCTCGAACATCATTCCAATCTCGTTCCCTGGCAGTTGCTCGCCGAACGCACCGGCGCACGCCTGCGCTTTATTCCCATCGACGACCGCGGCGAGTTACAACTCGATACGCTCGATTCGTTGTTGGAGGATTGCGCGCTCGTTGCCGTCACGCATGTCAGCAATACCTTAGGCACGATTCTTCCGGTCGCCGAGATCGTCGCGCGCGCGCACGCGGTCGGCGCCGTCGTCCTCGTCGATGGAGCGCAGGCGGCGCCGCATATGGCGGTCGACGTCCGCGCGCTCGATGCGGATTTTTACGTGCTCTCCGCACACAAGATGCTCGGCCCCACCGGCATCGGCGTCCTCTACGGCAAGCGCGCCCTGCTCGAGGCGATGCCGCCGTTCTTATCGGGCGGCGATATGATTCGCAGCGTTTCCTACGAGCGCTCGACCTTTAACGAACTGCCGTGGAAGTTCGAGGCCGGTACTTCGAATATCGCCGATGCGATCGCCTTCGGCAGCGCGATCGATTACCTCGACGCCTACGGGATGGAGAACGTCCGCGCCCACGAACGGGCACTGCTCGCCTACGCTTTCGAGCGCTTGGCGTCGCTCGAAAAGCGCGGCCTCGCCCTCTACGGCCCGCACGATCCCGACCGCAGCTCGGGCGTCATTTCGATGAACTTCGCCGATATTCACGCCCACGATCTCGCCTCGATCCTCGATACCGAGGGCATTTGCATTCGCGCGGGGCACCATTGTACGATGCCGCTCATGGGACGTCTCGATCTCGCCGCAACCGCACGCGCATCGTTCTACCTCTATAACGATCGTAGCGACGTCGATGCGCTCGTCGCCGGCTTGGAGAAGGCAGCCGCGATTTTCCGGCTATCCTAGCCGAAAGATCGCCGACCGGAGAAAAAACGATGGACGATTTTTACCGCGATTTTATTCTCGACCACTACCGTAACCCACGGAACTTCGGGCACCTCGCCGAGCCCGATGCGATTGCCGAAGATCGCAATCCGCTCTGCGGAGATGAAATGCGCGTCGAGATCTCCGTCGATGACGCCGGGAAAATCAGCGACATTCGCTTCTCCGGCAAAGGCTGTGCGATTTCGCAAGCCTCCGCTTCGATGTTGATCGAAAGCGTGAAGGGGAAATCGCTCGAAAGCATTCTCTCGCTCGGCGAAGAGAGTGTGTTGGAAAATGTCGGTATCGATATCAGCCCGACGCGGATGAAGTGTGCGATGCTCGGCCTGGGGGTTCTGAAGAGCGCGGCGCTCGCCGGGCTCGCTAAGGCAGAGCCGGGGTAGTCGAAGCCGCCGCGTGCGAGAGAATGACGGCGTGGCCGCCTCGCTCGCCGACCAAGAAGCTCATCGTATAATGCTTGACGCCGACGATAATCTGCGCGGTGACGCTCTGCGCGCCGTTCGCTGTCGGAACGCTGGCGACCGAGCCGATCTGTAACGTCCCGTCGATAAAGGTGTCGGGGCTCCCGCTTGCAAGCAATGCACTCGCCCCCGCGGTATCGCCGCGCGCGAGATCGGCGAGATAGACGCGCACGAGGGCGCGCGCGGAGGAACCGCCGATCGCCGGAGCGGGCGTCGGGCTCGGGAGCGCCTTCCGTATCACCGGTGAGTTCGGCTTCTTCTCCGGCGTTCGCGGCGTTGCACGCGGCGTCGCAACGGCCTTTGCCGCCGGCTTCGGCGTCGCGCTCGGCTCCGCGCTCGGTGTCACCGTCGCAGCGGGGCTCGCCGTCGGCGATGGCTTCGCCGTCGGCTTCGCCGTCGGTTTCGCGCTTGGCGTGGGTTTCGGCGTGGGGGTCGTCTTCGGCGTCGGCGTTGACACCGGCGCAAGCGTCGGCGTCTGGGTCGGTACCGGCGAGATGCTCGGAACGCTCGTCGGCAGATGCGCGTGCATCGCCGTCAGGCGCCCGGCAAGACCGCCGATCGCGAGCCCTGCGAGCACGACTAAAAGGCCGAGAAGTAGGACCGGCATCCAACCGCCTCCCTCGGGAGGCTGTTCGCGACGGCGACGGTTCGAAAGATCGTTCATGACGCTATAACGCGGAAGTACGCGCTACGGGCAGGCTGATCCTCGATTTGACGGCGAAGTATTCGTCCGTGATCCACGTGAGGGTTCCGCTCGACCTCAACGCCATCGCCGACGGCGATGCCAGTGCGTTCGCCCTCGCAACGCCGCTCTCGCTGCTGCAGATCCTCGCGCTCGCCGTGCGCCAGAGTATCGGCGAACGCGCTCCGCGCGATCTCTTCGAGCGCAACTTCGAGCGCACGCTTGCTGCGCTCGATTCCGGCGATATCACCGTGACCGTCGACGGACGCGAATGTCGGCGGCTCGACGAAGTGATCGTCTGCGGAACCGACGCATCGGTGCGATTTTTTCTCAGTCACGCGCGCCTCTCGGCGATCGCCGCGCTCTTCCGCTAACGATACGTGCCCGCTCAGCAGCTTGCACTCTCGGCGATTCTTCGAGAGGCCTTCACGCGCTTGTGGAGTCGGCGGCGCGGAACGCTCGCAGCGACGGCGATCGCCTGCGTCGTCGGCCTCGCGATCTCGCATGCCCCGCTGCGGCCGCTCGTCGCCCAGAGTGCCGCGCAGCTCATCGTGCTGCCCCTCGTCGCAAGTTTTATCTATCTCTGGGTGACCGATCTTCCCGATGGTTCACCTCGCCCGCTCGGGGCGGCGCTCGAACGCTTGCTCGAGCGGTCGTGGGCGGTGATCCTCATCGATCTCGTGCTCTCGCTGATCCAATTGCTGACGACCGTACCCAGCATGATCCTCTGGGACTTATTGCTCGTTCCGCTCCTGGCTGCAACGATCTTCGCCGATGTCGCCGCGACGCTGGATTTCCCGCTCTCGGCATTCGCGATCTTCCCGCATGCGTTCGCGCGCTCGGTTTTCCTGGCGATGCATGCCCGCAACTTCGGGCGTATGTGTTTGCTGCTCGCCGCAGAGTTCGGGCTCCAGCCAGTACTCTTAGAGATCGCTCGCGTTCTCCCGCATGGTTTCCGTGCCGACGGAACGCTGCTGCTCGCGATCGTCGCGCAAGTCGCTCTGGCAGCAGTGGCGGCGCGCATGTTCGTCGAAGCATCTTCCTCAAATCCATGAAACGCATCGTCGCCGCGCTCTTCTCCGTACTCTTGCTCGGCGCGCACGCCCCCACGCACTGCGCGTCTGCGCTCTCGCGCTTCCACGGCGAGGATGCTTACACGATCGACGGCCGTAACGTGATGACGGTGGTGTACGACGGAACGCAGCGTCTCCGGGTGAGCCGCGTCGGGGCCGATCTCCGCTTCGAAAACGTTATCGATTACACGAAAACGCTTGGTTCGCACGTGCGTCGCAAGACCGCCCGGGTCGTGCGCATCCTCACCCCCGATCTCCGCGAGATTCGCACCTCGCTCAACCAAGACGAAGACTCGCTCTCCTTGCTCGACCAGCCCTTTGCCGCGCGGATCGACAGCAAGACGCTCGCCGCACTCGCCGGGCTCACGCAATCGATTCCCTTTACCGCTTCCTCGCCGTTGGGTGGTGCGCCGCTTCACGGGAGCCTTCGCGGCGCCGGATCGCTCGCAACGATTCCCACCGGCGGCGTCCGCGTCGCCTTTACCGCATCGGGCCCGATGCGCGGCCCGTTGCCCGAGCTTCCGACGGCGAGCATCGACGGTAAGATCTCGCTCGTCGGCACCGCCGAATACGATGCCGCGGGCGCGCTTGTGCGCCTGCGCAGCCGCCTGCGCATTACCGGTCTCCTCGCCGCCTCCGGGCAGAGCGGCCCGATCGAAATCCTCTTCGTACGGCGCTTCGCGCCCGATTGCGCGCCGACCGCAACGCCCTCCACGTCACCGTCAGCGACGCCCTCGCCGTAAGCGCTCGCAGGCGCGAAAAGCCGTAAACGCGGGAAACCGATGCGCTCGCCGTGAAACCGTATTCCGGGCCGCGGCGGTTGGGGAGATCATATGATCGCCTACGCGCCGCCGATGAGGGAGATTCCGTTGCTACCTGCGGTCGGGAGGGCGCGTGTCGCGGGCGATGGCTCGCCTGCTGCGGCGTCGGCATTCATCCCGAGCACGTCGACCTTCGATCGTATCGTCAGCGATTATCAACGCCGTCTCTACGGTTTCGCCCTCCGCATGACGGGCAACCGCGAGGATGCCGAGGAGATCGTCCAAGATGCCTTCGTGCGAGCGTTTCGTGCGCTGGGGAAGATGGGCGAAGAGCAACGCCGCGATCTGCGTTTGCAACCGTGGCTCTATACCATCGCCCTCAACGTCACGCGTAACCGCCTGCGCAGCAAGAAGCCGCCGAGCGTTGCGATCGACGCGCTCGCCGATCCCGATGCGTTGCTACGCGACGCCGGGGATCGGCCCGTCCAACCCGAGACCGTCGTCGAGCGGAACGATGAAGTGGCGATGGTGGAGCGCGCGCTGCTCTCGTTACCGACCCACCTTCGCGCCGCTGCGACCCTGCGGTTCATCGACGGGCGCAGCCACCCCGAGATTGCCGAGATTCTCGGTCAGCCGATCGGAACGGTGAAATCGCACGTCCACCGCGCGGTCCGAATTCTCCGCAAGATACTCGGCCCGCAGTTGGGCCGGTTCGTTAAGGATACCGATGAGGAGTTGAGCGATGCGCTGTCGTGATGTCGACGCTATGTGGGACGAAGTCCGTGGCGACGGAACGGCGACCCTCAACGAAGCGGTGCACACCCACGTGGATGCCTGCCCGACCTGCAACGAGGCCTATCGCCAGTACGAGGTGCTCGCGCACAAGCTTCAGTCGCTTCCGGACCCCGAACCGACCTGCGATCTCGCGCGGAAGGTCGTCGAACACATCGCACAGTTGCAACGCCGCGAGCGGCTCGACCCGATCCATCTCGTCATCGTCGATTCACCGATCGGCCGCCTCTACGTCGGCCACCGCGAATCGAGAATTGCCTACGTCGGCATCGATTTGGGGGAGCCGTTCGAGGAAGTCGTCGCGCGGGTAGAACGCCGCCTGCGCCGCCCCGTCGATCGCGCCGATCTCCCGCCCGCGCTGCGCGCGACGATCGCGAAGTTCTTCACCACCTGGCAGGTCGATGCGTCCACGGTCGATATCAGCGACCTCACGCCGTTCGAACAAGCGACGCTTCGCGCGACCGTCCAGATCCCGCCGGGCCAGGTGCGCTCGTACGGCTGGCTCGCCAAACAGATCGGTCGTCCGAGTGCCGCGCGCGCCGTCGGGCGCGTGATGGCGCGAAATCCGATTCCCATTCTCGTGCCGTGCCATCGCGTGGTCGATGCGACGGGTGCGCTCCATCGCTACGGCTACGGCGTCGAGCTCAAGGCGCGCCTGCTCGCAATGGAAGGCTACCACCCGGCGCACTAGCCGGAGGGTTCGGTTACACGCGAAAAACCAGGGAACGGCGCGCGCGGCGCTAACCTAGAACGCCGTGAGCAATCGCGTGCTCGTCACGGGCTTCGAGCCCTTTGGCGGTGAGAAAGTAAACCCCAGCGAGTTGGTCGCACGCAGCCTTGACGGCCGCCTCATCGCGGGGCGTCCGATCTCCGTTGCAATTCTTCCGGTCGAGACTCGCTCGCTCCACGACCGCCTCGAACTGCTCCGCCTCGAAGAGGAGCCCGAGATCGTTCTACTGCTGGGACAGGCGGGCGGCCGAAGCGCTCTCGCACTCGAACGCGTTGCGGTCAACGTCCTCGATTTCGAAATCCCCGACAACGTCGGCGTTTTGCGGAAAAACGAGCCGATCGCTCGCGGTGGCCCCGATGCCCGCCTCTCCAATCTCCCGTTCGAGAAAATCGTCGCGGCGTGGGCGGAGATCGGCGTTCCCGGGTACGTTTCGAACTCGGCAGGCACGTTTATCTGCAATCAAGCGCTCTACGAGTTACTCGCGCTCACCGAGACGGCGACGCCCCCCGTGCTCGTCGGCCTCGTCCATCTCCCGTTTCTTCCGGCCCAGGCGATCGCTGCGGGCCCGGAGACGCACCCTTCGATGTCCTTCGAACTGATGAAAAAAGGCGTCGAACAGATCGTCGAATGCATCGTACCGTGGCTTGAAAACCGCGGTGCGGAGAGCGCCGCACAACCACGCGAGCGAACCTCGCGCATGTGGATACCTCGCGGAGTGAAGGAAGCAGAACGCTGAAAGACACAGAGAGGCAGCTCGCCATCGCTGCAATACCCGACGTACACGGGCACGCGAAGGGCGAACACCGTGCATTTTCCGAAGAGCGTCCGTTGCCGTATAGCGCGCGCATGCTTTTCCTGTGGTTCTATCACGCCTGTCGGCGTGGCTCGCCGCGCTTCCTGATGGTGAGCGACCACGTGAATTTCCTCACGTTCGAGGATCCCGGCGCGATCAACACCGTCCGCCGCGCGCTCAAACTCGCGCTCGCCGGCGATGTGTACGGTGCCGCAGAGACCGCCGTCGTCGACGTCGCGCATGCAACGATCGTCTCCGAAGCGCTGCGCCGCGGAATGCGTTTTTCCATCGGCGCCGAGGTCGACAACGATCCCCGCTCGCGCCCCGATGTCGCCAACATCATCGACGCGATGCGCCCCGACGGGATCATTCGTTCGATTCATTTCGTCCCGATCGAACATCCTGAAAAGGGAGCGGACTGGCTCTGGCCGTTCGATAACCCGGAATTCGCCCATCTCCTCGATGGAGTCGGCGCGGAACGACTCTGGGAGCTCTACACGCAGCGGCTTTTCGAAGATATTGCGACGTTGCCGACCCACATCGTCGGGCACTTCTACGTTCCGGCGACCTTCGGTGCATGGCCCGATCCGGCGAAACTCGAGGCCTACGAAGATCGCTTGCTCGAGATCTGCAAGGATCGCGGCCTCGCCGTCGAGATCAACGTTCGTTTCCTCTATCGCGAGGGCGTCGCCGCCGAACAACGCGATATGATGCTCGCCGCATACACACGCCTGATGCGTAAGGCCGCCGCGGCCGAGGTCGCGGTCGCAATCGGCTCCGACGCCCATAGCCCGAAGGATCAAGGGAACGGCTTCGACCGCGTCGTCGATATTCTGCGCGAGCTCGATATCAACGAAGTAGTATTCCCCATCGGTGGGCGTTTGGCGAAGGTCGCCCTGCGCGCGAGCCGCGAGCATATCGAGCGTGCGAAACGCGTCGATATCCCGCAGCCCGGAACCAGCATCGCCGGTTTCAGCCGCGCCGAGCTTGGCCTCCCCGAGATCGACGAAGAGGAAGAGCGCAGGCTCGCGGAGCAGCGCGCGCGCAGCGTACGCGACGTCGGTTCGAAACGACGCGCCGGCTCGCCGGAGCGTGCGACGAAATCGCCGAGCGAAGGTTCGCCCGAGACCGCGCGTGGTGCGAGAAGTTCGCCGAAGCGCACCGCTCCACCCAAACCCGCCAAAGAGGCGCCAAAAGAGAAAAATCCGCCCGCACCCCAGGCGAAAACTCCGGCTGCAAAGCCCGCCGCAAAACCGGCAGAGAAAAAGGCCGCACCCGCGGTAAAGAAACCGCCGGCGGCAACGAAGCCCGCGGCGAAACCCGCTGCGGTAAAAAAACCGGCGCCGGTACCGAAGGCTCCGGCCAAGGTTGCTGCGCCCGCGAAGAAAGCCGCACCCGCGAAGCAGGTCGCTCCGGCGAAGAAGGCCGCGCCCGCGAAGAAAGCCACACCCGCAAAGAAAGCCGCACCCGCGAAGAAAGCCGTACCGGCGAAAAAAGCGGTGCCGGCGAAAAAAGCGGTGCCTGCGAAAAAAACCACGCCTGCGAAGGCACCCGTCAAGAAAGCCGCACCGGCGAAAAAAGCGGTGCCTGCGAAGGCACCCGTCAAAAAAGCCGCACCGGCGAAAAAAGCAGCACCGGCGAAGGCCCCCGCCAAGAAAGCCGCCGCGCGCCCCGCTGTGAAACCGACTGCGAAAAAACCCGTCGTAAAGAAGACCGTCTCGGCGAAAAAATCAAAACGCCGGTAGATTCGGCGCAAGGAGGGCTCTCATGTCCGAACAACCGCGCATTCGCAACGTCGCATTCGTCGGCCCACACCATTCGGGCAAGACGACGTTGCTCGAAGCGTTGCTGTACGCATGCGGAGCGATCGCACGCCGAGGTTCGGTAAGCGACGGATCGACGACAACCGATAGCGAGCCCGAGGATATCGCCCACGCACAATCGACTTGCGTCGGGTTCGCACGCGCGACGCACGAGGCAATCGAGATCAACCTCGTCGATACCCCGGGCTTTATCGATTTCTTCGAAGAGACGCGCGCCGCACTGCGCGGGGTCGATGCCGCCGTTATCGTCGTCGAGGCCGATCCGTCGCGCATCGCCCTCACCCATGCGCTGGTGGAAGAGATCGAACGCCTCCGTCTGCCGCATATCGTCGTCATCGATAAACTCGACCGCCCCGGCGCCGAATTTGAAGCGACGCTCGCCGAACTGCAACGCCTCTACGGGCGGCACTTGGTCGCAGAGCAGCTGCCGATCCGCCGCGACGACACGCTGGCCGGCTATATCGATCTCGCGACGATGCAGGCGGCGCGCTTCACCCCCGACGGCGAGCGCCCCGAAGCGATCGAACCCGCGCTCGAACTCCCGGCCCGCCAGGCGCGGCGAACGCTCCTCGAAGCGATGGCCGATTTCGACGATGCGCTCATGCAAGAATTGCTCGACGATCTCGAACCGCCCGCAGACGAGATCGATCGCGACCTCTGCGATGAGTGTTCGCACGACCAAATCGTTCCGGTGCTCGTCGCAGCGGGGATTCACGGGTACGGCGTCGCTGCACTGCTCCGGGCGATCGAGCGCTGGTTCCCCGCGCCGGTCGGTGACGCGCAAGCACCGCTGCGCGCACAGGTCATCAAGACGATCGTCCATCCGCAATCGGGAAAACTCTCCGTCGCGCGCATTCACGACGGCACGCTGACCGCCGACGCGACCGTCACCGATCTTCGCACCGGCGAACGCCTCCGCATCGGCGGCCTCTACCGCCTCTTCGGGAAGAAAAGCGAGCCGCTCTCCTCCGCCGGACCGGGAAGCATCGTCGCCGTCGCGCGCCTCGAAGGGGTAACGACCGGAACGACGCTCGCCGGCGCACCCGGCGTCGCACCGCTGCCGCCGATCGAATTCTCGCCCCCGGTCTTCGCCGTCGCCATCAAGCCCAAAGAGCGTATCGACGAGGCGAAGATCTCGCAGATGCTCGCGCGCATCATCGAGGAGGATCCATCGCTCCAACTCGCGCGCGCGCAATTTACCGGCGAGCAATTGCTGCTGGGCTGCGGGGAGCAACATGTCGGCATCGCCGTCGAGCGACTCGCCCGGAAGCATCGCGTGGAGATCGATATCGCACCGCCGGCGGTGCCCTATCTCGAGACGATCTCGGCGAGCACCGAGGTACATTCACGCTACAAACACCAGACCGGCGGGCACGGGCAGTTTGCCGACGTGCATATCCGCTTCCGGCCGCGCCCGCGCGGGAGCGGGCTGCTCTTCGACGACGAGATCGTCGGAGGCGTCGTTCCCAAGCAGTTCATTCCCGCCGTCGAGAAAGGCGTCCGGGAGGCGCTCGCCCGCGGCACCAGCGGCTACCCGGTGACCGACCTGCACGTCACGCTCTTCGACGGGCAGTACCACGATGTTGATTCCAGCGAGCAATCTTTTCGCACCGCCGCGAGCATGGCGGTTCGCGACGCGCTTCCCAAGTGTAAGCCGATCGTTCTCGAACCGATCGCCCGCGTCGAGGTGACGATCCCCGCGCACTTCACCGCAACGGTGATCGGGCAGCTCACCGCGAAACGCGGGCAGATCCTCGGAATGAAACCGAGCGACCGGGAGGGGCGCGAGATCGTCGAGGCCGACGTTCCGCTCGTCGAGCTCGCTCGCTATATTACCGAACTTCGGACCGCCACCCAGGGGTTGGGAACCTATCGGTGGAGTCACGAACGGTACGACCCGGCACCCCCGGGACGCGTTCCCGTCGGCAGTACGTCCTAGGTATTCTCGTCACCCACTTTTCGCCCCACACTCGGAGGAACCGCAGTTGTTGAAACGCTTGCTCTCGGGAGCGCTGCTCCTGACCCTTGTCGTCGCGTGCTCGAAATCCGGGTCGCAGAGCGCCGTCGGCGCCGGCGTCGAGCCCGGCCATCTCCGCATCGCGGTGCAAAGCGACGTGAAGAACCTCAACCCGCTGCTGAACTCCAACACCACCGACGTGCTGGTCGACGCGCTGATGTTCGAGCCGCTGATCGTTCCCGATTCAACGGGCACGATGCAACCGATGCTTGCAACCGCGGTGCCGTCGCTGCATAACGGCGGGATCACCGACCATGGGCTAACGATAACCTACCACCTCCGAACCGACGCCAAGTGGACCGACGGGAAACCCGTTACCGCAGCCGATGTCATTTTTTCGTGGAAAGCGATCATGAACCCGAATAACGACGTGATCTCGCGCCACGGCTACACCGATATCGCGTCGATCGACGCCCCGAATCCCTACACGGTGGTCGTGCATTTGAAGAAACCCTTTGCGCCGTTCGTCGACACCTTCTTCACCAACAGCGATCAACCGTATTTCATCGCTCCGGCGCACGTGCTCGCCCAATATGCCAACATCAATCAGGTTCCGTTCAATAGCGAACCGACCGTGAGCGACGGTCCGTTCCGGTTCGCAGAATGGGTCCACGGCGATCACATCACCTTGCTGCGGAACGATAACTTCTTTCTCGGAAAGCCGAAACTCAAGAAAATTACGATACGTATCATTCCCGACGAGAATACGACCGTCAACTTGCTGCGCACGCACAATATCGATTGGATGTTCCAAGCCTCGATCAGTAACTATCCGGTCATCAAAACGATCCCGGGGATCGATATCCGTTGGATGAGCGCAAACGGTTTCTCGGGTATCTACGTCAACACGCAGCGCCCGTTCCTCAAGAGTTTGCGCGTCCGGCAAGCGGTCGCTGCCGCGATCGATAAACAACGGATCATCGACACGCTCACCTTCGGGCAAGAGAAGAAAGCCCTCGCCGACACGCCGCCCTTTATGTGGTCCTACGATCCCCACGTCAAAGCGATCTCCTACGATCCGGCGAAGGCCCGCGCGCTGCTCGATGCCGCCGGCTGGAAAGTCGGCCCCGGAGGCATCCGCGTGAAGAACGGGCAGCGCCTCGAGCTCGTCCTCGTTACCGATAACTCCAACGCGACGCGCGTCAAGAAGAGCGTGATCATTCAGGCAATGCTTCGCAAAGTCGGTATCGCCGTCCAAGTGAAGTACTTCGCGGGTGACGTCCTCTTCGCGCCGGCGAGCGTCGGCGGCATCCTCCAAGGCGGCAAATTCGATCTCGCCTTAGCCGGGTGGTATGCGGGCATCGATCCCGACGATTCGACGCAGACGACCTGCGCCAACGTCGCGCCGGCCGGGTACAACTACTCGCGTTTCTGCAACCCGCAGATGGAAGCGCTCCAAAAGATCGCGCTTACTTCCTACGATCGCGCGACGCGGAAGAAAGCCTATGCGAAGATTCAACAACTCTTAGCGACCGACGTACCGATGATCTACCTCTACTACGAACGCCAGATGGAGCCGATTAGCACGTCGTTCAAGGGCTTCGCACCCAATCACGTCGTCGAAAGCTGGAACGCGTGGCAATGGAGCATCTAGGGCACCCCGGCGAATCGGTCGTGCCGCCCGGCGATGTCGCCTGGTTGCGCAAGACGATCGTCGAACGCGCGCTGACCCGAGGGGATTACCAACTTTCGGGCGGCGTGCGCAGCGATTACTACATCGATAAGTTCCGCCTCTTCAGCGACCCGGTGGTGTTGCGGCGCATCGCACGCCTCTTCACCCCGGTAATCGCCCACCTGCGCCCCGACGTCATCGGCGGAACCGAACTCGGCGGCGTCGTCATCGCTACCGCAGTCTCGCAACTCACCGGGTTACCGATGCTTGCGGTGCGCAAACAGCCGAAGGGTTACGGCGCCTTTCCCGACGAGTACGTCGAAGGCGCCTATGCGCCGGGACAGCACGTCCTCTTGCTGGAGGACGTCATCACCAACGCCACCGAGCTCATCGCTGCGAAAGCACGGCTCGAAGCGCTCGGCCTTCAGGTGACGCCGTACGCCGTCGTCAGCCGCGGACTCGCACCGATCAACGCGTTGATCGCCTTCTCTCTACCGCGCGGCGACGCCAAGACCGACAACTAACGCGCGTTAGACGTGGAATTCGTTCCCGTCGTCGGCGATCGTGACGCGGCCGCCGAAGACGCGCGCCGCGGCGTCGTGCATGTCGTCGGGATCGACTTTGCTCCCGTAGTGGGTGAGTAAGAGATGGCGCGCACCGGCGCGTTCGGCCATCTCGGCGGCCTCGGTTGCCGTCGCGTGGCCGCGCATGCCTTTCTCCGGCGTCAACCCCAAGGTCGCTTCGCAGATGAAGAGATCGCAATCCTCGGCATGCTTGATGACCCGATCGCAGGGAGCGGTATCGGCGGAGTAGGTGAGTATGCGGTCGTCGTACTCCACGCGCATCGCGTAACAATCGATATAGTGAATCGTCTTGGTGAACGTGATGCACATATCGTTGATATGGAGCGGCTGCTCCGGGTTATATTCTTGGACGTCGAAGACGTCGTCGAGAAAATCGCCCGGCCCCTCCGAGGCAAACGCAGCGCAGAGCGAGCGCAGCATCTCGGTGCCGTTGGGCGGCAACCACAGCGGCAAGCGTTCCTCGCGAAATTCCGGGCCGTACTTCAGCCCGTACCGAAGCGGAATGAGATCGACGAAATGATCGGCGTGCATATGCGATATCAACATGGCGTCGATCTTCGGGTACGCAACGGCGCCGCGTAACCGCGGCAGCGCGCCGGTGCCGAAATCCATGATGATCGACGTTTCGTTGCTTTGTAACAAATAACAACTACAGGCGCGCCACGCCCGAGGAACCGAGTCGCTCGACCCCAGAATGCGCAAGCGCAGCCGGTCGTCGCTCACGATATAGCCGCCAGCACTTCTTCGGCATGCCCGTCGACGGTGACTTTCGGCCACGCCGCGATCACTTTCCCGTGCGCGTCAAAAAGAAACGTCGCTCGGGCGACGCCGATCCGCTTCTTCCCGTACATGTTCTTTTCGACCAGCACGCCGCAAGCATTACAGAGCTCCGATTCCGTGTCGGCAAGCAGCGCGAACGGGATCTTGTATTTCGCCTTGAACTTCTGGTGCGAGGCGACCGGATCGCGCGAGACGCCGACGATGCGGGCACCCTTCCGTTCGAACGCGCGATAGAGATCGCGGAACTGCGAAGCCTCGCTGGTACAACCCGGCGTATCGTCCTTCGGATAAAAATACAGAACCAGCGGTGCGCCGAGTAGGCCCGCGGTATGAACCGTTCGGCCTTCATCATCGAGGAGCGTCACCTGCGGCAACGTGTCGCCGACTCCGATCATCCACTATCCTTTCCTACCCCTACGATAAACTGATCGAGGGGTACCATGAAGAGGAGCCGGTCGCCCGGTTCGACCTCCCCGCGAAAGTTGTGGATGGAGAGCGCCATTCCCTTGCCCCGGGCGGACTCTCGCCAGACAAAAAGCGGCACCCAGCGGACCGATTCGCCGCGCGCGATGAGATCGGGCGAGGTGGGCGGGGGAAGGTTTTCCTCGCCCTGTAATCGCTCGGCGAGTTGATAGGTCGCAACCCCCGAGCCGTCGGGGCGCGGCACCTGAAAGCGTCCGCGCGTCGATTCGAAGCGGGCGAGCCCGGCGATCGTCGCCGCGGTCAGCTCGCTGGTTGAAAAAGACGCGATGCCGAAATGGCGTTGAATCGATTCCCCGAACGAGCGATCGTCGACGCGGAGCACGACGTGTAACGGCGATTCGGCGGGCGAACGGGAGCGCGCTCCCAACGCCGCTTCGAGATTGCCGGTATCGCTATTGGTGACGCCGACGAGCGCCTTCGCTCGTTCCGGCGAGCTAAAGGCGATCGTTTCATCGTTGGTAACGTCGCCGGTCAACAGATCGACTTTATGATCGCGTGCGAGTTCGACCAGCATCGTGTCGGGATTCTTCTCGATCACGACGACCTCTTCGCCTAACTCGCGCAGATAGTCGATCACCAACGATCCGACGTTCCCCGATCCGCAGACGATGATGTGCCCCGAACGGTGAATCTGTCGTAATCCGCGCAACCGACGGATCTGCGCGGCGTTGAGCGTCGAGGTGATCGTTGCCGTAAAGACCGCGAAGACGAAGATACCGGTCAGCATGGCGAGTATCGAGACCGAGATCGCAAACGCCGTCGAAAACGAGAGCGGGCCGGCGGCGCAATTCGCGCACGGCGTGATATCGCCATAACCGACGGTCGTCATCGTCGTGACGACGTAGTAGATCGCCACGAGCGGGTTGAGTTTCAGCGCGATGCTGAAAAAGATGGAGAAAAAGACGAAGAGCGCGAGGCTGACGATCGTTACCGCGCGCAATATCGGCTCGGTGCGACGAATTCCGATGGCGATGTCGGCGAGCGCTGCGCGCAGGCGCTCGCTGAGACGC
>JAJYHP010000081.1 GCA_021784715.1 bacterium
ACGTGCGGCAGGAAGGCGTGCTTTCGCGCCCTGCCAGGTGAGAAAGCCGACGACTTTGTACGCGTATCCGAGGATCGTAATCGATAACCAGCCGAGCAGCGCAAGCGCGATCGCCGAGGGAGCTATTCCGGGAATCCAGGTAGCGATGAACGCCGTCAGGGCCGCAGCGACGGCGAACGACCATGCGACGCGACCGTATTGTAAGCTCACATCGAGGCGTGCGCGCAAACGCGAGGCGATCGTCTTGAGGTGCTGTGCGCCCAGCGTTACCAGTGCGACGACGATCGTGGCGAGGCCGGTGCGCGTACCGATCGTCGATCCGGCAAGCGAGAACGCGGCAACGATGACGCCGAGTGCGGCACCCCACGCGGGTGCCCAATGCCCGTAACGCTCTGCATGCGCGATCGCAAACATCGGCACGAACCGATACGAAATCGTGATAACGAGCATGCCGGCAAAGCCGCCGATCGCGAGCATCGCATGGATCGGAGCGATCGAGAGTGCCGAAGATATGCCCGCGAAGCCGGCGAGTTGCCCGGCCATCGCGGCGCCGATTCCCACGGCGCTTAAAAAGGCCGCGAGCGCGATTGCGAGCAGGGTGCGCGTACGGCGCTCGCTGCGTCCGCGAGCGAGACGATAGATGCCCCAACCGACCCAAACGATCGCGCTGGCTGCAAGAACGACTGCTGCGGCCGCGAAGGTCGGCGCGCCGTAAAAGCCTACGATGAGAAAAACAAAACCAACGGCGAAGGAGAGGGCGAGTGCCGTTACGCTACCTGCATGCGCGTTCGGTGCGTGCGTCAGCACCGGGAGCAGTTGATTGAGTGCGCCGATCGCGGTAAGAACGATAAAGGCCGCAAATGCATGCAGTGCCCCGAGCGTCGGGCCGGTCGTGACGAGCAGGGTGCAGCCCGCAAGATAGAACGCGAGCGCGAGGGCGATGGCCAATTCACTGCCGCGCGGATCGTTCCGGAGCGATGCGTCGCCGATCACGCCGTTCGCGTAAAGAGAATCCGCCATTCATCGGGAGCGACCTCATCGGCGGAATAGGTGAACCCCATCCGTTTCATCACGCCGAAGAGCGGAATCGGTTCGAAAGAGTTCACCAACAGGAAAGCGTCGTCGGGCCCGAGGGAGCCGACGGCGTCCATGATTGCCTGGAACGGCTCCTCACCGCGCTCGTGGAAAGGGCGGACATCGAGTTCGACGGTGCGCGTTGCCATGGACCCATTCTATCGCTTCGACCCCCGGGCGGGATTGACCGAGGTTATAGACAGCGCACAGTGCTGAGAATGCCTCTGCTGCACAGAACCACCGGCGCACGAATCGTGGACGGCGTTTGGCGGCGTACGGCCGAGCGCCGAGGCATGCGGGGCGGCCGAGTGGGCGCCGGACCCTGGACGTGCCCTAGGGCGCCGGCTGGGGGCTCGCCTGTCGAAGAAGCCGTAACGGCGCGCCGCTCCAGGCGGTACTCTATGGTGGCTATGCCTGAGAAACAGAGAGATATCGTCTTAGTCGGCGCGGGCATCATGAGCGCCACGTTTGCCGCGATGCTCAAAGAGCTCCGCCCAGATATGAGGGTGGAGATCTTCGAAGCGCTCGATTCGGCCGCACAAGAGAGTACCGACGCATGGAATAACGCCGGAACCGGGCATGCGGCGCTCTGCGAACTGAACTATACGCCGCAGAACGCCGACGGCAGCGTCGGGATCGCGCGCGCGCTCGCGGTGAACACCCAGTACGATCTTTCGCGGCAATTCTGGGCCTACATGGTCCGCAAGGGCGCGATCGGTCCGCCGGAATCGTTCATCCACGACGTTCCCCATATCAGCTTTGTGTGGGGGGACGATAACGTTGCGTTCCTGCGCAAGCGGTTTGAGGCGATGAGCGCGCACCACTGTTTCCGCGGCATGGAGTATAGCGAAGATCGCACCGTCCTCGAACGCTGGATGCCGCTGGTTATGGAGGGTCGCTCGCCCTCACAACGCGTCGCGGCGACGCGGATGGCAACCGGTACCGACGTGGATTACGGCGAGCTGACGCGTCAGTTGCTCGCGCACGTCCAAAAACTCCCCGACGTTGCGATCTCCTACTCGCATCGCGTTACCGATCTGCAACGCACCGCCGACGGCGGGTGGCAGGTCAGCGTGCGCGATGTGAAAAGCGGTGCCGTACGCACCGTCTCGACGAGCGCGGTCTTTCTCGGCGCCGGCGGCGGAGCGCTCTCGCTGCTGCAGCGCTCGGGCATCAAGGAAGGAAAGGGCTTCGGCGGTTTCCCGGTAAGCGGTATCTTTTTACGCTGCGACGACGAGGCGATCGTCGACCGTCATCTCGGGAAGGTTTACGGAAAGGCTTCGGTCGGCGCGCCGCCGATGTCGGTGCCGCATCTCGATACGCGCTTTATCGATGGGAAGCGCTCGCTGCTCTTCGGTCCGTACGCGGGCTTCTCGACGAAATTCCTCAAGCACGGTTCCTACGGCGATCTGTTCGGATCGCTCAAGAACGATAATCTGCGCTCGATGCTCGCCGTCGGCCGCGATAACTTCGATCTCACGAAATATCTCGTCGGCGAAGTGCTGAAATCGAAAGAGAGTAAGTACGCGTCGCTGCGCGAGTATTTCCCCGAGGCCGATTCCAAGGATTGGAAGTTTATCGTCGCCGGGCAACGCGTTCAGGTGATTATGCCCGACGAAAAACGCGGCGGGAAATTGCAATTCGGCACGGAGATCGTCTCCGATAGCGAAGGTTCGCTCGCTGCTGTGCTGGGCGCATCGCCGGGGGCATCGGTCGCCGTCGCGGTGATGCTCGACGTCATCAAACGGCTCTACGGCGGATCGCTCGATTCGTGGAAGGGCGCGATGACGGAGATGCTGCCGTCGTATGGGCGGTCGATCGCCGACGATGCAGCGCTTTGCGAGAGCGTCCGCGCCGATAGCGCGAACGCCCTGCACCTTACAAAGCTTTAACCTCGCCGCTACTGTCCTTGGCCTAACGAGAAGCCCGCGACGCCGTCGAAGGTGTAGAGCCCCTCGCACTTGATCGTCTCGAGCCCGACGGCTTCGACCGCGGCCATCAAGCGCGCGATCGAGGCGCCGTCGACACGTTCGTCGCTTTGGAAGCGGCAGCGCCAATGATCGACGCAGCGCGTCGAGGCGCTGGCACGCGGCCACACCTGCGTTCCGCGATTGGTGATCATCGAGAGTTTCATCGGTCGCGCGTCGATGGCGAGCAATCGCTCCGCGAGTTGCTCGGGCTTTCCATCGTTCCAGTCGATGAAGATATCGACGCCGACGCGCGCTTTCGCCGGCGGCGCGACGTTTTGCGCGTCGTCATGCTGCTCGGGGAGGATACAACGGCCGATCTCCGGCGACGCAAGGCGCTGCGGGCTTCTCCCAAGACGTTCGATAACCGCGGAGGCGAAATCTTCGGTGCCGACGCAACGCGCGCTCTGCGCGCCGAAGATATCGCGGGTGTGGATTCCTTCTTCGATCGTGCAGAGCCATGCATCTTGAATGCGCTTCGCCACCGCGCCCTGGCCGATATGCCCGAGCAGCATCACCGCTGCATTGAGGAGGCCGGAGGGATTGGCGATGCCTTGCCCGGCGATATCGGGGGCGGATCCGTGAATCGCTTCAAACATCGCAATGTCGTCGCCGATATTTGCCGAGCCCGCCATGCCGACCGAGCCGCAGAGTTCGGCGGCGATATCGGAGAGAATGTCGCCGTAGAGATTCGGTAGCACGACGACGTCGAAGCGCTCGGGCTGCGTTGCGAGCCGCGCGGCACCGATATCGACGATCAGGTGCTCGTTCTCGATATCGGGATACTCGCGAGCGATCTCCGTAAAGACGCGATGGAAG
Source organism: bacterium (assembly GCA_021784715.1). The sequence goes on from JAJYHP010000081.1 coordinate 3,861, forward strand.
AGACCATCGGTAATCTTCATGATGTTATCTTTTGTGAAACAGGAAACGCGTTTGCGCCCGTGCGCGCGCGCGTATTCGAAAGCGTAGCGCACGATGCGCTCGCTGCCGCTGCGCGTGATGAGTTTTAGGCACTGCGTTACGTCGGCGGTCTGGCGATGCTCGATGCCGCCGTACACGTCTTCCTCGTTCTCGCGGACGATCACCATATCCATCGTGGGATGCAGCGTCGGCACGAACGGGGCGAGTGCGCGCGCGGGGCGGACGTTGGCGTAGAGGCCGTACATCTTGCGGATGGTGACGTTGAGGCTCTTGTATCCGCCGCCTTGCGGAGTGGTGATCGGGGCTTTGAGCAGCAACCTGGTCGCCGCGAGGGTCTCGAGCGCTTCGTCGCCGATGCCGCTGGAGAGCCCCGAACGGTAGACCCGCTCGCCGATCTCGATGGGCCGGGCCTCGATCTTCGCGCCGGCCGCCGCCAGGATGGCGAGCGTGGCGTCCATGATCTCGGGGCCGATGCCGTCCCCGTGGGCGATGGCGACCGGGGTGGCGGTGCGAGACTCGGTGAGCGTATCGGCAGTTAGCACGGCAGGGCTCCTTCTATGAATCACAATGCATGAAATCAGTTTCATCTATGGTATAACAGGCAAACCGGCGATGGTCAATACCTAAAGCAGCGGTAAAGGAGAGAATCGATGGATGCTCGGTCGGGTTGGACCTTTTTGAGCAACCACGCGCACGTGACGGTTGCCCTGGCGCAGAACCCCGAGTTGCGCCTGCGAGACCTCGCCGAACAGGTGGGGATCACCGAGCGCGCGGTTGCCCAGATCATCGTCGATCTCGAAGCAGCGGGGGTCATCTCGCGCGGGCGGGACGGCCGCCGCAACGTCTATACGGTTCATCCTGGGGTGCCGCTGCGTCATCCGCTGGAGAAACATCGCGCGGTGGGAGATATCCTCAACGTCGTCGTCGGCTCGATGTAAGCCGCCTTACGGCGGCGGCACGTACGCTCTGATAGGGTCAAGGGGCATATTGCAATCCCTCTTTACCGAACTCGGAGAAAAGAATTATGAGATTATCCCGATATCTGGCGACCGCGCTTGTCGTTGCCGTTGGAGCGATCGGCGTGCCCGCAGTCGCATCGATGATGGCTCCGCCCTCCATCGCGATCCTCGCACCGGCCACCGGCTCGACCGTCCGCGGATCGACGATACCGCTGCGCGTCGCTATCCACAACTATCGCTTGGAATGTACGAACATGGGAAAAACCAACGTTCCCATACGCGAAGGGCACTACCACGTCATGGTCGACGGGATGGATATGGCGCACCTCGTCGGACCATTCTGTTCCCCGTCGGTCCAACTCTCGGGGCGCGGGCTCGCTGCGGGCCGTCATACGATCACCGTCGTGCTTGCCACCGATGCGCATGCCATGGCAAGCATGCCGACGAGCGTCACCTTTAACTATCAGCCGGTCGGTACGAAGCCGCTGCCCGCGCCAATTCGCAACGGCAAGCCGACGGTCACCGTGCTCTCACCCCGTGATGGTGCAACCGTTGCCAAGCATTTCACCCTCGCTCTCAACGTGCGGAATTTTCATCTCTCGTGCGGCCTCGAAGGAAAACGCAATATCGCCGGTTGGGGGCATATCCACGTCATGGTTCAGCAGGACGGCGAAACCAGTGCCGCTCCGGCGACGCCGTTGTTGGCGATGATGAAAACGCCGATGGGAATGAAAGCTGGAAAAATGATGATGATGAAGACCGGAATGTCGCGGAGCACGCTGATGTCGATGCTCGGTATGGCTATTCCGGGAATGGTCGGCATGCCGTGCACGAATCGAATCCCGATCGATCTCTCGAGCTGGCATAACGGCCCGGCCACGGTCATCGTCATGCTCGCGAATAACGACCACATGCCGACGATGGGGGCGGCTCCGGTCGTGCTCCACGTCAATATCCGCTAGCGCCTGCATGTGAGTGCTCTGCAGTTTGATCGCGGCGCGGTAGTGGGCGAGGAGGTCGTGCTCTACGTGAGCACGACCTGCGCCTTCTCTCCGGTGGCCGCCGAGCGCGTCGAGCGGATCATCGCGGAGTATCCCGCGCTGACGCTGAGCGTGCGCGAGAAAGCACGCGCGGCTGTCGATGGCGTAGCGCTCGTCGCAACGCCGACGCTCCTCTTTCCCGACGGTCGCCGAATTACCGGAACCCCAAGTGAAGAGCGGCTGCACCGGGTCTTTTCCGAGCTTCTCGGGAAAAGCTTCCCCATGGCCAACAAGGTCTGGTATATCGAACGAAATCGGCTCTTTCACGGCGTACCAATAGAAGAGATCGAGCGTTTCGCGCATCTCTTTCACGAACGCGATTATGACGCAAAAGAGATCGTCTTTTCCGAGGGCGACCTCGGCGATGCCGTTTATCTATTGAAAAGCGGGCACGTGCGGCTTTTCCGTTCGACCGAGGACGGGAAAGAACTCACGCTCGCGATTTTGGGCCCGGGCGATGTTTTCGGCGAACTCGCGCTCTTCGACGAAAGCCGCCGTCAAACGTTTGCCGAAGCTCTCGATGCGGCGCATATTTGTGCGGCCTCCGTCGATGATTTTACGCGGTTGATGGGACATCGTCCAGCGCTGACGATGATGGTCGCCGGCGAAATGGCGCGCCGAAGGCGGGAGATCGAAACGCGCATTGCCGGCTTGGCGTACGGTTCGGTTCGTGCGCGGCTGCAACACGCGTTGCGCCACCTTGCGCGCGAACACGGCGAGGCTCGCGAAGGCGGGGAGGTGCGGATCGCGGTGCGGCTCTCGCACCAGGAGCTCGCGCAACTTATCGGCACGTCGCGTGAGACCTGCACGCTCGAGCTCGGGAAACTGCAACTCGCCGGCCAACTGCGCGTGGACGACGATCGCAATTTTATCGTTCGGCCAGAGCGCTTGGAACCCGGCGTGCTCGACCGCGTTCTCGGTCGCGTTACTGGGCGCGCGTAACACTAAACGCAAAAAGGAGGCCGCCGATTTCGCCGGCGGCCTCCTCTGCATGGTCGACCGAGCCGGGTTAGGAACGGTATCCGAAGCTGACGACGACGAGTGCCAGAACGCGACGACCGGTAACGGCATGTACGATCCCGACTACTCGCAGGCGTATTCCGCCGGCGAGCAGTGGAGCGTTACGCTCAATCCGTTCTAACGGAGCGAGGCTTTCGCGGGTGAACGGGCTTTGCCGCGTTCGCCCGCGAAGGTGCGCGTTGGCGCACGTGGGAGAGTACGGGTCTGGTGGCCCGCACGGTCTTCAAAACCGCTGAGGTCGG
>JAJYHP010000135.1 GCA_021784715.1 bacterium
AGCCACGCCGCGAGCGGATTGACGAGGAGGAACAGAATCGCAAACGCGGCGATACCGAGCACGACCGCGTATATCGTTGCCGGAACGATGGCGATGCGTCCGGTCGGAATGGGGCGCGTTTGCGTGCGGCGCATCAAGCCGTCGATATCGGCGTCGTAGACGCAGTTGAGGGCGCCCGCCGATGCCGACGAAAGCGCGCCGCCGAGCAGCGTCCAAAAAATGAGCGTCGGCGGCGGAAACCCGTGCGCGGCCATCAACATCGCCGCCAGCGTGGTGATGAGGAGAAGAACGATGATGCGCGGTTTGGTGAGTTCGAGGTATGCCGAGGCGAGGCCGAACGGGCCGCCGATCGGCGGTCCGCCGATTCCATCGACGCGAGCGAGCGTCGAACTCAAGGGAGGCTCGATTCGCGCGGGAGCTGGAAGCCGCGTATCAACGAAAAACTCAGCGCGCTGCAGTACGCGATAAATAAGAGCGCGGCGTTGGCGGCGTGCGCTTCACGAAGATCGGTCGGTAGCCGTAGCGCGACGTTCATCAATCCGAGCAGCACCTGCGTGCAAAGCAACGCGAAGCCGACCGCCGCGGTCGCGCGAACGCGCCGCGATGGCTCGCGAAGAAAAACGACGATCGTCGCGACGACCGATAGCACGAACGTTATCGCCGCAAGGCTGCGATGAAGCATCTGCACTTGTTGCGCTGGCTGCGCGACGAGGACGTGCCCCGCGCAGGTCGGCAGGGTAAGGCAGGCGAGCCCCGCTCCGCTCGAACTAACGTACGCGCCGACGCACATGGTGACGAACGCGGAGATCGTCGTCGCCAGCAGCAACGAGGATACCGAGCTCGCTGCGGCTGCAATCGAGCGCGGTGCGTTCGCGTTTTCGGGAATCGTCGTCACAACGGCGATGGCGACGAGCGAGGCGATAAAGGCCATCGCCGTTCCCCAATGGAGCACCACCGAGATCGGCGAGTTGCCGAGTTTCACCGTCGCAGCGCCGAGCAGCACCTGAACGAGAAAGAGCGCGGCGACCGCGGCGACCAACGGACGCAGCAGCGGGAGTCGCGCGCGGAGGCGGAAGGCGAGATAGGCGACGATGGCGACCAGCGGGGCGGTCGAGAACGCAAAGAGCCGGTGGCTCCACTCCCAGATCGTTCCATCGGACATCGAGGGAATCAATTTCCCGTGGCAGAGCGGCCAATCGGGGCAGGTCATTCCGGCGCCGTTAATCCGCGTCCAGCTTCCTAAGAGAACGGCTCCAAAACCGACGATGGCGGCGGCTATCGCGAAACGACGCAGGTTCCTCACAAGGTACCACGATAACCGCGGCCTTGGAGGAGAGCCTATGACAGGCGTCGCTCGGCCCTAAGGCCGCCCTTAACAGTGCTCGGCTGCTTGGAGGATCGGGCGGGCGGCGCTGCTCTCGTCCCCGGCTATGGCAGGCAAGCGCCGCTGAAAATCCGCCGCCGCACGGTGCGCGAGCTGCGTGTCGCTCAGGCCGGTCCGCTCCGATGGCGACTCCTCGCCGTTCCAGTAGACGGGGTATTGCCCCGAATAGATCGCGACCCAATCGCGGTCGCGCGCGGGAGTCATGTGAATCTCCGTCGGGTCGGGCACGGTGGGGGGAGCGTAGGTCCCGTTTTCATAGTGCTGCATGCTCGCCTGCGTATCGTCGATACGCATGACGTCGTACGCTCTCAGCGTGGCGACGAATCCGTCGAGATCGTGCGCGGTCTTGCGCTGGCGCCCGACCGCGCCGCCGAGCGCGTGAACGAACGCGACGAGATCCGCCCGCTCTTTCGGGTCCTCGATCGTCTTGGCGAAATCGAGAATCTTTCCGGTCTCGCGATCCGCGTCGCTCGCATTGCGCAGCAGGCGGCCGGCGAGATTGTAGAGATCCGTGAGGCCGTTGCGGCGATCGATGCTATTCCCATCGCTGAGCCGGACCGTGCGCAGGCGCGCGATCGTCTGTTGCAGCGTCGCATCGTTGCGGAGAGCGAGTAAAATTGCGGCGTTCGCATGGACCGCCATCTGCGTGCAGGGCGTCGTGGCTTTGACGCGCACGATCACCTTGAGCGGCGGCAGCACCGGGGGTGCGGCGGGCGGCCGTGAAAGGCTCGGTGCGGTGGCACCGGTCGAGGCGGCGAGCGCGAGTGCGACGATTCCCTTAGCGATCATAGCGACACCATCCTGACGCGACATTTGGCGGAATCAGGGATACAGCATGCGCCTCGGGGCCAGTTTCTGCAAGGGGGTCGGGCTCGCTTCAGCCGAACTGAAGGCCTCGTGAAGCGTCTGTCGGCCTTGCTCCTCTTACTCGTCTTGGTCGGCTGCCGCGACGTCCGCGTCCGTACCTACGGCGAGGGGCTTACCTACGATACGGGGCACGGTGACCGGATTGCGGTCATCCGTAGCCGGAGCCAGCTCGGCCGCTACGGGCTGGTCGCTCCCGACGTGCGTTTTCGCACCGAATTTTGCGTCGCGCTGCTTATGGGTCCGCACCATCGGAGCGGTTTTCGCCAGATTATCGAATCGATCGATGCCGGGCTCCGGCACGTTCGCGTGGTCGCTTTCGAACAGCCGCCGAGCGATGGCGGCGAGCCGACGCGCCCGTACCGCACCTACACGCTCTGGGTGATTCCGAACGCTGCGTACCGTCGCGGGATTCAGGTGGTCGTCGTTACGCCCGAGGATCGCCAAGTTGCGGAGACGGTGTTGCCGTAATGGTTGCGGTAAAGAATTTTTCCTACGATGTCCGGGTCGAGCGTCGCGGGCTCATCCTCACGCCCGACGGCCGCGCCGATGCCGCCGAGGGAATGCTCAACCCCGCGTTCGTTCAAGCGCGCAACGGCGAGCGATTGCTCTTTCCGCGTATGGTCGCCGCCGGGAACGTTTCGCGGATCGGTCGCTTCCGTCTCGCCGGCGGGAACGCGACGATCGACGAAGGCTACGCACTCGAGCCGACGTTGCCCTACGAACTGCGCGCGGCGCACGGCTGGGGTTGCGAGGATCCGCGCGTTACCTACATTCCCGCGCTCGACGCCTACGTTATGGCGTACACCGCTTACGGCCCGCGCGGCGCGCGCATCGCGCTCGCCTATTCGCAGAGCGGGATAAGTTACGAGCGTCTGGGGTTGGTCGATTTTAGTGCCGCGGACCTTCCCGACCACGACGATAAAGATGCGGCGTTCTTCCCCGAACCCGTGCTCTCGCCCGAAGGGCATCTCTCGCTCGCGTTCTACCATCGCCCGATGCTGCATCTTTCGGCGGTGAACGGCGTCGCCGCGATTCCCGTCATTCGCGCGATGCCGTACGACCAACGCGAATCGATCCGCATCGCGTACGTTCCGCTCGAAAACGTGAAGCGCGATCGCAAGGCATTACTGCAAGTGCGCGAGTCGGCGCGCGTGCTCTCGCCCGATGCGTCGTGGGGACGCATTAAAGTCGGCGCCGGAACGCCGCCGATTCGCGTTCCCGAAGGGTGGCTCTCGGTCTATCACGGCGTCGATCTGCGCCGCGTCGACGGCATTCATCCGCGCTTCTCGTATAATGCCGGGATCGTCGTTCACGACTACGAACGCCCCGACCGCGTGCTCTACCGTTCGCCCGCGCCCTTCCTCGTCGCGACCGAACCCTACGAATGTCACGGCGTCGTCGATAACGTCGTTTTCCCGACCGGGATCGAAGCCTTGCCGCATCTCGGAGAGCGCGCGTTCGATATCTATTATGGAGCCGCCGATTACGCCATCGCGGTCGCGCGCGTCCGTTTATCGCTGCGCGCATGACGATCTCGCTTTTCTTGGCGATCGTCCTCGTGATGGGGACGTTGGTGATCGTGACCTCGATCTTTCGCTTGCACCGGTTGCAGATTCACGTCGCCGCGACCTCGGTTCCCGCCCCGCCGAAGCCGTATCGCGACCGACGCATTTCGCACGCCGCGCGTGGAGCGGTCGACGCGCGCGGGGTCTGGGCGCTCGCCGCGCAGCCGCGTTGCTTCGAAGAGGTCGAGAAAAGCACGGGCTCCGAGGCCTACGTGCGCGCGCACTTACCGGCGAGCGCCGTCCGTATCGCACCGGGGCGCACGCTCGCGTTCGGAAGCTGCCGCATCACCATCGGTGCCGCGAGCGTCGTCGTCGAACGGGGCGACGAGCGCATCGCGGTTCCCGCGCCTTCGGAGCTCTACCGAACCGCATCGCGTCTTTACTTGCTGGCACGAGGCCCCGGAGGGGGCCCCGAGCTGCGCGCCTACAAAGTGGTACCGCAACCGTGAACGACCTGGAGACTCGCGTCCGCGAACGACGCACCTTCGCCATCATCTCGCACCCCGACGCCGGGAAAACCACGCTCACCGAAAAACTTCTGCTCTACGGAGGCGCCATTCACGTCGCCGGGCAAGTCGCGGCGCGTCGCGCCCGTCGCTCGGCGACCAGCGACTGGATGGAGTTGGAGCGGGAACGCGGGATCTCGATCACCTCGACGGTGCTGCAATTCCCATATCGCGATCATACGATCAATCTACTCGACACGCCGGGGCACCAAGATTTCGGCGAAGATACCTATCGCACGTTGATGGCCGCCGACAGCGCGGTCATGCTCATCGACGCGGCGCGCGGCGTCGAACCGCAGACGAAAAAACTCTTTGCGATCTGCCGCGAGCGCGGGATCCCGCTCTTTACGTTCGTCAATAAGATGGACCGCCCGAGCCGCGATCCGCTCGAACTGCTCGACGAATTGGAATCGGTGCTCGGGATCGCCGCGTTTCCGATGAACTGGCCGCTCGGAAACGGCGAGCGCTTTCGCGGCGTCTACGATCGCGCGACGCACGAAGTACACGTCTTCGAACGAACCGCCCACGGGGCGAAACGCGCGGCGGTGCAGATGGCCGGTATCGACGATCCCGGCCTGCGCGAACTCGTCGACGACGAAAGCTATCGCGAGTTTATCGACGGCGTCGAGTTGTTGGAAGGCGCGGGAGCGCGTTTCGATCGCGACGCATTCGCGCGCGGAGCCGCGACGCCGGTCTTTTTCGGCAGTGCCGCAACGAACTTCGGCGTGCAGCTCTTTCTCGATCGCTTTCTCGAACTCGCGCCGCCGCCCGGCGCGCGCGCGTTCTCGGGAGGGGTCGCGCTGACCCCGGAGACGCCGCGTTTCTCGGGATTCGTCTTTAAGATCCAAGCGAATATGGACCCGCGGCACCGCGACCGAATCGCCTTCCTTCGCGTCTGTAGCGGCGAGTTCGCGCGCGATATGGTGGTGCGTAACGGACGCTCCGGCAAGGACGTTCGGCTCGCCCGCGCCATGCGGCTCTTTGCCGACGAGCGCGAATCGCTCGAGACCGCTTACGCCGGCGACGTCGTAGGCCTCGCCAACCCGGGAGTGTTCGCCATCGGCGATCCCGTCTACGTCGGAAGCGAGGTGACGTTCGCTCCGATCCCCGCGTTCGCGCCGGAACATTTTGCGAGCGTTCGGAGTATCGATAGCGCCGGGTACAAATCGTTTGCCAAGGGGATCGCGCAATTGCGAGAAGAGGGAGCGGTTCAGGTGTTCTATCCGTACGGATCGATGCGCTCCGAACCGATTTTAGGGGCGGTCGGCGAACTGCAATTCGAAGTGGCGAAATATCGCTTGGAAGCGGAATACAACGTGCGCACCCACTTTTCGCGGCTCCCGCACGACACGATCCGTCGCGTCGAAGGGGAGCTCGTCGGCGCGACGCCGCTCCAGTTGGGGAGCGGCTCGATGCTCTTGGAAGATTGGGAGGGGCGCCCCGTCCTGCTCGCCGAGCGCGAATGGAGCTTGCGACTCATCGAAGAGTGGAACCCCAAACATCGATTGGTGCCCTTCACCACACGCATGCAACAGGAGGCAACCGCCTAAATGAAACCTATGAGGCTCGCCATCGCCGCATGTGCGGCACTCGCACTCGTTAGTTGCGGTGGAGAGAATCGCTACGAACGACTCGCGGATCGTATCACGCGGGCGATGCAGAACAACTCCATCGCGCCGGTACGGAGCGATCTCGCAAAAGGCATCAATATCGACCGCGTGCGCGTCGCCGAGGCCGCCGACGCCCTCGCTCCGTTGGGGAAGATCGAATCCGTCAAAGAAGTGAAGCCGTGCGATCCCGGCGTGCATTGTTTCATCGTGAAGTTCCAGAAGGCGACCTATCGAGAGAAACTCCGGCTCGACGAAAACGGGAAGATCGTTGCGTGGCGTTACTCCCCGGAATAGAGGAAGTTCGCGCCGCGGCGCGCCGTATCGAAGGGGTGGCGCACCGCACGCCGGTGCTGCACTCGCGTACGCTCGACGCGCGCGTCGGGGCGCGAGTGCACGTAAAGTGCGAGAATTTTCAGCGGGTCGGGGCGTTCAAATTCCGCGGCGCCTACAACGCGCTCGCCTCGCTCTCGCCGGAGGAGCGGGCGCGCGGCGTCGTCGCGTATTCTAGCGGCAACCACGCCCAGGGGGTAGCGCTCGCCGCATCGCTGCTCGGCATCGAAGCGACGATCGTGATGCCCCACGACGCCCCGGCGAGCAAACGCGATGCGACGCGCGGCTACGGCGCGCGCGTCGTGGAGTACCGGCGCGGTGAGGAAGATCGCGAAGCGATCGCCGCGGAGATCGTCGCTCGGAGCGGAGCGCTCACGATCGCACCCTACGACGATCCGCGCATTATCGCGGGCGCGGGAACCGCCGCGCTCGAACTCGGCGACGAGGTCGGCGCGCTCGATGCGTTGGTGCTCGGCGTCGGCGGCGGCGGACTGCTCTCCGGCAGCGCGATCGCGCTCCACGATCGTTCGCCCGACGCCGCACTCTGGGGAGTGGAGCCCGAAGCGGGCAACGATTTCCAGCGCTCGCTCGCCGCCGGGGAACGCGTGAGCATTCCCGTGCCGCAGACGATTGCCGACGGATTGCAAACCACCTCGCCGGGAAAATTGACCTTTGAAATCGCGCGCGCGCACGGCGCGCGCATCGTGACGGTGAGCGACGACGATCTGCGTGCGGCGATGCGGTTCGCTTGCGAGCGCATGAAGATCGTGCTCGAGCCCAGCGGTGCGGCGGCGCTCGCGGCGTTGCTCGTCGGCCGCATCGACGTTGCGGGGAAGAACGTCG
>JAJYHP010000155.1 GCA_021784715.1 bacterium
GATCGCGTCGGGGAAGCGACTGCGGCGTGGCAGAGCAATGCCGCCGACCTCTACGAACGCGGCCGTACGATATTGGAGCAGGCGCGGACGTCGGGAAACGACCGTTCCGACGGCGGCCCTGCAGAGCGACGGGCGGACGGGGCGTAGTGGCGCGCGTGGACATTCAAATGCAAGTTCGCTCGGTGAACGGCTCCATCGCGGTCGTCTCGCTCGACGGAGAGATCGACGTCTACACCTCACCGAAGGTCAAGGATTTTATCGGGAAGCTCATCGACAAGGGCACCTATACCTTCGCGATCGACATGCAAAACGTGCGTTATATCGATTCGACGGGGCTCGGCGTTCTCATCGGCGGCCTCAAGCGCGTTCGCGAGCATGGCGGGGCGGTGACGCTCGTTTCGACCAATCCGCAAACGCGAAAAATATTCGACATCACCGGATTGATTAAAGTGTTCGATATCTACGATACCGTCGACGAAGCCGTCAACGCATTGAAATGATGCAAGCGCGCGAAGTTGGTGCCGAGATTCCCGAGATCGAGGTTCGGATTCCCTCTCGCGCGGAATGGGTCGCACTCGCTCGCCTCGCGGTGGCGACGGTCGCCGCGCGCATGCATTTCAACGTCGACGAGATCGCCGACCTAAAACTCGCCGTCGCCGAAGCGTGCACGAACGCCATCCAACACGCGCGCGAGAGCGACGAAATCGTCATCACCTGCCGCATCTACCACGACGGCCTGCAGATCACCGTGCGCGATTTCGGAATCGGAACCGAGGCCGAACGCATCCGTTCGCGCGATCTCGGCGAACCGCGAGTCGGCGGTTTGGGCGTCTATCTCATCCGCGCGTTGATGGACGAGGTGGAGTACCGCGTCGAACGCGATAGCGGCACCGTGCTGACGATGTTTAAGCGGTTTGGCGATAGCAGCCGATAAATTCGCATCGAGCGATCGATGAGCGATGAAGAATCGGCGGAGGCGCTCCTCGAGCGTTTTCTGGCGTTAAAACGAGCCGGCGACGATGAAGAGATCGCGCGCGAACGCTCCGCCGTGCGGACGCAGCTCGTCGAACGGCACCTCGGGCTCGTTCGCTACCTCGCGAAGCGTTTTACCGATCGCGGCGAGCCTTACGACGATCTCTTGCAGATCGCGACGCTCGGGCTCATCAACGCGATCGATCGCTACCAACCCGATTTTGGAGCGCAATTCGCGACCTTCGCAACGCCGACGATCCTCGGCGAGCTGAAACGCTATTTTCGCGACAAACGGTGGGCGGTCCACGTGCCGCGTCGCCTGAAAGACCTCGCGCTCTCGATCGCCGGGGCGACCGATCGGCTCACTGCCGATCTGGGGCGGACGCCGACCCCGGCGGAGATCGCGGCGCAGCTCGGCGTGGAGGTCGAAGCGATTCTCGAGGCGATGGAGGCGGGGGGTGCGCTCTCGCCGCTCTCGCTCGACGCCGGTTTCGAGAGTGAGGAGGGGGCGCGACGGCTCGCCCCCAGCATCGGGGTGCCCGACGGGGACCTCGAACTCGTCCCCGAGCGGGCGGAGATCGCCGGGGCGCTCGAACGGCTTCCCGGGCGCGAGCGGATCGTGCTGCGCCTCCGCTTCTTCGAGGGACAGACGCAGCGCGAGGTCGGCGAACGGCTCGGCACCTCGCAGATGCAGATCTCGCGGATCGAGCAACGGGCGCTGGCTCGCCTGCGCACGCTGTTGGCACCACCGTCGTAGCGCGAGCGGCGGCACTCTGCTACCATACGGGGTGCTTATGCCGATGACGAGCCAAGAACTCCGCCAAGCGTGGATCGATTTCTTTGTTGCCCGAGAGCACAAACACGTTCCTTCGGCGAGTTTGATCCCCGACGAGATGTCCACGACGCTCTTTACGATTGCGGGGATGGAGCAGTTCGTTCCGGCATTTCTCGGCGAACGCCCGGCCCCCGCGCCGCGCGTGGTGACCGTGCAGCGGTGCCTGCGCGTCGCCGGCGCCAAGAGCGATATCGAGAACGTCGGCCGCACCGGGCGGCACGGTACGTTTCTCGAAATGCTCGGAAACTTTAGTTTCGGCGATTACTACAAAGCGCAAGCGATCGCATGGGCGTGGGAGTTCGTCACGCGCGTCATGCGTCTCGATCCCTCGCGGCTCTACGTGACGGTGCATACCGAGGACGACGAAGCGGCGCGTATTTGGGAGCGTGAGATCGGCCTCGACCCCACGCGCATCTCGCGCTTCGACGACGATAATTTCTGGACGATGGGACCGACCGGCCCGTGCGGCCCGTCGACCGAAATTTTTTACGATATCGGCGAAACCCATGCGAGCGGCCCCGAGGATACCGGGCCGAACCTCGGCAATCGTTTCGTGGAGATCTGGAACGTCGTCTTCCAGCAGTTCAATCGCGCCGCGGACGGCACGCTCTCGGAGTTGCCGCGCAAATCGATCGATACCGGCGCGGGGCTCGAGCGGATGCTCGCGGTCGTCAACGGCAAGGCCTCGATGTACGAGACCGATCTCTTCCTCGATCTCGTCGCCGCACAACCGCAACCGCAATCGGGATCGCTCCCGCCCGCCGAGCGGCGCGTTCGACAGAACATCATCGCCGATCACGCGCGCGCGGTGACCTTCCTCATCAACGACGGCATCTATCCCTCCAATAGCGACCGCGGGTACGTGCTGCGGTTTTTGATTCGTCGCGCGATTCGTCAGGGGCGACTGCTGGGCTATCCCGACGGGTTTCTCGCGGCGCTCGTTCCCGCCGTCGTCGAATCGCTCGCGAGCGGCTACCCCGAACTCCGCGAGAACACGGCACGGATCGTCGGCGCGCTCGAACGCGAAGAGCGCGCATTCAATCGGACGCTCGAGCGCGGGCTCGCCGTTCTCGACCGTATGATCGAGGAAGCGAACGAGAATTGCACGCGCCTCATCTCGGGCGAAGACGCATTCACGCTGCACGACACGCATGGCTTTCCAATCGAACTCAGCCGAGAGATCGCTGCCGAGCGCGGCGTCGCCATCGACACCGCCGCTTTCGAGAGCGAGATGAAGGCGCAGCGCGAACGCGCGCGCAACGACGCCGCCGCCAAGCGCGCGGTCGTCACGCTCGCGGAATTACCGGCCGTCAAAACGACCTTCACCGGATACGACGGGCTCGAAGGCGCCGGAAGCATCGTCGCCATGCTCGATGCCGACCAAAAACCGACGCAAGAGCTCGGTGGCGGAGCGCGCGGCCGAATCGTTCTCGATTCCACTTCGTTCTACGCCGAACGCGGCGGGCAGATCGGCGACCGCGGCGTGTTGCTTGGCCCCGATGCCGCCTTCGAAGTCGAAGACACGCAATATCTGGGCGAGGCGGTCGTCCATATCGGTATCGTGCGTAGCGGCACGTTTCGCGTCGGCGAGCGCGTGACGACGGCGGTGCACGATTGGTGGCGTCGCGAGATTCGCCGCCATCATACCTCGGCGCATCTCTTACAACGCGCGCTGCGAGACGTTCTCGGCGACGACGTCGCCCAGGCGGGCTCCTGGGTCGGCATCGATCGCATGCGCTTCGATTTTCGTTGGGCCGCAGGCGCGCTCTCTCCCGAGCAGCGCCGCGAGGTCGCCCACCGCGTCAATCGGATGATTCGCGACGACTCGCCGTTGCAGACCCGAGAACTTCCGCTCGACGAAGCGAAGCAGACCGGTGCGATCTGGATGTTCGGCGAGAAATACGGCGAGCGCGTGCGCGTCGTACGAGCGGGACCGTCGGTCGAATTTTGCGGCGGAACGCACGCTCGTTCCACCGGCGAGCTCGGTCTCTTCGTGCTGCTCAACGAATCCTCGATCGGTAGCGGCGTGCGCCGTATCGAGAGCTGCGTCTCCGATGCAGCCGAGCAATTCGTTACCAAGCAACAGGAACTCGTCGGGTCGATCTCCGGCGCGTTGGCGACCAATCCCGAGGAGCTCGGCGATCGCGTGACGCGCTTGCAGCGGGAGGTACGCGATCTTCAGGGCTCGCTCGCGCAGATCAAGGCGCGACTCGCCGGTGCCGATGCCGCGCGCTATTGCGACGCCGCCGAGGGCGAAGGCGCTCGGCGCTTCGTCGGCGCGATCGTGCCGGAGGCCGATGCCGAAGCGTTGCGTCATTTGAGCGCGGCGATTCGCTCGCGGATGCCGCATGGAACAATCGCGTTGATCGGTACCGACGGCGAGAGCGCGAGCATTTTGGTGAGCGCCGACGACGATGCGGTCGCCGCCGGCGTTCATAGCGGAAACCTCGTCAAGCTCGCGGCGCCCGCGCTCGGCGGGAAGGGCGGCGGGCAGGCCGCCCACGCACAGGGCGGCGGCAAAAACGTTGCGGGTGCGCCAGCGGCGCTCGCCGCAATGCGAGCCGCCGTGCTCGCAGCGACGTGATCGGTCGCCGCGCACGCCTCGCCGTCGCTTGCGCCGGCGTTCTGCTGCTCGCGCTCGCGGCCGCGCCGAAGCGCCAGGATTCGCAGGTGGTACTCGACGAGTACGCGCGCGCGATGGGTTCGCTCGCGCTACCGACCGCGTCGATCTGTAACTATTCCATCTCGCAAGCCGGCCCGGTGCAGATCGAACAGCAGCATCTCCTCTATCGCCAAGGCGATCTCGTACGCGACAGCCTGCTCTCTTCGCAGGGTATTCCCGTCCGCGCGAAATCGATCGTCATCGCGCATCGCGCCGATCGCTATTCGATCGATCGCCTCGCACCGACGTTGCACGACTACGAAGTGCTCTTTCTCTCGGCGCGAAAAGTCGGGGCGAATTTTGAATATCGCTATCAGGCGACCGCGCTCGCACCGAGCGCGCGCTTTTCGATCACCGGTTTCACCATCACCAGCGGGCGTTTTCTCCCGAGCGCGATCGCTTTCACGTCGTCGTCGGACGGCGTTCGCGGGCACGGTGCCGTGCTCTACCACGGCGTCGGGCATTATTGGGTTCCCTACGAAGCGTACGTAACCGCGAGCGTGCGCGGAAAGCCGGCGAACGAGCGTATCGTGTGGAGCAACTGCCGCTTCCCGCGCTCGCTCCCCGAAACGACGTTCCGCGTGCCGCAGCCGCTGCCGAGTGCAACGCTCCCTCCCATCTAAGCGCTTCGCGGTTCCGCCGAGCCTCCTCGCGGGATTCGCAGCGTTTCTCATTGCGTGGATCGTCTCGCACGGACGATCGACGCCGTACAACAACTACGTCTTACTCGCCGAGGCGTTCTTGCACGGGCGGCTCGCGATCGATTGGCCCGGCGCCTATATCGACGCACTCGCCTATCATGGGGCGCATTATGTGATCGAGGCACCGCTTCCGGCGATCTTGCTCCTGCCCTTCGTCGCGATTTTTGGAACCGCAGCGAACCAAACGTTGCTCGCCTGCGCGCTCGGCGGGCTCGCGATCGGTGCGCTTTGGCGCATCGGCGAATGCTACGGCCTCGACGCGCGAGCGAATGCGTGGGTCGCGCTCTTTACGTTTGCGGGTACCGACCTGTTGTGGGCGTCGATGCTCGGCGACGTATGGTTCATCGCCAACGTCAGTGCCTTCGCGTTCGCGCTGCTGCTCTGGCTCGAACTTCGCACCGCGAAGCGCGGATGGGTGGCCGCACTCTATCTCGCCGCTGCCGTCGAGTCGCGCTTCAGCCTCGTCGTTATCGCGCCGCTCGTTCTCGCGATGTTGCTCGCGCCCGACGAGGCGGTGCCGCGCCTCCATCCGGCGTGGCGCTCCCGCCTGTTCGGGTTTCTCGCCGTCGCGATTCCGGTCGTCGCACTCTGGGTCGCCTACAATCTCGGCCGCTGGGGAACGTGGGACGATATCGGCTACTCGATGTGGTTCCATCAAGATCCCGCCGGGAGCCCGTACGGATCGCCGTTCGCGTTGCGGTATCTCCCCTATCAATTACAATCGTTTTTCTTGCAGATGCCGACCGTTCTCTCCGGTTTTCCCTACCTGCGCCCCGAGATGACCGGCGTCGCGCTGACGTGGACCTCGCCCGCATTAGTGCTCGTTGCGTGGGCGCGCAAACCGTGGCGCGATACGGTCGTGCTTTGGCTGATGCTGCTGGCAACCTGGCTACCGAATCTCGTCTATTACGTGAATGGATTCGCGCAGTTCGGCATGCGTCACGCGCTCGATTTCGAACCCTTCGCAGCGGTCCTCTTACTGCTCGCATTTCGCCGCGGAGTGCCACGTTGGGGATATCCGCTGATTCTCTATTCGGTGCTCGTCGGGCTCTGGGGCTGCTGGTACTGGAACGCCTTCATTCGCCCGGGAAATTAGGCACCGCTGAGGCGCGCGCTGCATTTTCGCGCAGAGCGCGATATGCCGCGGCGAGCGCGCCTTCCTCGAGAATCGGTTCGCCGCAGAGCGTCCCGACGCAGAGCAGCGCGCTGGGAGCGGAAGCGGCAGTGGAGAGATCGGAATAAATGCCGAGTTCGGGGGCGCCCAAGCGAAACGCCGCGCGGCGCCACCCGCGTGTCGCGTCGAGCGGGCCGCGGATGGCGAGGCGCGCTCCCACGCGCGTAGCGAGGGCGGTGGCGCGCGCATAGCTTGCGGCGAAGAGCCCGGCATTGCGATAGGTCGAGGCGAACGTCGCGAGGATAGAACGCGCGCGCTCGGCGTCGGCGGGGCGTTCGGCGATCTCGGCGATTCGCAGCAACGATCGTGCGAGCGAGGAATTCTCTGCGAGCGGACGGTCGCGCAACGCGAGCCGCCCGAGATCCTCGCTGCCGGCGATGCGGTCCGCAGCCGCCCCTCCGTCGGGAGCGAAGGCGGCGAGCGTCGCCCGCGCGAGCCGCTCCGCGCGCTCGAAGAAGCGCGGCTCGCCGAGCGCTTCGTAGGCGTCGAGCGACGCGGCGATCGTCGCACACTGATCGGCGAGAATTCCGCTGACGCGCGGCGCCTCGCCGGCGCGCCAGACGCGGAGCATGAG
>JAJYHP010000176.1 GCA_021784715.1 bacterium
CGCCGACTCCGGCGGCGCCGACCGCGCTCGCGCCCGTTCCGCAATCGACGATCCAGCCGATCTCGTCGTTCATGCGGGTGCCGAAAGGATGGACCCTCGATCGTCGCGTGCGCATTCTTTCGGCGATGTCGCAGATCCGATTTCAAGCGACGAAGCCCTACGGTGGCGCGACCGAAGTCATCAACGTCTCCGAGGATAACTCGCCGACGACCGGGACGCTCGCAACCAACGCCGCCACCGCGGTTAGAATATTCAAACGTTTTGGTTCGAACTTCAAGATGCTTTCGAGCCGTTCGAGTTTCGTATGCGCGGGTGTGCGACCGGCGTGGCGTCTCCACTACGAGCTAAAGATCGGCACGTTGAGCTTCGATGCACTGCAGTATATCGCGCAGGCGCCGCACGGCGCGTACGATGCCGCGACCTACATGCGCCCGGGTGGTTCTGCCGCCGATCCGGAGGCGCTCGCCGCGCTCGGCACCTTTTGCCCGCAAGAGTTCATCGCGCCGCCGGCGGTCCCGGAGTTGACGAGTATGCCATGGTTGCGTGCGCCGCTTCCGGTCGGTTGGACGACGGCGGGTTCGGGGGTGGGGCTGATGCCGGGTTCGCACGTGCTCGGGTCGGCATCGAAAAAACTCGCCGACGGAGCGATGGAATCGTATCTTGTTTCTGCGACCTCGTTGCAAAAGTATGGTAACCTTTCCGGCAAACCGATTCCGCTCGATACGGTGGCCCAAATTACGACCACCGTCATGCTGAAAGTCTATGCTCGTTCGAAGTTGGTCTCGTCGGCGAAGGTTCTCGGCTGCGGTGGAACCGATTCGCAATGGCAGTTCGAACTGCAAACGCCGCTCTTATATCTGACCGAGCGGCTCGCGCAGAGAGAGGGCCAGCTGATCGTCGTCGTCTACGCTCGTCCCATCAAAATGGCGCAACCCGACCCCGTCGCGCAGACGGCACTCGATGCACTCTGTCCCTCCACGCCTGTGGCATCGATCCAGTCTCCGTAGATTTGGCGAGACGACCGCAGCGAGCGGCCGAGACGGAATGAAAGAGTCCCCCGGCGATCGATCGCCAGGGGACTCTTTCATTTGGTTGCGGGGGCGAGATTTGAACTCGCGACCTTCGGGTTATGAGCCCGACGAGCTACCGGACTGCTCCACCCCGCGCCGGAACTCCATGGATTCTAGCATACCGTAGCGAACCCTGTTGCGACCAATGCTGGAGCTCGAACCACAAGAATCGCTCGCCGCGCGCATCGCGGCACTGCCGAAGATCCACTTGCACTGTCACCTCGAGGGAACGCTTCGCGAGAGCACCTTCCTCGAACTCACGTCGCGCGATGGCCTACCGACGCGGTACCGCCCGGGGGCGGCAGCCGAGGAAGAAGATCGCTCGCCGCGTGAGCCCGGCACGGTCTACGCCTTCGCCGATTTCTCCGAGTTTCTGCTGCTTTTCGCAGCGGTCTCGCGGGCACTCTCGCGCCCCGAGGATTACGAGCGTCTCGCCGAGGAGTTCGCCGCCGACGCGTTGCGGCGCGGGGTCGTTTACGGCGAGCTCTTTATCTCGCCCTCGGTCTGGCGCTTCTTTCACCCGGAGCTCGATCTCCAGGCCTGCATGGCCGCGATCCACGGGGTTTTCGCCCGCGTCGAGCGCAGCCACGGCGTCGCTTTCCGCAGCATCGTCGATCTCACGCGCAACTTCGGCGCGAGCAGCGCGATGGAGACCGCGCGCTTCGCGGCCTCGGCGACCGAACTCGGGGTGATCGGCATCGGGCTCGGCGGTGACGAGGCACGCTTCCCGCCCGAACTCTTCGTCGACGCCTTCGCCTACGCGCGCTCCGAGGGGCTCCACGCCGTCGTTCACGCCGGTGAGGCCTCCGGGGCGGCAAGCATCCGCAACGCCGTCGAGCACTTGCGCGCCGAGCGCATCGGGCACGGGATCCGGGCGCTCGAAGAGCCCGCCGTGCTCGCCCTGTTGCGCGAACGCGAGATTCCCATCGAGGTCTGCCCCACCTCGAATCGTCGCACCGGTGTGATAGGCGCTGCGGAGGAGCACCCGCTCCCCGAGTTGCTCGCAGCGGGGCTCCGGGTGGTGATCGACGATGACGATCCCGCGCTCTTCGGCGCGCATATCGACGACGAGTTCGTAGCGCTCGCTCGGATCGCGGGGGAGCCGGCACTTCGTGCCTGCATCGCCACGGCGATCGACGCCTCGTTCGCGCCGCTCTCGCTGAAGCGTTCGCTCGAAGAACGGCTGCGCTCCACGGAGTAAATCCGGCGGCGTCGAAGGCTAGGCAGCATGTCAGGTCACAGTCACTTCGCCGAATCGGTCGAGGAGTATCTCGAAGCGGTCTATCGGCTCGAGCGTGAGGGCGACGGCGTTAGTACCGGCGCGCTCGCTTCGTCGCTGGGGGTCGCACCCGCCTCGGTCTCCGGAATGCTTAAGAAACTCGCTAAGGATGGGCTCGTCGAACCGATCTCGCGCGGCACCGTCAAGCTCACGCGCGACGGCCTCGCCGTCGCCGTCCGCGTGGTTCGCCGCCATCGGCTCGCCGAGTGCTTTCTCGTCGAGGTTCTCGGTATTCCATGGCACGAAGCGCATGCCGATGCGTGCATGCTCGAGCACGCCATCTCGGAGCGCGTTGAAGAACGCCTCCAAGCGCTGCTCAAAAATCCGACGCGTTGCCCCCACGGCATGCCGATCCCGCCGAGCGATCTCAGCGATCCGGTGCCGCGCGGCGAGCCGCTCGCGCGTGCCGAAACCGGTACCGATCTCGCCGTCGTCGGCGTTACCGAAGAAGTTCCCGAGATTTTACGTTATCTCGCCGAACTCGAACTCAAGCCCGGGCGGCGCCTGCGCGTGCTCGCTCGCGCACCGCTCGGCGGCCCGCTGACGATCGCGGGCGAGGGTGGCGAACATGCGATCTCGCTCGAACTCGCGCGGATGCTTTTGGTCGAACCGGCAGGCGCCGCGGGCTGATGCCGCGCGGTGCCCGCTTCACGCACACGATCGTCGTGGTGTGCGTTCTCGTATTTCTCTGGGAGATCGCAACGATGGGTTCCGGAATTCTCTCCGGCAACGTTACCATCGGGCAGATCGATAATGCGGGCGCCTTGGTGCCGGCGTTGGTGCAGCAGGGCGAATGGTGGCGCATCGTCACGAGCGCCTTCCTCCACGCATCGATCTTGCATATCGGCCTCAACATGTATTCGCTCTGGATTCTCGGGCGCTTTATCGAACCGATCCTCGGCACGCCGCGCACCGCATTCGTCTATACGCTCTCGCTCATCGCCTCGGGACTCGGCGTGACCTACTTGAGTTTCGGGAATATCCAGGACCCGACGCTCGGGGCGAGCGGCGCGATCTTCGGCATCTTCGGGGCGCTCTTTGCGATTGGGTTGCGCAACGGCCCGGCGGGGCTCCAACTCGTTCGCGCAAATCTCGGAATTCTTATCCTCAACCTGGTCTTCACGTTCATGTTCCCCGGTATATCGAAGCAGGCGCACGTAGCGGGCTTACTGACGGGTTTTCTTGCAACGCTCGCGATCTATCGCCCGATGCGCCCGGTGCGCGCGCAGGTAATCGATGCGATCACCGGTGAAGCGTTGGAATCCACGCTCGAAGAAGCCGAGCCGCACCAGCACCGGTGAACCCGCCTCCGAGCATCGACGAGATTTTCTCCGTCGGGGGATCGCTCGCGCGCGAACTCCCGGGTTTCGAGCCGCGACCGGGACAACTCGAGATGGCGCGTGCCGTCGAGGCGGGTTTCGAGAGCGGCTCGCACGTATTGGTCGAGGCGGGAACCGGGGTTGGGAAATCGTTCGCCTACCTCGTGCCGGCGTTGCGCAGCGGAAAACGCGTCGTCATATCGACCTCGACGATCACCTTACAGCAGCAACTCTTTCGCAAAGATATCCCGATGGTCGCGCGCGCGTTGGGGCTGGAACCGCGCGTCGTGCTGCTGAAGGGGCGCGCCAACTATCTCTGCCGCGAGAAGTGGGAGCGCGCGCGCGGCGACCTCGCGCTCTTCGAACGCCCCGAGATGTCGAAGTTGCGGCGCTGGGCGAACGAAACGATCACCGGGGACCGCTCCGACGTGCCGTTTCGGCTCGACGGATTGCTTTGGGAACGCTTCGATGCCGACGGCGACGACTGCATCGGCGAAGCCTGCGCGCATTTCGACGACTGTTTTTACTATCGTCGCCGCCGCGATGCCGAGGCCGCCGATATCATCGTCGTCAATCACGCAATTTTCTTTATCGATGCAATCGCGGGCGGGCTTCTCCCCGCATACGACTACGCAATTCTCGACGAGGCGCACACCTGCGAAGATATAGCGATGAACGTGCTCACCGCATCGCTCTCGCGGCGGAGTATCGAACGCACCTTTCGTCGTTTGCGTCGCTATTTCACACTGCCAACATCGCTGACCACGCAGGTGGAAGAGCGCTTTCGCGAACTCGGCGAGGGGCTCGCCGGGAGTGGCAGCGAGTTGCTTCGGCTCGACGAGCGCCCGGAGATCGTCGGCGATCTCCACCGTTTGCGCGACGCGCTCTACCACCTTGAAAATTGGATCGCCGATAACGGCGCCACCGCTCTCACGCGCCCGCCTCGCGGCGACCTCGAACGCGAGCTGCGAATAGCGGGAGCGGTCAAGTCGTTGGCGGCGCAGGCAGAGGTCGTCGATCGGCTCCTCACTATCGACGAAGATGCGATTCGCTGGGCGGAATCATCGCCGAACGGGAGCGACCTTCACTGCACGCCCTTCGACGCCGCGCCGATCTTGCGCGATCTGCTCTTCTCGCGGACGCCGTGCCTCCTGACGAGCGCGACGCTCGCGCTCGGCGGCGATTTTAGTTACGTGCGCGCGCGCCTCGGCGTCGATCGTGCCGAAGAACTCGTTGCCGCTTCGCCGTTCGATTACGCCGAGCAGGCGCGCCTCTTCGTCGCGCCACCCGATCTCGAGCCCGACGCTCCCGATTTCGTCGTACGCGCCTACGCCTTGCTCGAAGAAGCGCTCGCGTACTCGCGCGGGCGCGCCTTCGTCCTCTGTACCTCCTTTCGACGGGCGAATGAATTCGGCGAGCGATTGCGCGCGAGCGGCCTGCATCCGGTCGAAATTCAGCGGCCGCGCGGCGGGCTCGATCGCGACGGGCTCTTGCGTTGGTTTGCGGAGACGCCCGGCGCGGTGCTCGTCGGAACGCGTACGTTTTGGGAGGGCATCGATATGCCCGGCGAGCGCTTGAGTTGCGTCGTCATCGACCGCATTCCGTTTGCGCAGCCGGATCATCCCGTGCTCGAAGCGCGCGTGCAAGCGCTGCGCGAGCGCGGCGAGGATGCCTTCGCGCGGCTGCAAGTTCCGGCGGCGACGATGCTGCTCAAGCAAGGATTCGGTCGACTCATTCGCAGCCGAAGCGATCGAGGCGCGGTGCTCGTTCTCGACGGACGCCTGCAGGGGAAACGATACGGGAAGCGCATGATTGCAGCGCTGCCGCCGGCGACGCGCATCGCCCATATCGACGAACTACAGGAGTTTTTCACATCGTGAATCGCCCGATACCGTTCCAGCGCGCTCTCGCAATGCTCGTACTGGTCGCTCTTGCATGTGCGCCGTTACGGGCGCGCGCGTGGGGCGAGAAGGGGCACGAAATCATCAACGCACTCGCCGCCGCGAATCTACCGAGCGAACTTCCCGCTTTCGCCCGCACGCGCGTCGCTCGCTGGGAGCTGCGCTACCTCGGGCCGGAGATGGATCGCCTGAAGGGATCGGGGGAGTCGTGGGATGCAGATCGCGATCCGGGGCACTATCTCGATATCGGCGACGACGGGAAAATCGCGGGCGTCGTCGCGCTCGCGCACCTACCGGCGAGCATGTCGGCATATGAAATCGCGTTACTTGCAGCGCACACCACGCCCTATCGCGTCGGCTATCTGCCGTACAGCATCGTCGACGGGTGGGAGCAGCTACGCACCGATTTCGCTCTTTGGCGCGTTCTGACGTACGAATCGACGCACGCCGCGGATGCGGCCGCGCGCACGCGATTCGCTGCCGAGGCGCGCCTGCGTGCGACGCTGACCCTCCGCGATATCGGCGTGTGGGGACATTTCGTCGCCGACGGTTCGCAGCCGCTCCACGTCACCACGCACTTCAATGGCTGGGGAAGCGGGCCCAATCCATATCGTTTCCCGGCATTGCGTGGGATTCACGAGCAGTTCGAGAGTACGTTCGTGAACCGTTTCGTGAATGCATCGGCGGTGCAACGCGACATTCCGGCGTACGTCCCTCTCGATCCCAAGCATCGCATCTCGCAGCGACGTCTGCTCGCGCTCGTCGCCGGGTATCTGCGGGGAACGAATGCCGCCGTGGTGCCACTCTATCGCATCGCTGCCGCCGGCGGTTTTACGAGCGGGAGCGCTCAGGCGCGAGCCTTTACCGCCGCGCAGCTCGCGCGCGGTGCGACGATGCTGCGCAACCTGATCGCCTACGCCTGGGAGGATAGCGCGAACGAAAAGGTCGGCTATCCGGCGGTCTCGGTGCGCGCGATTCTTTCCGGCCGCACGCCCTATACGCCGTAGGCGCTCTTAAGCGCCTCATGATCTTCGTTAAGCATTGAATCACAGGCCCTTAACGTCGGCGCGCTAGCGTGAAGCGAAGGGATGCTGCGTGCGTCCCGCTTCACGCTATTCTGTCGTTGATAGGGGATACCGTTTGTGAAAAAGCTACTCGGCCTCGCGTTGCTCTGCGTTGGGATCGCTCTTAACGTGGCAACGTCGAGCGCGGCTCCGTTGGGCGCCATTCACGGTCGCATCGTCGCATCGCGCGCCGATCGCGATCTCGCAGGCGCGATTATTAAGGCGCGGCTGCGCGGCGCCGCCTCGGCGGTCGTCGCAACGACCCGGGAAAACGGTTCCTTTCGTTTGCCCGATCTTCGGCCTGGAACCTACGTGCTCACCGTCGACGGGCGCTTTCAAGAACTCGCGCCGTATACCGTTGCCATCGTCGGTGGAATGACGAAAAGCGTGCGTCTTCACGTTCTGGCCGTCGTTTCGCATATCACCATTCAGGGGCACTCGGTACGGCCGCTTCCGACCTACTCGAAGGTCTTTCGCACGGCGCAAACGCAAGTGCTGCTCGGGAAGACGCAGATCGCTTCGCAAGGCGCCCTCGCGGGATCGGCACAGTTGCTGCAAACCGCGCCGGGCGTGCTCGTCTCCAGCTACGGATCGACCGGAGCCGCAAAATCGATGATTACGGTGCGCGGCTTCAAACAAGGCTGGGCGAACCAAGCCGGAATCGTCGATAACGGGATGATCGGCGTCACCCTGAACGGCGTCTTTCTTAACAATCCACAGACCGGGCAATGGCAGGCCGACGAAATTCCCGATCTCTCGATCCTCGATGGGATGGCCGTGGAATACGGCCCCGGCAGCCCCATGACGCGTACCTTCGACAGCATCGGCGGCACGCTCAATTTCTACACCCAACTCCCCGAAAATGCGCCGCACCTCCACCTCTCGGGATCGAGCGGGAATTATGGCGGAAGCGCGTTCCACGTCGACTATAGCGCTCCGCTCTCCAAACACCTCGGCTTCATCATCTCGCACGGGCGCACGTTCACGCAGGGATATCGCAATATCATCGGAAGCGGCAGCACCGCGCCGGGTTCGACCTATGCGACCTTCGGCGAAGTCGTCGATAAATTCGAACACGGCTCGCTCGACGTCTTTGGGTATAGCGCCTCGGGAACCGAGATGCGTCCGAATTTGATCCCGCTCTCTCCGTTGCAGAATTACGACGGCAACGGCAATCCGATCGTCGGCTCGTACGTTACCGCTAACGGCTTCGATCTCAACGGCAATCCGATTCCCGGCGCGACCTATAGTCAGCAAACCTCGGGCTTCTATTCGGCGCTCCCGCTCGGCGTTTGGCAGAAGACCGATTCGAACAGCACCCGCCTCATCGCCGCCGATCTCGAATATGGTTTGAAAAACGGCTGGTCGCTCTCGGACCTCCTCGCCTATCGTCACGGCGATCGCCTCCACGTGAAAAATTTCAATTTCGACCAAGCGAATAACTCGGGTCGCTTCGAATATAACAATCCGTTCTCCAATGCGCTCTCGGAGAAGTTAACGTTCCATCACGTGAACGTGCGCAATGGAGACACACTCGACATTGGTAGCGAGCTCTTTGGTTCGCTCTATAACACCCGCAACGCATTCTATAACTCCGACCCGGTGCAGTCGGCGCCGAGCGCGCCTTCGACGATCGTTCAGCCGTCGATCTATCGCAACAACGATTTCCAACAGAAGAACTTCACGTTCTTCGGGCAGTACCTCATGCGCTTCGGTCATCGCTGGAAGTTCACACCGGGGTTTCGCTATGTGTCGTTGGCGACGAATTTTACCAACGCGGGCTTCCAAGGATTCCCGCAATGTCAGGGCGTTTCGTCATCGAGCGGTATCTGCACGAACAAAACGAAACTCGGCAATTCAGGAACGGTCTTTGCCGGGATCGAGCCCTCGGCGGAGTTGCAGTTTCTCGCCAATCCGAATCTCGCGCTCTACGCCAACTTCGGGCGCGCGCTTCGCAGCCCGCAGACCTCACCCGGCGGCCCCTATCAAGGCATTCCGGTTGCGGGGCTCTCGCCGGAGACGGGAACGAACCAAGAGGTCGGCGTGAAATACTTCCGGCGCTTTGCCGGGCGGATGCTCGACGGATCGCCGCGCGAGGCGTTCCTGACGGCGAGCTTCTTCGACGAACGCGTGCGCGACCAATATATCCCCATCGTGATCGGCGCCGGCGTGAAGGTCGCCTCGGCGTCGGGCAGCTCGCGCTACTCCGGGCTGACGCTCGCATTCGATCGCACCTTCGGGCGCAGCGTCGAACTCTTCGGTGGCCTCTCGACGACGCATGCCTACTTCGATTCCTACGACTACCTCGGAACCAACTACAGCGGCCTTCCGGTGACGCAGGTGCCGACATTCGCCTACAACATCGGCGTCGCCGGACAGGAGCGCGCGGGAACCGGCGTCGTGACCGGACGCCTTTGGGATAATTTCACGGGCCCGCAGGCGATGTGGAATAACCTCCTCGGTCAACCCGATCCCAACGGACTCCAAATTCCAAGCTACGGTGTCGTGAATGCTTCGATCGGGTATGCGACCGCGAGCGTCGGGAAACCGATCGGCTTCACGCTCTCGGTAAACAACCTCTTCGACAAACGGTACAACTCCTTCGAATACGTCACTAGCGGCGCGTATTTCGGCGGTGGAATCGGCCAGAGCAATCTCGCCGGTCCCGGTGCGATTCTCGCCGAGCCCGGCGCCCCACGGGAAGTGCAGTTCACCGTGAGCATTCGCGACTAGTCCTCGCTTCCGGCTTCGCTCCGAGCGCGCTCTTGTAGTTCGCTCACGACACCGGAGTCGGCGAGCGTCGTGGTGTCGCCGAGGGTTCTTCCCTCGGCGATATCGCGTAGCAGGCGACGCATGATCTTTCCGCTACGCGTCTTGGGAAGTTCGGGGGTAAACGTCACGTACTTCGGACGGGTGAATTTCCCGAGCTTGCCCATCACGTGATCGCGCAAGGCGTCGGCGAGCATCGGGCCGCTCTCGAAGCCGCCGCGCAGCGTTACGAACGCATAGATCGCCTGCCCGGTGACGTCATCGTTCTTCGCGCAGACGGCGGCCTCGGCGACGGCGTGGTGATCGACGAGCGCGCTCTCGACTTCGGCGGTCGAAATGCGGTGCCCGCTCACGTTCATCACGTCGTCAATGCGCCCCATGAACCAGTAGTTGCCGTGCTCGTCGCGGTGGCAGCCGTCGCCGGCGAGATAGAGATGCGGGAACTTCGACCAGTAGGTTTCGCGAAAGCGATCGTCGTCGCCATAGATGCCGCGCGTCATTCCCGGCCAGGGCCGCGTAATAACGATGTAGCCACCGCCGCCGAGCGGAACGCTCTTGCCGGCCTCGTCGACGATATCGGCGGAGATTCCGGGCAACGGTTTCGTCGCGCTTCCGGGGAGCGTCGTCGTCACGCCGGGCAACGGTGAGATCATGATACCGCCGGTCTCCGTCTGCCACCACGTATCGACGATGGGGCATCGTCCGCCGCCGACGCGATCGCGATACCAAATCCAGGCCTCGGGATTGATCGGTTCTCCGACCGAGCCCAAGAGTCGCAACGAAGAAAGATCGTGGCGCTCTAAATGCTGCGTTCCCCATTTCATGAAGGTGCGAATCGCGGTCGGTGCGGTGTATAGGATGGTGACGCCGTAGCGTTCCACGATCTCCCAGAGGCGATCTTTTTCCGGATAATCGGGCGTGCCTTCGTAGATGACGCTCGTCGCGCCGTTGCAGAGCGGCCCGTACACGATATACGAGTGCCCGGTCACCCAACCGATATCGGCGGCGCACCAATAGATGTCGCGCTCGGGTTTGAGATCGAAGACCAACTGGTGCGTCACGCTCACGTGGGTGAGGAAGCCGCCCGTCGTGTGTTTGATCCCTTTGGGTTTCGCCGTCGTGCCGCTGGTGTAGAGAAGAAAGAGCAGATCCTCGGCCATCGTCTGCGCGGGCTCGCAGTGCGTCGATTCGTTCGCGATGAGTTCGTCCCACCAGAGGTCGCGCCCCGGCATCATCGTTACCGGGTCGCCGACGCGTTTGGCGACGATACAGTGGCGGATCGAGGGCGTCTGCGCCATCGCGACATCGCAGTTCGCCTTGAGCGGGACCCTGTTGCCGCGCCGCCAGCCTTGGTCGGCGGTAATTAACGCGACGCATTTTGCATCGTTGACGCGGTCGATAATGGCATCGGGAGAGAAGCCGCCGAAGATGACGGAGTGCGCCGCGCCGATGCGCGCGCACGCCAACATCGCGACGGGCAGCTCGGGAATCATCGGCATGTAGATCGCTACACGGTCGCCTCGTTCGATGCCGAGCCTCCGGAGCGCGTTGGCGAAGCGGCAGACCTCGTCGAGCAAGGCGCGATAGGTGATCGCGCGTCGGTCGCCGGGCTCGCCTTCGTAATAATAGGCGACCCGTTCCCCGTGCCCGGCCTCGACGTGGCGGTCGAGGCAGTTGACCGACGCATTGATCGCACCGTCGGCGAACCATTGCGCGAACGGCTCCTCCCAGTCGAGGATCCGAGTAAAGGGGCGCGACCAATGGAGCTTCCGGGCCCATGAGGCCCAGAAGGCGAGCGGGTCGGCCTCGGCTTCGGCGTAGACCCCGGGCCCGGCGTTCGCCTGGGCGGCGAAGGCGGGGGGCGGCGGGAAAGCACGCCGTTCGTCAAGCAGCGATTCGATGGCTTTCGATTCCATGGAGCGGTGATTGGCGGTCGACCTTTGTCGCCCTGGCGCCGGGCCTTCGCACTCGCTTGCTCGGAGTGCTAAACTACGAGGGATGGAGAACGAGGTCGACGGTCTGGATAAGCGCAAAGCCTACATCCTCGCCACGGTCGTGTACGAGTACATCGCGACCGGGGAGCCGGTGGGCTCGCAGGCGCTCACGCAAAAGTACAACCTCGGCGTGAGCTCGGCGACCGTTCGCAACGAAATGGCCGACCTCGAAGCGGGCGGCTACCTGGAACAACCGCATACCTCCGCCGGGCGCGTGCCCTCCGATGCCGGATACCGGACCTACGTCGATGCGCTGATGTCGCCCGAAGAACTCGGTGCGGACGAACGGCGCCGCATCCGCGACGAAATGCGCGACGCGCGCGCGCAACTCGACGAAATCGTCGAGCAGAGCAGCCGGCTCTTAGGGCGTCTCGCCGGAAATCTCGCCTTCGTGACCAAGCCGCAGAGCGATACGCAGAGTTTCCGCTACGCACAGCTCATCTGGATCGCCGATCGTTCGGGCATCGCCATCATCGTCACCTCGCTCGGCGTTGCATCGCAGTCGCTTTTCGAACTGCGCAACGACGTGACGCCCGACGATCTAACGCGGCTCTCCAACGCGCTCAACGCGCATTTCGCCGGCCGGCTGCTACGCGATTGCGACGATCGGACGCTGACGACGGTGACGAAGGGTTGCGGTTTCGGCGACGATATGGCGGCCGCGGTGCGCGCCGCCTTCGTCGGAGCGCGAACCCAGGAGCAGCCCGGCATCTCCGCGTCGGGAGCGCAGCACTTACTCGACCAGCCGGAGTTTCGCGACGTGCGGAAATTGCGATCGATTCTCCGCATTCTCGAAGAGCAGCGGACGCTCTACGATCTCGTCGCCGATGCCTTCGATAGTCCGTCGGCGAGCGTGAAAATCGGGCACGAACTCGGCAGCGAAGAACTCGCGGATCTCTCGCTCGTTACGGTTCCCTATCGCTTTGGCGAACGTGCGGTTGGGATGCTCTCGATTCTCGGCCCGCGTCGAATGCCGTATGCTCGGCTCCTGGCGCTCGCGTCGGGAACCGCCGAGACGCTCTCCGAACGCCTCCACGATGTCGAAGTAAAATAAGGAACGTACAGCAACACACCCATGCCCAGCGTAGATTATTACGAAGTCTTAGGCGTTGCTCGCGATGCGGCACCCGAAGCGATCAAGCGCGCCTATCGCCAATTGGCGCGGCAGCATCATCCCGACGTCGCTTCCGATAAGGCGAACGCCGAAACGCGCTTTAAAGAAATCAACGAAGCGTACGAGGTGCTTTCGAACCCCGAGAAACGCGCGCGGTACGATCGCTACGGCAGTGCCGATCCCAACGAAGGCTTTACCGGCTCGCCGTTCGGCGGCGGCGGATTCGGCGATATCTTCGATATGTTCTTCAGCGAGATGCGCAACGGCGGCCAACAACGTCGCTCCGGGCCGCAACGTGGAAGCGACCTGCGCTACGATCTCGATATCTCGCTGGAAGAGGCGTTTAGCGGCACGACCCGCGAGCTCACCTTCACCCACCTCGGTCAATGCGAGCGTTGCGCCGGAAGCGGCGCCGCAGAAGGCAGCACCGTCGCTCCGTGCGTGCAATGTGCGGGCACCGGCGTCGTGCGCGTCGCGCGCCAAACGCCGCTCGGACAATTCGTCACGCAGAGCACCTGCCCGCGCTGCGGAGGCGACGGGCAGATGGTCGCTCGCCCGTGCGAGAGTTGCGGCGGGCGCGGACGCAAGGAGAGCGAACGCAAACTCACGGTGAAAATTCCCGCCGGTGTCGACGACGGCGCCCGCATTCGCATCGCCGGTAGCGGGGAAGGCGGTATCCGCGGCGGGGCCGCGGGGGATCTCTTCGTCTATCTTAGCGTGCGACGTCACGAGCGCTTTCGGCGCGAGGGTATGGATACGGCGGTCGATATTCCGATCGCATTCACGCATGCCGCGCTCGGCGCGACGTTGCGCGTCCCTTCGTTGGAGGGAGAACTCGATCTCACGATTCCACCCGGCACGCAAACGGGGACGACGCTGCGCATGCGCGGCCACGGCATGCCGAGCGTGCGCGGCGGGCAACGCGGCGATCATCACGTCACCGTTCACGTCGTCACGCCGACGCGCGTCTCGAAGAAGCAGCGCGAGTTACTCGAAGAGTTCGCGAAGCTCGGCGGTGACGAAATAGAAGAACGCTCGTTCTTCGAACGCCTCAAAGAAGCGTTTCGCCCGGAGTAACCGATGGCGCGTTTTTTCGTCGAAGGGATCGTTCGCATCGGCGAAACCTGCGAGATCGCCGGCGAAGACGCGCGCAAGCTCAAGCTCGTTCTGCGCGCCCGTGTCGGAGACGAGGTCGAGATTGTGGATTCGTCGGGTGCGCGCTACCGCTGTACGATCGACCGGCTCGAGCGTGAAGTGCTGATCCTGCCGCGCGAGCGGCTCGCCGAACCCGTGCCGGAGCGTAGCCTCCGCTTCACGCTCGCACAGGGGATTCCCAAAGGCAGCAAGATGGATTACGTCGTCGAGAAGGCGAGCGAGCTCGGCGTCGCGCGGCTCGTGCCGCTCCTCATGGAGCGTTGCATCGCGCGTGAATGTTCGCCCGGGAAGATCGAGCGCTGGCGCCGCCTCGCCCGGGCGGCGGCGCTCCAATGCGGGCGCACCGAGCCGATGGAGATCGCGGAACCGATCTCGCTGGAGCGGCTCTTGCAGGAGAGCTCGGCGTACGATGCGTTGCTGCTGCCCTGGGAGTTGGCACCGCTGGATTCGCCGCTTCCCCTTCTGCGCGAGGCGCTCGCCGGAGCGGAGAGCGCACTCGGACTCATCGGCCCGGAGGGCGGTTTCAGTAGCGAGGAGGTCGACCGGGCCGCGGCGGCCGGGGCCCGTATGCTGCGCTTCGGAACGCGGATATTACGGACCGAAACGGCCGGACTCGTGCTCTCCGCTGCCGTACTTCTAACGGTGCTCTAAAAGCCGCGAGTTGACGGCCTGGGGGGGCTTGCGTATGCTCGGAGGGATGCTCCAACCCGAAGCTCCGAATCGGGAGGAAAGGCGCTTTTTCGCCTTCTCCTCGCGTGCGTTCGGTCTCGCCGCCTTTGCGACGGGGCTCTTCTCGACGGTAGCAGCGGTGGTCGCCTGGCCGCTCCATCACCTCGCGGCGCTCGCCATCATCATCGCCGAAGTGACGATCGTGCTGGTGCTTCTCGCGATCTGGCGCTGGATGATGTTGCCGACGCTCCATCGGTTCTCGGCATACGCTTCGGCTCTCGATCTCGAGCGCGAGCGCTTCGAACGGTTGTTCACAAAGATTCCCGACATCGGCATCATCTACGACGCCGAGGGAGTCGCACGTCAAGTAAATGCGGTCGCGCGAGAACTCTTCGAAGACGAAAACGCCGCCTGCGTGGGGCGCCCGCTCGCCGCGTGCGTCGTCGCCGAACAGCGCGAGTCGGTCGCTCGCTATTTCGAGCGCGCGCTCGCGGGCGAGGTCGTCGATTTCGAGAGCGTCGTCGAAGAGGCGAAGGGTCGACGGATTCCGGTTTGGGCGACGTTCGTACCGATTATCGGCAGCGGGAAGGTGGTCGGCGTTTTTTTGATCGGGAAAGATCTCCGTCCGCTCCGGAATTTGGAACGAGAGGTGTTGGTCGAAACGGAACGATTTCGTTCGCTCTTCGATATCAATCACGAACCGATGCTCCAACTCGGTGCGGACCGGCGGATCCTGCGCGTGAACGCGGCGTTCGAACGCATCTCTGGCTTCGGGAGCGGCGAACTCCTCGGCGGCACTTCCGCGCTCTTCTCGCCACCGGGCCTGGATGAAACGCGAGAATCGGCGTATCGCCGAGTAATGGCCGGCGAATCATTCGAGACGGAATCGCAGCTCCGTTGTAAGGACGGGCGCGTCCTTCCGGTCATGCTTGCGTTGATTCCGATGGCGCACGGCACGGAGATCGAGGGGTATTATCTCGTCATGCGCGATCTTAGCGCGCAGCGCGCCTTCGAGCGACGCGAGGAACTGACGCGAGAGAAATTGCGCGAGCTCTATCGCTTGGCGACGGTGCCGCAGGGCGAACTCGAACCATTGCTCGCGCGCGTGCTCGACTTCGGGCGCCGCATGCTGGGAATGGAGATCGGATACGTCCTCGGTATCGACGGCGATGATTTCGTTATCCGTGCCAAAGGAGGCTCCGGACGCTTCGCTCTCGGAGAACGCCTGCCGATCGCACGGGCGATATCGCGCCATCTCTTAGAGAACGACGCGCCGCTGGTCATTAACGATATTCGCGAGAGCTCGTTTCGCGGCGACGTCGGTGCCGATGGGGAGCATTGGCGCTGTTTCTTAGGCGCTCCGATTTCCGTCGAAGGGATCCGCTTCGGCGGGTTGGCGTTCTCCTCGAAATACCTGCGCGAGGCCCCATTCGATGCCAACGATATCGACTTTGTAAAATTGATGGCGGCGCTGCTCGGGAGCGCCTTCGAACGCGATCGGCGGGCGCGTACCCTCGGGGACCTCGCTCTGCGCGATCCCCTCACGGGGCTCGCGAATCGGACGATGCTCGCGCAGTGCCTCGAACGGGAAATCGCGCATGCGAAGCGCAATGGTGGGGAGTTGGGTATTCTCTTTCTCGACCTCGACGGCTTTAAGACCGTCAACGATCGTTTCGGCCATGCCGTGGGGGATCGACTGCTTGCAGAAGTAGCGCGTCGCCTCGGCGGCGTCGTGCGCGGCGACGAACTCGTCGCCCGGATCGGCGGCGATGAGTTTGTCGTCGTGCTCAACGATCTCCGAAGCGATAGTCTCGAACGCTGCTCCGAGCGTATACAGCAGACGTTTACCAGAGCATTCTCCGAGGTCGATCTGCCGATCGGCGTCTCGATCGGCGCGGCGGTTTTTGGGGTTGACGGGAACGATCCGAGTTCGTTGCTCGCCGCCGCCGACGCGAAGATGTATCGAGCAAAGCAGACGCGCCGCATCGTCGGGGTTCCGTAACGTGATTCCGAATCTCGCCGCCGCCCTCGCCCTTCTCGCGCTCGCGTT
This sequence comes from bacterium, assembly GCA_021784715.1. Next base: position 16,385 of record JAJYHP010000176.1, read on the forward strand.
GCTAATCGCAGCGCTCGCGCTGGAAATCCAACGCCGGAAGCTCGTCGCGAGCTTGGGCACCGGACGTCGGAAATATCTCCAGCTCCGCGCGCGCTTCGCCGCGCTCTACGATCGCAGCCCCGACGCGATTGCGAGCTACGATGTGCAAGGGCGCCTTGTCCACGGCAACCCGGCCGCGCTTGCATTTTTAGGATACGCGCCCGGAGAGATGGTCGGGCGCCACTTCTCCACGCACATCGCCCCAGAATCGATCGATGAAACCACGGCCGCTTTCGATCGAGCCGTTGCGGGAGCGACCGAGTATCTCGTCACCCGCTTTATCGATGCGAACGGCGGCCGGCTCGACGTCTTGGCGACCGTCTCGCCGGTGGTTGAAGATGGGACGGCGGTCGCCGTCCTGGCAACGGCGCGCGATTTACGGCAGGTCGTCCCGCTCGAAGCGAGCAGCGCGCAGATCGAGCAACGATTCGATGCGCTCTTCGACGGGTACGGATCGCCGTTGATCGAGCTCGACGGGCAGGGGCGTTATAAGCGCGTGAACCCGGCGTTCGAACGCTTCGGCGGCGCCTCCCACGCCAATGCGTTCCGGCTCTTTGAAGAAGATGTCGCTCCCGCCGATATTACGACGCTGCGTACGGCGTTCGCGCGCGTGATGTTGGGAGAGCATCCGCAGGTCGAGCTCAACGTCGTTCGTGCGAGCGGCGAGAGCGTGACGATGCGCTGTTCGCTCTCGCCGATCGTGGTCGATCGTTCGATCGACGGCGCCTACGTCACGCTCGAAGATATCTCCGAGATGCGCGACCTCGCGCATCGAGAGCGCATGCGGAGCGAACGCATGCGCGAGCTACTCGCGCTCGCCGCGGCATCGGGATTGGAGTTCGACGCGCAGATCGAACGAGTCATGCGCTTCGGAATCGAATCGCTCGGCGCCGATGCGTGCTTCGTAACGCACGTAAAGGGCGATGCGGTGGTCGTGGAGCGTTGCGTTGGCGCGACGGATATTCCCGTCGGAATGGAGATTGCGTTTGGAAGGACGTTTAGTCGCGAGGCCTACGGCACCGACGTCGTTCTGGCAATCGACGACACGCAGGGAGGGAACTGGCGGCTCGATCCGGCGACCGATTGGCAAGGTTGGCGAAGCGTATTGCTCGCGACGATTTGGGTGGAAGGCGTCCCATTCGGGACCGTTTCGTTCGAATCGCGGCGCCCGCGCGCCGGCGCGATGCGCTTCGACGATGCCGATCGCGATTTCATGCGCTTGCTCGCCGCGTTGCTCGGTTCGGCGATGGAACGCGACCTGCAAGTGAAGCGTATGGGCGAACTCGCGTTTTACGATCCGCTCACGTCGTTGCCGAATCGCAGCAATTTTGCAGAGTCGCTCCGTCGGGAAATCACGCGCGCGACGCGCTCGAACGCGCAGGTGGCGCTCTTTTATATCGATCTCGACGGTTTCAAAGAGGTCAACGATGCCTACGGGCATGGCGTCGGAGACGAGGTGCTCCTCGAGGTCGCGCGGCGCTTCGATGGCGTCGTGCGCGCTTCCGACACGATCGCCCGCATCGGCGGGGACGAGTTCGCCGTCATTCAGAGCGATGCGACCGATCTCTCGATCGAACGGCTCGAACGACGAATCGCCGAGGCGCTCGCCAGGCCCGTCGAAGCGCGCGATCTCTCGATCCTCATCGGCGCGAGCGTCGGCATCGCGCTCTTTCCCAACGATGCGACCGATACCGCCCGGCTCATCGAACAGGCCGACGCCGCGATGTACGCCCGCAAGCGCAGCCGCTCGCGTCGCTCCGACGGGGCGGAACAATTGCGCTCGACGTCGTAGCAATGAAGGATATATGAGCGCCCTGCCCTTTACCATCGTGGTCCCGACCTACAACGAAGCCGGTGGCATCGAACGGCTCCTTCGGGGAGCCGTCGACGTTTTTCGGGGAGCCACCCTCGATGGCGAAATTGTCGTGGTCGACGATAACTCGCCCGACGGGACCGGCGAGATCGTCGATCGGCTCGCAGCCGAGCTTCCGGTCCGGTGCCTGCACCGCCCGGGGAAGATGGGCCTCTCGAGCGGCGTGATCGATGGATGGAAGGCGGCGCGCCCCGAGTCGCGAGCCCTGGGTGCGATGGATGCCGATTTCAGCCACGATATTCGCATCATTCCCAAAATGGTCGAGGCGCTCGCCTCCGGGGAGTATGGCCTCGCGGTCGGAAGCCGATACGTGCCGGGTGGGGGGATCGCCAATTGGCCGGCCAAGCGCATCTTTACGTCGCGCGTTGCGTGCATGCTCGCGCGCCCCTTAACCCCGATCGCCGACGTAACGAGCGGATTTTTCTTGGTGAAGCGCGAGGCGCTCGACGGCGTGGAGCTCGATCCGATCGGCTTCAAAATCGGTCTCGAAGTCATCGCCAAGGCGCGCTACGGGCGAGCGATCGAAATCCCGTACGTCTTTACCGACCGCATCGTCGGCGAATCGAAGCTCAATCAGCGTGAGATTACCAACTATCTCAAGCAACTGAGCCGGCTCTATCGCCGTCGCTTTACCGGAGCGAAGGCCCAGTAATGCCGATGGCGGATTGGCTGCGCGGTGGCCGCAATCGAGAAAAAATGCGCGACGACGCCGCGCAATGGGTGAAGTGCCCCAGCTGCGGCGAGGTGCTCTATCGCCCCGATCTCTCGGCGAACCTCGATGTCTGCACGCGCTGCTCTCATCACTTCCGCATGCGCGCGCAAGACCGCATTCTCTCCGTGATCGACGGCGATTTCGAAGAGATCGCGCGCGGCGTTCTGCCCGCCGACCCGCTCGCCTGGAGCGATAAAAAGAGCTACCCGCAAAAACTCGCCGCCGATGCCGCGAAGAGCGGTATGGACGAGGCGGTCCTCTGCGGCTTCGGGCGCATCGGCGCGTACGATCTCGCGCTCGGCGTGATGGACTTTCATTTCCGAGGCGGCACGATGGGGTCGGTCGTCGGCGAACGGTTGACGCGCCTCATCGAAGCCGCGACGGAGCGGGGGCTCCCCTGCGTGATTTTCACCGCATCGGGCGGGGCGCGCATGGAAGAGGGCATGCTCGCGCTTATGCAGATGGCGAAGACGACGGCGGCGGTGGTACGCCTGAAAGCGAGCGGGCAGCCGTTCGTTACCGTCCTGACCGATCCGACGACCGGCGGCGTCTCGGCCTCGTTCGCTTTTCAGGCCGACATCATTCTCGCCGAACGGAACGCGATGATCGGCTTTGCCGGCCGTCGCGTGATCGAACAGACGATTCGACAGCGCTTACCCGACCGATTCCAGACTGCCGAGTTTCTCCTGGAACGAGGACATATCGACGGCGTGCTGGATCGGCCCAACGTGAAGCCGACGCTCGAACGCATCTTAGGCTATGCGCGCGTCGGCGTGCAGCGACGTCAACGCGCGGAGCTCTCGGCATGAACCCGTTGCTCGAACGCGAGAAGGGCCTACTGGAACTCGAACGTCGTATCGAGGATTTGCGCTCGGCGAACGAAGGCCAGCGTATCGACATGTCCGCGGAGATCGCTTCACTCGAAAGCAAATATCGCCAATTACTCGCCGAGGTCTTCGGGTCGCTCTCGCCGTGGGAGAAGGTGCACATGGCGCGCCACCCGCGCCGCCCGACGACGCTCGATTATATCGCGGGCTTCGACGCCTTCGACGAGTTGCACGGCGACCGAATGTTTCGTGACGATCCGGCGATCGTCGGTGGATTCGCGCGCCTCGGCGGGCATTCGATCGTAGCGATCGGGCAGCAACGCGGTCGCGACATGAAAGAGAATCTCGCTCGTAACTTCGGAATGTCGACGCCGGAAGGCTACCGGAAGGGCGAGCGCCTCGCCTTGCTCGCAGAACGCTTCAACCTTCCGTTGGTCACCTTCGTCGACACGAAGGGCGCCGACCCGGGGATTCTCTCCGAGGAGCACGCACAGTCCGAAGCGATCGCCGCATCGCTCGAAGTTTTCGCCGCCCTGAAAGTGCCGACGCTTGCCGTCGTGATTGGGGAGGGCGGCTCCGGCGGCGCGCTAGCGTTGGCGATCGCCGATCGCGTGTTGATGCTCGAACACAGCGTCTACTCCGTCGCATCGCCGGAAGGATGCGCCGCGATTCTGTGGGGCGATGCGAGCAAGGCCGATGAGGCGGCCGCGCATTTAAAATTGACCGCCTCCGATCTGCGCGGCTTCGGAATCGTCGACGAAATTATCCCCGAGCCGCTCGGCGGCGCGCACCGCGATGCCGCGGGGACGGTGACGCGCGTGCTCGACCGCGTCGGAGCGATCCTCGATCTCTTGGAGTCGTACTCGCTCGCCGATCTCCTCGCCGCACGGTACGAAAAATATCGCCATTTGGGAAGTTGGCGCGACGCGGTCGCCGGCGCGGACGGCGCGACGTGATCGTTCGCCTCGCGCGCCACCCGTTCGTTCGCTCGGCGCGGCGCCTCGCGGCGCTCGCCGTGGGATCGGTGGTGGTGCTTTTGGTGGCGGCGCAGTTCGCTCGCGTCGTCGGAACCGATATAAAACTCGAATCGGAGCTCCGTCAGACCCGCACGCACATCGCGGCGTACGAGCGACGTGACGTGCGTTTGCGTCGTCGGATCGCGCGCTTGCGCACCGCACGTGGAGCGATTCCCGAGATCCACGAACGGCTTCGGATGCTCGCACCCAACGAGCGCATGGTCATCGTCGAACCACTTCCCTCGCCCGCCGTCCATTGAACGAATCTGGTAAACGCCATGGAACCGTCGTGCAGATTCATGCACACGGTGCGCTCGTGCGTCTCGAGAACGGCGAGCTCGCGAGCATCAACGAAAGCGAAGTGGCGACCTATCGAAAATTCCTAGAACGTGCGATTCAGAGCGAACGCGAGATCGAATTGGAGATCGTTCGGCGCAATCGACGCTTAGAGGTGAAGGTTCTACCGGTTCAGCGTGACGAGGAATTCGAGGAACGGTTGCTGCGCTTCAATCAAGGTGCTGAGGAAGAGCGAGCGGAGGAATATCCTGCCGTATCGCCGCAGCGTCGCCGACGCTTCGTTCCCAAAAAACGCGACGATATCCAACCGTGAGCGGATATCTCGCCGTCATTTCCATCGGAACGAATTCGACGCGCGTATTGCTCGCCGAATCGATCGATGGGCGACCGCACGTCGCCGTCGAGCGATCGATCGGCACGCGCCTCGGCGAAGGAATCGGCGAGAGCGGGCTGCTCGGTGAAGAACCGATGGAGCGGACGCTCGAAGCGGTGCGCGTCCACGTCGGCAGCGTGCGCGGCCATTACCTGCGTCTCTATGCGATCGCGACGAGTGCGGTGCGACGAGCGACGAATCGCGAGCCGTTTTCACGCGCGGTCGAACGCATCACCGGAGTTCCGCTCCGCGTACTCTCCGGTGAAGAAGAAGCGGCGGCCTCGTTTCGCGGCGCGCTCGCGAGCCTTCCGCCGAGTCCGGGGGCGATCACCGGAGCGATCGATGTCGGAGGAGGAAGCACCGAATATGCGATCGGCGAGGGCAACATGCCGGAACGTTCGCTCTCCGTCGAAATCGGTGCGGTTCGGCTCACCGAGGAGGTGCCGCAACTCGGCGGCCATCGCGGCCCGGTCGACGCGCCCTCGCTCGAGCGCGCGCGCGCGATCGCAGCCGAACGCCTCGCGCCGTTGGCCGCGTTGCACGGCGCGCAACGCATCGCACTAGTCGGGGGGAGCGCAACGAGTGCTGCCTCGGTCATCCGCGCGAAGCGCGGGCGCATCGAACGCTTCGAAATCACGCGCGAACTCCTCGACGCGACGTTTACGCGGCTCACCGCGCTCGGTATCGAAGAACGCCGAGCGCTCGACGGCGTCAAAGCGCAACGCGCCGATATTTTACCCGCGGGCGTGCTGATTCTCTCGACCGCGCTGGACCGTTTGAAGATGGATCGCGCGACGGTGACGGCGGGGGATCTCCTGCTCGGCTTTCTCCTGCAGCAGCAGGATGCGCTGGCGGCCGCGCGGCATCAGGGCGGTGCGGGAGGGTGGTGGAATCGGTAGACACAGCAGACTTAAAATCTGCCGCTCGAAAGGGCATCCGGGTTCAAGCCCCGGCCTTCCCATATAGTTCCGACAAAAATCACGAAGAAACCAACCCGCGAGCTCGACGGTTGGACCGAGTATGTCGGCATCATTATTCTCACCGTTCTCTTTGCGCGCGATCGATATTCCTAATCGCGTCGTCGTCTCACCGATGTGCCAGTATTCGGCACTCGACGGCACCGCCTCGGATTGGCACCTCGTCAATCTCGGTCATCTCGCGCTCTCCGGGCCGGGATTAGTTTTTTTTGAGGCGACGCACGTCAACCCGGAAGGGCGCATCACGCCGCATTGCCTCGGTCTCTATAGCGATGAGAACGAACGCGGGCTCAAACGCGTCGTCGATTTTCTCAAGACGTGGTCGAAGAGTCGCATCGGCGTCCAACTCGGTCACGCCGGGCGCAAGGGCGGAACGAAGCCTCCCTTCCCTGCCGGCGATTTGCCGCTCGAGCCCGCGCTCTGGACCCCGGTCGCACCGAGCGCGCTGGCGTACGATGAAGGCTGGACCCAACCGATCGCGCTCGACCGTGCCGGGATTGCGAAGGCGATCGCGGATTTCGTTGCGGCGGCGAAACGCGCGCAACGCGCCGGCGTCGAAGTGATCGAGCTGCATTTCGCGCACGGATACCTCGCGCACCAATTTCTCTCGCCGCTGAGCAATCATCGCGACGACGAGTACGGCGGATCGCTGGAGAACCGCATGCGCGTTCCGTTGGAACTCTTTCAAGCGGTCCGCGATGCGGTATCCGCGGAGATGCCCGTCGGCGTTCGGATATCGGCGACCGATTTTGTCGAAGGCGGCTGGGATCTCGATTCCTCGATCCTCTTGGTAAAGCGGCTCGCCGAGCGCGGCTGCGATTTCGTCGACGTCAGCGGAGGCGGGCTCTCGCCGTTACAAAAAATCCATCCGGCGCCGGGATATCAAGTTGGTTTTGCAAAGGCGATTCGAGCGGCGACGGGGATGGCGACGATTGCCGTAGGCCTGATCGTCGACCCCGAGTATGCCGAACGCATCGTGCGCGATGGCGATGCCGATTTCGTCGCGCTCGCGCGCGGATTTCTTCGCGATCCACGCTGGTTGTGGAGCGCCGCGGATATGCTGGGAGGGGAGAGTTTCGTGCCGCCGCAGTACGCTCGCGGTCGTCAGACGGCGATACCGAAACCGAGCCCGAAATAATGGGCGTGAACGCCGGCGCTCGTCGATTGCGCGCCCTCGATATCGAGTTCTAGCCGCGGAGTGGCGGCGTACTGAAAGCCGCCGTCGAGCGTGAAGGCCCCGGGGGCATCGGGGGCGATGCGTGAGAGGGCGACGCCCTCAAGATAGACCTGTAGCCGCGGCGTGAGGAGATCGGTGAGGGCCATCGAGGGCTGGAAGGCCATGTAGCGCCGGCGCCCCCGGTTCCCGAAGCCGCTCGTATCGATCGCGGAAAGAGTCATGCCGAGCCCGGCGCGCGCGCCTAAGGCGGTCGCGAGATCGAGGTTGAGGGTTGTCGAGGGGGCTCCGAGGCTCACCCCGGCTCGCGCGGTCGGAAAACTTTGGAGCAGATCGAACGCTCCGCCGAAGGTCGGCCGATCGAGGAACTGCCACTTGAGCCCGATCCCAAGATCCTGGAGCCCGGCGAAGGGCACGGCGCTCCCCGCAATGACGTTGGGAGCGTTGATATCGGCTTCGAAGCCATGCCCGAGCCCGTAGCGCAAAAATCCCTGCCCGAGGCTGAGGTCGCTCCCGGCGGCATCGATCGTATTCTGGATGCCGAACTCACCGACGAAATGACGCGGGGCGACGGCACAGGTGGAATATCCGATGGTCGGGCGGTTGAGAATCGCGAGGAGCCCCCCGACGCAGAGGCTCGCCGGCTTCGGTGCCGCGGCCGCTCCCATCGTTGCAATCAGCGTTGCGGCGAGGGCGAACGCGCGACATGTCGAAAGCATCGCATCGACCTTTGCAGGCGCGAAAGAGTCTCCCCTGCTCGTAGGATGGCACGGAATGCCTCCTTGTAGTGAGATGAGGCATCGCTTCGATACGTTTCCCGTTCATCTGAGGAGGACGCCGTACACGTGAAAATCGTGGTCACCGTCAAGCTGGTTCCCGACCCGAATGGCGTAAAAAATATTGACCCCGCAACCAAGCGATTGGTGCGCGCGGGAGTCGAAACCGTTATCAATCCGTACGACGAGTACGCATTGGAAGCCGCATTGCAGCTGAAAGAGCGCGTCGGCGGCGATAGCACGGTGACGGTCTTCTGCATGTCGCCCGACTCGCTCAAAGAATCGTTGCGCAAGGCCCTGGCGATGGGCGCCGACGGCGCGGTGATGCTGAGCGATGCGGCGTTGGAAGGCAGCGATGTGTGGGCGAGCGCGCATGCGATGAGCCTCGCGCTCAAACGGATCGGCTTCGATCTGCTCGTCGTCGGCGGCCTGACCGACGACGGCAGCACCGGCGCGGTACCGGGTGCGCTCGCCGAGTTTCTCGGCGTCCCCTGCCTGACCAACGTGCGCAAGATCGATATCGCCGATGGGAAGGTCCGCGTCGAGCGTGAGACCGACGGCGGCTACCAAGAAGTAGCCGGGTCGTTTCCGATGCTGGTGACCACCGCGCTGACGATCGGCGAGCCGCGCTACCCATCGCTCAAAGGCATCATGGGGGCAAAGAAAAAGCCGATCGAGATGCTGAGCGTTGCCGATATCGGAGCGGGCGATGCGGTCGGCGCCGCGGGTTCGAAGACCGAGTTGCTCTCGTTTGCGCCGCCGCCGGCTCGTGGTGCGGGGAAAATCGTCACCCCCGAAGATCCCGCCGCCGGCGCCGCGACGATCCTTGCGTTCCTCCAAGAGAAAAAGTTGGTGTAATGAAAAACGTCATCGTTTACGTCGAACAGAAGAATGGTACGACCCGAAAGGTCACGTTCGAAATGCTCTCCGAGGCACGCAAGATCGCCGATGCGCTCGGTGGGCGCGCCGTCGCCGTCGTGCTCGGTTCCGGCGCCGCACAGGTCGCCGAACAGATCAAAGGTTATCCGATCGACGCGATTCAGGTCGTCGAAGATCCCGCGGTCGAGAAATTCTTGCTCGATCCGATCGTGCATTACGTCGAACTCGCGGCCAAAAACCTCGGCCCGTCGCTGCTACTCGTTCCGAATACGCTCTCGGGGCGCGATCTCGCCGGACGCTTGGTCGCACGCTTGAATGCCGGCATCGCCGCCGACGTCACCGAGATATCGGCTGCGAACGGACGCGTTGAATGCGTTTCGCCGAAATTGGGCGGAGCGTTGGTAACGCACTGCGTGCTGCGCGCGGGCGATTACGGAATCGCGACGATTCGCCCGGGTGCCTTTACGGCAGCCCCGGGTGGAAGCGGAGCGCAGATCGATCGGCTCGACGTTTCGACCGCCGCCTATCCCCTCACCATCGAACGCGATGTCGAAGAGGGCTCCGGCGAAATGGCGCTTGAAGAAGCGCCGGTCGTTGTCGCCGGCGGGCGTGGTATGGGCGGCGCGGAGCCGTTCACCTCGATGCTCAAACCGCTCGCCGATGCATTCGGCGGCGCGGTTGGTGCGTCGCGCGCCGCCGCCGATGCCGGATGGGTGAGCTACAGCTTGCAGATCGGACAGACCGGAAAGACCGTCAGCCCGCCGCTCTATATCGCCGTCGGCATCTCGGGTGCGATCCAACACAAAGTCGGAATGCGCGCCTCCGGAACCATCGTGGCGATCAACAAGGACGGCTCGGCACCGATTGCCGAGTTCGCCGATCTCACCGTCGTCGGCGATGCATTTGCAATCGTTCCCGAGTTGACGAAACTCGTCACGGCGGCGAAGCAGTGAAGCCGCTGCGGATCGCAGCGCTCGTAGCGTTTTTCCTCGGCGCGCTCGTCCTCGCGGCGACGCCGCAGGCGAGCGCCGGTCTTTTCGGCCATAAAAAGGTCGCCGCGACCCCATCGCCTTCGCCCTCCGCGCTGCCGACCGCAACGCCCGAACCGCCGAGCATCGCGATTCCGCGCCTGCAGGCACGCCTCAAAGCCCATCCGACGGATCGGCAGGCGGCGCTCGAGCTCGCCGGCGTCTATCTTAGCACCGGGCAGGCGGAGCGAGCGCTCTCGCTGACGCAACAGCTCCTTCAAGCCGGGAATAAAGACGCGCGCATTTACTATCTCGACGGCTACGCCCAGGAACTCGTCGGAAACGCCGGGGCGGCGCTCGCCGATTTCCAGAGCGCCTCCGATCTCGATCCGACCAACGTCGGTATTCTCTCGCAACTCGCCGACCTGTACGCTCGCAGCGGAAAGTTCGATCTCGCCGAACGCGTCGCCAAGCGCGCGATCGTCTTTCACAAAAAGAACGCGCAGGCGTACGTCGCGCTCGGTGCGGTCTATGCTGACGAACAGAAATACGATAAAGCACTCGCGGAGTTCGCGATCGCACAAAAGCTCGATCCGAAAGATCCGATGCCCTCGTTGCAGAGCGCGCGTATCTACCAACAACAGAAACAGATTCCCCAAGCCCTCGCTGCCGTCCGCCGCGCGCTGGCGATCTCTCCCGGGGATCTCGATTTGCTCCTCTTCCGCGCTTCGCTCTACGCGGCGCAGCACGATAGCGCAAAGGCCGTCTTAGCATACGACGACGCCGAATACGCTGCGACGAACGATGCCGATCGCCTCAAAGTGCTTATTGAAAAAGCAACGTATTTCGTCGGCGCGAAGAAAAATCCGCAGGCGTTGGCAATATTCCAAGAAGCCTTGAAAAAATTTCCCAATAGCGCCGTGGCGCACGGAGCGATGGGGGATTACTACGCGCAGCAGAAGGACATGAAGGATGCTCGCGCGCAGTGGCTGGCGGCTCTAAAAATCGACCCGACCAACCCCGCGGTTCTCGCGCGACTCTCGCAGGACGCACTCGGTCGGCACGATGTCGTTGCTGCGACTACCTACCTCACGGCGCTGGTGAAAGTGCAGCCGTCGGCGCAGAGTTACGGAATGCTGGGGCAGGTCTATTTCTACCGAAAACTCTACAAACAGGCCCGCGTTGCCTGCGAACAGAGTTTTCAGGCCGAACGCCAACCCGACACCTTAGGGTGTATCGCAAGCGCCGATTACCATCTCCACAATTACGGGGAGGCGGCACAGATCTTCAGCGCACTCGATACCAACGCGCCGGGTTACCTCGACCGCCAGCCCGATATGTTGCTCGTCGCTGCGGAGACCTACGCGCGAAATAACGACAAAGCAAAGGCTGTGCTGGCCTACCGTCGGGTGCTGCGCGTCGTCGCTCGCAATTCGGCGAGTTACCGGCGAGCGCTCGCGGCCCTGAAGGCGCTCTCGAAGAAACCGAGCTCGCGCCGGTAGAAGTGAAAACGCTCCGTTCGTGAGAGTCGTCACCGACATCGCGCTCGGAGCCCACCTTCGCGGCAGCACGCACCCGGAATCACCGGATCGTGTGGAACGCGTTGCCGCAACGCTTCGCGCCGATCCCACCATTTCGATGCTCGAGGAATCCGTCGAGGCCGACGATGCGACCTTGAGGTTGGTGCATTCGCAGCGCTATATCGATCTCGTCGCTCGCGAATGTGAAGAAGGGGAGGGATTTCGCGATCTCTCCACGGGTGACGTGCTCGTCGATGCGAGTTCGTTCTCGGTCGCGCGCCGGGCCGCGGGCAGCGCGTTACGCGCCTACGAATGGACGCAACGAGATGGCGCTCCCAGCTTTGCGCTCGTGCGGCCGCCGGGCCATCATGCCGAGCCCGCGCGCGGCATGGGATTCTGTATCTTTAATAACGTCGGCGTCGTCGCACGGAGCATCCATGCGACGACGGGCGCGCGCGTCGCAATTCTCGATATCGATTACCACCATGGCAACGGGACGCAAGCGCTCGTCGGCGAGGGCATTTCGTATATCTCCTCGCATGCATGGCCCGCATATCCGGGCACCGGCGGTCCCGCCGAGCAAGCTCGCACCGCGAGCGGCGACGTCCTAATAAATCTGCCGATCGACCCGCGCGGGATCTCCACCGAAGGGTTCGTTGCGCTCTGGGAACGCGTCGCCGCGTTTGTCGAACGGCGCCTGCGCCCCGAAGCGATCGTCGTTAGTGCGGGTTTCGATTACGTTCGCGGAGATCCGGTTGGGGATCTCGGCGTCGAACGAAGTGCGGCTGGGTCCTTGGCGCGAATCTTTGCACGGCTCGTCGGGAGCCTCGACGCGCCGTTGCTCTACGTGCTCGAAGGCGGGTACGACGTCGCGAACGTGAGTGCTTCGATCCTGGAGATCGCCGCCGCGCACGATCTCGGTGTCGCCGACGCGAGCGGAGCCTCGGCCGGAGCGGTTCCCGCATCGCTCCAAAGCATCCTCGACCGTGTCGAAGGGGAATTCTCAGGCGCGTGAAGCGCGGTTCCTAGGGCGCTACCGAGGCGGCGATTTTCGTAAGCTCCTTGGCGTCGAGCGAGCCGACGAGCGCGTAGTGCATGCCATTTTTCGACCACGAGAGCAGCGACGTCGAACCACGCGAAGCGATTGTTGCCGAGAGGTTCCCAACCCGCAGCGTACGCGAATGGAGGCCGTCGAGGTCGAGTGAGGCGCCGGCGTTTTCGAAGAGCGAGATCATACGAATGCCGTCGGAATAGAGAAGGTGCGCTTGAGGAATGCCGTTATCGATCGTTCGGTCGGCGGCAACGGCGATGAAACCCTCGGGTAGATAATGGGGACGCTGCGCTTTGAAGGGCAGGCTTCGTAGGACCGCGGCAATATCGTTTGACGGGCGTCGGTGAAGCGTGCGGTCGACGCGCTTCAGGTCGCTGGGAATGGCGAATACGCGCGCCGGAATATTCTTTGCGTAGCTGAGATTTTCAAAGCGTTGTTCGCCGAGGAGCGCTCCGTCGTCGCCGAAGACCTTGCGTTCGAGGACGAGGTGGCTGCGCGCGTCGAGCCAGAGCCGCATCATCGTATTTCCGGTATAGGTATTGACCAGTGCGATAACGTCGACCGGAAAGCCGAGTAGGTGGCTCGTTCCTTGCTCGACCGGGCGATAGTTACGGAGCATCAGGCCGACGTTGTCGGCGATGACGATGCGATCGTCGAGTGCGCGATTGCGTTCGACGAGGACGCGGTGGTGCTGCGGGTCGAGCACGTAGGTGGTGTCGCCGTGCTCGATCTCGGTCTCGCCGAATGCCGAGTGCGGCACGATGTACCAGCGGTGCGTGAGATCGGGGGCGCGATGTTCGACGCGAAAAACCGTCGCCTGCGTTCCGTGCGTGCCGAAGCGAATGCTCTCGATCTCGCCGACGTAACTGACGACATGCGGTGCCTGGAGTGCCGCGCGGAGCAGCGGCGTTGCGTCGCGCTGTGCGGCAAGAGTTACGCCGGGGAGGAGCAGGACGGTCGCAGCCGCGGCGGCCGCGAGGTTACGGTGCAACATTCCCTCGATCGCCTGCGAGGACGATCGGCGCTTGAGAACTCTCTTCGAACGGTTCGGTCGCCATCAATGCGGCGTGATCGCGAAGATCGTGGAGGGCGTTGATCCTCGAGGTGGGGTGATAGAGGCGCGGAAGGACGACCGGCGCGAGGAACGCGGCGAGCACGAAAAAGAGCGCGGCCGGCACGGCGATCGCTGGACGCCACCAAGCGAGAAGGCGCTCGAACGTTTGCGAGCGTTCCCGCTCGCGCGCGCGGGCGAGCGTCGCTGCGGCGAAGCCCAGCGGTAGTTCGAACGATTCGCTGCGTGCGTGCGCGCGCACGAGTTCGGTAAGGCGCGCTTCTTCGTCGTGGATCGCGGCGCAGGGCGCGCAGCGCTCGATATGCGCGAGAATGGCAGCATCGGCGCCGGGTTCGAGTGCGCGATGCTGGAAGTCGATCAGTTCTTCGCGAGTTGGATGGCGATCGGTAGTCATACGTTTGAATA
>JAJYHP010000130.1 GCA_021784715.1 bacterium
TGCACGGCCGTTGCGTCGGCGTCGTCACGAACCAAACCGGCGTTACCTCGCAACTCGTCAATATCGTCGATGCGATTCGCGAAAATCCCCATATCTGCATCAAGGCGATCTACTCGCCCGAACACGGCCTGCGCGGCGACCAGCTCGCGGGGCATTTCGTTTCGTCCTATCGCGATCCGCGCACCGGGCTCCCCGTATATAGTCTCTACGGGCCGCAACGCATGCCGACGGCCGCGATGCTACGCGGCGTCGACGTGCTGTTGTTCGACATTCAGGACGTTGGCGACCGTGCATATACGTATATATCGACGATGGCCGAGGTCATGCGCGCGGCCGCCCGTTATCACAAAAGCGTCTGGGTGCTCGACCGCCCGAATCCCATCGGCGGAGAGATCGTCGAAGGCCCCGTTCTCGATCCGCACTTCCGTTCGTTCATCGGCCTCTATCCGATCGCGATGCGCCACGGCATGACGATCGGCGAGCTCGCCGAGATGTTTAATAACGCCTTTGGGATTCACGCGCATCTGCGCGTCGTCAAGATGATCGGCTGGCGCCGTTCGATGCTTTGGAGCCAGACGGGCCTGCGGTGGGTCGAGAGTTCGCCGAATATTCCCACCTGGCAGACGACGCTCGTCTATCCCTGCACCGGACTCATCGATAACGGCGGCATCAACAACGGCGTCGGCACCGCAAAGCCATTCTTCTATGCCGGATATCTCGGCATGCCCGCGTATGCATACGCGAGCGCGCTCAACGCCGAACATCTTCCGGGAGTCTACTTCCGCCCCGCAGCGTGGTCGCCGTTCTTCGGCTTCTGGCGCGGCCGCGAATTGACGGGAGTCGAGCTCTACGTCACCCATCCCCATCGTTTCCGCAGCGTCGAGACGGCGGTATCGTTGCTCGTCGCCGGACATCGCCTGATGCCGCGGTTGCGCATCAACGCTCGTGGGATGGACGACGATTGGGGGACCGACGCGGTTCGGCTCGGGCTCGAACGCGGAGAGAGTGCCGCGCAGATCATCAATAGTTGGCAGCCCGCACTCGCCCGATTCATGAAGTTGCGCGCGAAGTATCTACTCTACCCGAACTAACCAATTTGTCACGCCGAGGCGCGGTCGTTCTCACGCCGAGCAGCGCACCAGTGTCACGCCGAGTAGGCGCGGTACGCGCCGTATCGAGGCGCGGTCGTTCTCACGCCGAGCAGCGCGCTTTAGCGCCCGTATCGAGGCGCGAAACTTGCGCGACCGTGCGACTGCGGCGCACCGCTCCTCACTAGACGCTCGCGGCTCGGACAAGCAATGTCAGGGTCCTCGCCGCTCGCTTAAGCGTTCGTCGGGTGCACCGTCATCGCACGGTCGCTCGTCGTCCTCGGGCAACGGAACGCGCACCGTTCTCAGTCCAAACAGCGATTGTTGTCACGCCGAGTAGGGCGCTTTAGCGCCCGTATCGAGGCGCGAAAATCGCGCTATTCAAAAGAGGCCTCGAAACGATAAGAGATCGATTATCCGGCGCACGACGATTGCGGTACGTCACCCTCGATACGCCCTCTTCGAGGGCTACTCGGGATGACATTGCTGCTAGTCGTCGTTACGGCGGGTGCGTAATCGGGATGACATTGCTGCTAGTCGTCGTTACGGCGGGTGCGTAAAAAGTTCAGTTGCCAAAGGTGAATGAAGCGCTGTAGCTCTTCTTGAACCGGAGGCGGAATATCGACGAACGCCATTCCATACGCAAATTTTTTCATGCCGAGATCGTAGAACGGCGCGAGCGCCTTGCTACGCAGGCGCATCGGGTCGAAGCCCGGCGGGCGTTCGCGAACGGTCTCGGGGCGCAAGCCGAACGGGGTCTGCTTGAAAACTTCTTTATCGACGGTCATTTCGTCGAGAAAATCCGCCGGCAATTGAATATCGAGATGGAGCAACGAGCCTTTGATCAAGTCCTCGTCGGTGACGAGGCGGAGGCCGCCCGCCGAGAGGTCGTTGGCGAGCGCCGAACGGCGCCCTTTGCGCCCGTCGAGTTCGTAGAATACTTCGAATTCCACCGGCATGCGGAACGCAGAGCGTTTCTGCTGCACGCCCGGCTGTGCGCGAAGCATGCTCTTCGTCGTCGGCTTCTTCTTCTTCCCGAACATGAACATTTGCCGTCGAGCCGTTAAGCCGGGCAGGCACCTCTTCCTGCATGCCCAAACACTCGCCGTAGAACCGTGCTGATCGAACGACTAACCGAAGCGCTGGGAGCCGATGCCGTCAAGACCTCTCCAGAGGACCTTGCATGTTACTCCTTCGACGCGTACAGCCAAGGCGTGCTGCCGAGCGCCGTCGTGCTGCCGACCTCTGCCGCGCAGGTGAGCGCGGTGGTAAAGATTGCGCGCGATCTCGGGGAACCGCTGATCGCTCGCGGCTCGGGGACCGGGCTCTGCGGCGGAGCGACGCCGCTCCGCGCTGGTATCGTGCTCTCGTTCGCGCGGATGAATCAGTTACTCGAGCTCGACATCGAAAACCGCCGGGCGCGAGTCGCACCGGGGCTCGTCAACCTCCAACTCAGCGAACGCATTGCGTCGACGGGCTACTTCTACGCCCCCGACCCGGCGTCGCAGCGCGCCAGCACGATCGGTGGGAACATCGGCACGAATGCCGGGGGGCCGCACTGCCTCGCCTATGGGACGACGGTCAACCACGTCCTCGCGTTGGAGATGATCGACGACCGCGGCGAATGCTTCACCACCGCCGTCGACGATCTGGGGTACGACCTGACAGCGCTCCTGGTCGGGAGCGAGGGGACGCTCGGCATCGTCACCTCGGCCTGGGTTCGCCTGCTCCGCTTGCCTCCGGCGACGGGGGTCTGGCTCGCCGCCTTCCCCAGCATCGAGAGCGCATCGGAGGCCGTGAGCGCGATCGTCGGAGCCGGGATCGTCCCGACCGCCCTGGAGATGATGGACGCGACGATCGTGCGGGCGGTCGAGAGCGCCTACGCGGCGGGATACCCCGAAGACGCCGCCGCGGTGCTGCTCGTCGAGTCCTCCGGCGAGCCCGAGGAAGTCGCGAGCGCGGATGCGGCGATCGCGCGGATCGCCCGCGCGCACGGCGCCACGAAGTGGCAGGCGGCGACGAGCGCCGAACAGCGCGACGCACTCTGGCGCGGCCGGAAGGGCGCCGCCGGCGCCGTCGGGCGAATCGCCCCGAACTACTACACCCAGGATGTCTGCGTTCCACGGACGCGCCTTCCCGAAATGTTGGCGGCGGTCGACGATGCAGCGCGCCGCCACGAAATCGTCGTCGGAAACGTCTTTCATGCCGGCGACGGCAATCTTCATCCGCTCCTGCTCTACGATAAGCGCGACGCCCGCCAGGTCGCCGCAGTGATCGAAACCGGAAATATCGTATTGGCGCGCGCCGTCGAACTCGGCGGAACGATCAGCGGCGAGCACGGTGTCGGTATCGAGAAACGGAACGGCATGTCGCTGGTCTATCGGACCGAAGATCTTGCGGCGATGGCGTGCGTTCGCGACGTTTTCGATCCGCAAGCGCTGCTCAATCCCGAGAAGATCTTTCCATCGGGAATCTCATGCCGCGAGATGCGAACGTGAACGACATCGCGATTTCGGACGCACTCGCCGAGGCAACCGCGCGCCGACGCTCCGTCGCACTCCGCGCCGGAGGGGTCTTCGCCGGAATGCACCGCAGCGTTCTCGACGCCGACGAGATCGATCTTCGCGCGCGTCGTGCGGTTCTCGAATACGAGCCGCGCGACCTCACGATCGCCGTCGAATGCGGCGCGACCGTCGCGCAGATCGAGCAACTCTTGCGCGAGCGGCGTCAGTTTCTTCCGCTCGACGCACCCGATGCGGTGCGGGCGAGCGTCGGCGGTGTGCTCGCCACTGCGTGGAACGGGCCGCGCCGCCACCGCTACGGGCGTCCGCGCGACCTGCTCATCGGCAGCGCATTCGCGCTCGCCAACGGCACCCTCGCACGCGCGGGCGGGATGGTCGTGAAGAACGTTGCGGGATACGATCTCAGCCGTCTCTTCGTCGGCTCGATGGGAACGCTCGCGGTCCTTTTGCGTGCGAACTTCAAAGCGCTACCGCTCCCCGAATGCACGCGCATGTTTCTCGCCTCGCTTCCGGCGGGAACGCGCGCGCGCGCTTTCGCGCAGGTGCGAAACCTGCGCCCCGAGCCCGCCGCCGCATGGTGGATCGGAGGGTTCGCGCACGAGATCGACGGCGATCCCGGCGACGACGGACGCATCGCCATCCTGATGGAGTGCGACGGCGCACTGCTCGAACGCGCGACATTAGACTGGCGCGCCGCTCTCGGCCGCGCTGGCATCCCCGAGACTCGGCTGCTCGATGCGGGCGCTCACGCGGCCTTCTCACGGCTGCTCGACGCCCCGATGCAGCTCCCCGGCGCGCATGCGGTGACCTATCGCAGCCCCTCGCTGCCGTCAAACGCACTCGCACTCGCCGATGCAGTCGCCGGAGTGATCGACCGCTTCGAGCTGCAGTGCGATCTCCTCGTCGATATTATGAACGGCGACGTAACGGTCCGCGCCGGTGGCAACGCCGCCGGTTTCGCGCAAATGATCGGCATGCTCGACGATGCACTCCACGATCTGGCCCCGCGCGCCCGCATTCTCGCCGGAGGCGGCGACGCGCACGACCGTCTTGATTGCTTCGGGCTCCTTCCCAACGCACTCAGCCGCATGAGAGCGCTCAAGCAGCGCTTCGACCCGCATGGCATTCTTAATCCCGGCGTCGCCTTTTTCGACGGCGGGCACACGTGAGGCTCGACGGCGAAATCTTCGCGGCGATTCGCATCGTTCTGCTCAGCCCGGTTCGCCGACGCTCGCTCGTGCGGAAACCGGGACTCACCGGCGACCTCGCTCGCTTTTTATTGCGCGTCGTCCCCGAGGCAAAACGAGCGCTCCGAAGCATTCGCGAGCGAGCGAGCGCGATACCCGACCCATTGTTGCGCCGCGAAGCGCTTTCGAGCATCGAAACGAAATCCTATCACGTTGCCGGCGCGGCGATCCTCGCGACCTTTCTACCGCGCGCATCGATGCGCGCCTACATAAACGTCGTCGCACCCCTTGAAAGCATTTACGACTACCTCGATAATCTCTGCGATCGTCACCCCGACGTCGCGCCGGAGGCCTTCCCGGTTCTCCACGAAGCGATCGCCGATGCGTGCGATCCCAACGCGCCGATTCGCGATTACTACGCATTAGGACCGCTCGGCGACGACGGCGGTTACCTGCGCGCGCTCGTTACCGAAGTGCAGGCGCAATTGCGAAACGTACCCAACGTCGAAGCGTTGGCTCCGTTCGCGCGCGAAGCCGCGGCCTCGTACGCACGCATGCAGAGCACCGTCCACGGAACGGCGGAGAAGCGTCGCGAGGCATGTCGCTCTTGGTTCGACGAGGTGCGCGCGGAGTATCCGCAGTTGCAGTGGAACGAATTCGTCGCCGCGACCGGCTCGCAGTTTCAAGTTTACGCACCGCTCTTCGCGCTCTTCGATAGCGGGGCGACCGGCGTCGAACCGGCATATCGAGCCTACTTTCCGTCGATTGCGGCGATCCACGTGCTGCTCGACTCGTTCATCGACCGCGCGGAGGACTGCGAGCACGGCGACTTCAATTTCGTCGATCGCGCCGACGAACCGGCGGAATTTCACGCCCGTTTTGCAGCGCTCGCCGCCGATGCCGACGCAAAACTTTCGCGCCTCGCCAACGCACGCGCGCACCGCTTCACCCTCCGCGTCATGGCGCTCTTCTATCTTTCGCATCCGAAAATCGAACGCGAAGGCTACGCGCCCGAGGCCGATGCGTTGCTCGCCGAACTCGAAGGACGCTTCGCGACGTAAGGAGCGATGCAACCGGCCCTTCCATCTCGGCGTTTCACGAGTGATCGGAGGCAACAATGCGCGTAGTACTCTTGGGCGGAACCGGATTTATCGGCAAACATCTCCATGCCGCGTTGCTCGCGCGTGGAGACGAGGTCGTTCTCGCCAGCATGCGCGATCCCGCGACGGCCGCGCGGCGCGCCGCGGGCTGCGATGTCGTCGTGAATCTTGCGGGCGAACCGATCGCGCAGCGCTGGAACCCGGCGGTCAAAGCGCGCCTCGCAGAGAGCCGCGTTGGGGCGACGACTGCATTCCTCACCGCGCTCGCGGAGATCGAGCCGCGTCCGAAGGCGTTCGTCGCCGCCTCGGCGGTCGGCTACTACGGCACCAGCGAGAGCGAAACGTTCGACGAAAGCAGCCCGGCGGGCGCCGATTATCTCGGCCGCCTCTGCGCGGACTGGGAGCGAAGCTCGCTCGAGGCCGAGCGGCTCGGCATGCGCGTCGCGCTCGTGCGCACGGGCGTGGTCCTCGGCCTCGACGGAGGTGCGTTGGCAAAACTATTGCCGATCTTCAGGCTCGGGCTCGGCGGCCCGATCGGCAACGGCAGAGAGTGGCTTTCATGGATCCACATCGAGGATCAGGTCGCTATCTATCTCGCCGCCATCGATGGCGCCGAGGGCGTCCTGAACGCCACGTCGCCGGAGCCCGTTACCAACGCAGCCTTTACCGCTGCGCTCGCTGCCGAGCTCCACCGCCCAGCCTTCGTGCCGGTTCCCGCATTCGCGCTCCGCGCGCTGCTCGGCGAAGGGGCCACGGTCCTCCTCGAAGGGCAACGCGTCCTTCCGCAACGGACGCTCGCCCTCGGTTATCACTTTCGTTTTCCGAATCTTGGCGACGCACTGCAGGCATTGCTCTCGGCATAGCGCCCGCAGCGGTGCTTGACATCGCTGGGTACGATAAGGGTGGATTCCTCGTTAGGTGAGGCGTCTGTACGTTGGAGAGGCCGCTGCCCGGAAAGGTCGAGAGACCCCAATGGGTGACCAGGCACCGTCGAGTC
>JAJYHP010000096.1 GCA_021784715.1 bacterium
GTAACCGTCGTGCCGCGCGTGGCGACCTGCGCGCTCCACTTGAGCTCTTGGCGCACCTCGGCGGCGAGCGCCGCCGCCGATGCGGGCTCGCCATGCACCGCGTAGAACTGTGGGGTTCCGGTGCAGGTGTGCAGCCAGCGCAGAAGCCCGGTGCGATCGGCATGCGCGCTAAAGCCCTTGAGCGCGACGATCTTCGCGCGGACCGGCAGCGCATCGCCGTAGATGCGGACGGTTTTCGCCCCGTGCTCGAGCAGATTCCCAAGCGTCCCGACGCTCTGATAGCCGCAGAGAACGATCGTCGCGCGCGGATCGCTGAGGTGGTTGTGCAGGTGGTGCAAGATGCGTCCGCCGCTGGCCATGCCGCTCGCCGAGATCACGACGAAGTTGCCGGGCATCGCGTTGAGGGTTTTCGATTCCTCGGTCGTTCGGTGCTCGGTGAAATGGTGAATGCCGAACGGGGTGCTCGGGCTGTCGCCGGCGACGTTGCGGTGCTCGCCGCCGAAGCGTTCGAAGACCGCATCGACCTTCTCGGCCATCGGACTATCGAGATGGATTGCGAGGTTGGCAATCGCGGGGTCTTGCTGCTGTAACTGGGCGATCGCGTAGAGAATATCTTGCGTGCGCTCGACGGCAAAGGCGGGGATGACGATTGCGCCGCCGCGTGCGATCCCCGCACGCAGTGCTTCGCCGAGTGCGCTAATGCTCTCGGCGGGGTGATCGCGGTCGCCGTAGGTCGACTCGCAGCAGATGATATCGGCGGCGCCGATCGGCGAGGGGTCGGCGAGCAGCGGGCGATTGTAGCGCCCGAGATCGCCGGAGAAGACGACCTGCTTGCCTTCGATCGCGAGATGTACGAACGCCGAACCCAAAATGTGTCCGGCGTTGCTATAGCGCGCCGAGCAGATCCCGGCGACGGTGAACGCGCGTTCGTATTCGACCGTCTCGATTTTTCGCAGCGTGCGTGCGACATCGCGATCGTCGTAGAACGGTGCCGGCGCGTGCGGTTGTTCGTGCCCGTGCCCGCGCTCGCTGAGTTCCTGTTGCAGGTGCGCGGCATCTTCGAGCACGATCTCGGCGATCGCTGCGGTCGCCGGCGTGCAGTAGATCGGTCCGTCGAAACCGTCTTTGACGAGTTTGGGCAGATAACCGGTGTGGTCGAGGTGTCCGTGCGTGATGACGACCGCGTCGATCTCTTCGGCATCGACCGGTAACTTCGCATCGTTGAGCGCGCGCACGTCGGCGGTCCCCTGAAAGAGCCCGCAATCGACGAAAAAGCGCTTCCCGCCGACCGTGACGAGATGTTTGCTGCCGGTAACGGTTCCCGCCGCGCCGACGAAGGTAATCTCAGCCACGGGCTTCCTCCAAGTTTTGGTGCGCGACGGAAAAATTGCCGGTGCGATTGAAGGCCACCGAACTCGGGAGCGATTCTTTGCGATAGTAATCGAGGCAGGCATCGACGAGTTTCTCGGGGTCGTCGTTGGTGATGATCGTCGAACCCGTCTCTTTCTTGACCAAGCCTGCGATCTTCGGAAGATCGTTGGAGATGCCGCCGGAATCGGTGAGGATACCGATCAATTTGCCTTCGTCGTAGGCGATGCAAAACTCGCCGAGCGTTCCGCTGCGTCCGCCGACGAAGAGGACGAAATCGGAGCTGTGAATGTTGTGCGTCTCGCGCCCCATCAACCCCGAGCCCGTAAAGACGATCGTCGTGTAGGGTTGCAGCGGCGAACCGTAGACGTTGACGTGCTCTTCGCGCGAGAGAGCCGGCGAGACGCCGAGACTCGCCCCTCCCTCTTCGTTCGCGCCGAGCGTCGCGGCATGCGGGAGGCCGGGGCATGCGCCCGTGACGATGGTGCAACCGCGCTGGGCGATGCGTCGCCCGAGCCGACGCGCGCGGTCGAGCTGTTCGGCGGTTAAAATACCGCCGGCGGAGCCCATGACGCCGATCTGTATCTTCATGTTCTCAGCCTTCGGCGCAAGAGTACGGAGCGCCCGGTGCCGAAGCATCCACACATGGCACAAGAACGCGATCGTCTCGATGTCGATGTCCTCTTCGTGGGTGCAGGGCCCGCCTCTCTCGCCGGCGCGATCCGGCTCGGCCAACTCGCCGCCGATCGGAAGCAAGCGCTCGAAATCCTCGTGATCGAAAAGGGCGGCGATATCGGCAGCCACGGAATCTCCGGCGCCGTTATGGATCCCAAGGGCATCGCCGAATTACTCCCCGATTGGTTAGAGCGCGGTGCGCCGGTCGAATCGCCGGTGACCAGCGACGAATTGTGGTTCCTCACTGCAGGCGGAAAAATCAAAGCGCCCTTTACGCCGCCGCCGCTCAACAATCACGGCAAGTATGTTGCGAGCCTGCAGAAGATGGCGAAATGGCTCGGCGAGCAGGCCGAAGCCGCCGGCGCGCAGGTCTTCGCCGAATTTCCCGGCCAGGAGTTACTCTGGGAGGGCGACCGCGTCGTCGGCGTTCGTACCGGCGATAAAGGCGTCGCGCATGACGGCACGCACAAAGCGAATTACGAGCCCGGCGCGGATATCTATGCGAAGGTCGTCGTCCTCGGTGAGGGCGTGCGCGGAACGCTCGCAAAACAAGCGATCGCCAAACTCCGGCTCGATGCCGGGAAAGAGCCGCAAGTCTATGCCGCCGGCGTGAAAGAGCTCTGGAAGCTCCCCGCCGGGCGCTTCGCCGCCGGTGCGGTGATTCACACGCTGGGCTATCCGCTCGCCCCCGATACGTTCGGCGGCGGCTTCATCTACGGCATGGCCGACGACGTGCTCGATATCGGCCACGTCACCGGGCTCGATGCGAAGAACCCCACCAGCGATCCGCACAACGAATTGCAGCGCATGAAGCAGCATCCGGCGATCGCCGCGCTGCTCGCCGACGGCAAACTCATTCGCTACGGTGCGAAGGCGATTCCCGAAGGCGGTTTCTTCGCCATGCCGCGCCCGTACGCCGACGGTTTATTGCTTACCGGCGATTCCGCCGGTTTCCTCAACGGGATGCGCCTCAAAGGGATCCATCTCGCCATCAAATCGGGAATGCTCGCCGCCGAGACGATCTTCGCTGCGGTGCAAGCCGATCGTTACGACGCGCAGCAACTCAGCGGTTTCGTGGAGCGCTTCGAATCTTCGTGGGCCTACGAAGAACTGCGTTCGGCGCGCAACTTCCACCAAGGCTTCGAGCACGGTATGTGGGCGGGAATGTTCAATGCCGGCCTCTCGACCGTTACCGGCGGCCGGGCGTTCGGCGTCATCGAAAAACTCAACGCGGTCGCCGGGCACGAACGGATGGAGAAGCGCGGCTACAAACCCGATCCCGCACCGCGCGCGACGATCGACAACAAGTTGACCTTCGATAAACTCACCGACGTCTTCAACTCGGGCACGATGCACGATGAAGATCAGCCCTGTCACCTCCACGTCGCCGACACGAATATCTGTCGCGATCGATGCACGGTGGAGTACGGCAACCCGTGCGGCTATTTCTGTCCGGCGGCGGTCTACGAACCGCTCTTTGAAAAGCAGGACGGCAAAGTCGAAGGGCGTCTGCAGATCAATTTCACCAACTGCGTGCATTGTAAGACCTGCGATATCGCCGACCCCTACCAGATCATCACCTGGGTACCGCCGCAGGGCGGCGAGGGCCCCGTCTATACGGGGATGTAGGCGATGGCCGCTCTCGAACAACGCGGTGAGATCGTCATCATCGGCGCGGGCCTCATCGGCCTGAGCCTCGCCTTCGAACTTCGGCGGCGCGGTGCGCAGGTCGCCGTCTTCGACCGTTTCGAACCGGCGAAAGCCGCGTCGTGGGCGGCGGCGGGCATGCTCGCCGCTCGCACCGAGGAGATCGCCGACGAACCGATGCACGCGCTCTGCAACGATGCGCTGCTCGGCTTTCCCACCTTCGTCGAAACGCTGCGCGAAGCGAGCGCGGTCGATCCGCAACTGCGCCTCGACGGCATCGTTCAGGCGGCATTCGACGAGGCGGCGCTCGAGCGTCTGCACGCGCGCGCGCGTTCGCTCGCTGCAGCCGGCGTCGGCTACACCCTGCTCGACGCGCGCGAAGCTTTGCAGCTCGAACCTGCGCTTGCCGGCAACGTGCTCGGCGCGTTGCTCACGCACGACGAAGGCAGCATCGACAATCGACTGCTCGGGCGCGCCTTGCTCGCAGCGCTCGCGCGCATGCACGTGCAGGTGGCGACGAGCGAAGAGATCGAGCTGGAGTTCGACGCGCGCCGCGTCTGCGGCGTCCGCACGCGATGGGGCTTCCGCCCGGCGGAGATCGTCGTGAACGCCGCCGGTGCCTGGGCGCCGCACGTTGCCGGGGTTCCGGCCGAGTGCCGGCCGCCGGTCGAGCCCGTGAAGGGCGAGATGTTGGCGCTGGCGATGCCGCATGATTTCGTGCGCCACACGATGTGGCTGGGCGGCTGCTACGTGGTTCCGCGATCCGATGGGCGGCTGCTCGTCGGTGCGACCGGCGAGCGGGTCGGGTTCGACCGCCGCATCACCGCCGGGGGGCAGCGCCAGCTGCTCGACCGGGTGCTCGCCGGCGCTCCGAGCCTCGCCGGGTTCTCGTTGGTCGAACAGTGGTCGGGGCTGCGCCCCGGCACCCCCGACGAGCGCCCGATTCTCGGGCGGACGCCGCGTGAGGGCTATCTCCTCGCGACCGGGCACTACCGCAATGGCGTGCTGCTCTGCGCGCGCACTGCCGAGCTGCTCGCCGACGAGATCGAGCACGGTACGCCGATCGACCCCGCTTTCTCGCCGGCGCGCTTTACGGCGAACGAGGCCGGTGTCGGGGCATGAAGCTGGAGGTCAACGGCGAGCAGCGCGAGGTTTCCGCCGCCGACGCAACGCTCGCCGAGGTGCTCGCGGCGTTGGGGATCGAGGCGCGCGGCATCGCTGTCGCCTGTAACGATCGCGTCGTGCGGCGCGGCGAGTTCGCGCAGCAGCGCATCGCCGAAGGCGACCGCATCGAGATCGTTCGCGCCGTCGCCGGCGGCTAACCGGCGGCGAGCCGACCTTAGCGGGATGCGTCGCGCCGCGCGCGGTGGAAGATAGGGCGGTGATGCAGAGTTTCGAAGATAGCCCCCTCCGAATCGGTGCCTACGAATTCCGTTCGCGCCTGATCGTCGGCACCGGAAAATACCCCTCGATGGAGGCGATGCAGGCGGCGCATCTCGCCAGCGGCGCAGAGATGGTGACGGTGGCGATCCGGCGCATCGATCTCGGCGAACGGGGCGGCTCGCTGCTCGATTATATCGATCGTTCGAAGATGACGATTCTGCCGAATACCGCGGGATGTTTTAACGCGCGCGAAGCGGTCGCGACCGCGCAACTCGCACGCGAACTACTCGAGACCGATCTCATCAAACTCGAAGTGATCGGCGATACGCAGACGCTGCACCCCGATACGCGCGAGACGCTCGTCGCCGCCGAACAGCTCGTCAACGACGGATTTACGGTGCTGCCCTATATCGGCGACGATCCGGTCGCCTGCGCGCAACTCGAAGCGCTCGGCTGCGCGGCGGTGATGCCGCTCGCCGCACCGATCGGCAGCGGCCTCGGGATCTGCAACCCGTACACGATTCGCATCATCAAAGAGCGCGCCGGCGTTCCCGTCATCGTCGATGCCGGGGTCGGAACCGCCTCCGATGCCGCCGTCGCGATGGAGCTCGGCGTCGATGCGCTGCTGATGAATACCGGCATCGCCGCCGCGCAGAACCCCGTCGCGATGGCCGAAGCGATGGCGCTGGCGACGCGCGCGGGGCGGCTCGCTTTTCTCTCCGGACGGATGGCGAAGCGGCTCTATGCGAACGCCTCGAGCCCGATGCAAGGATTGATCGGCGTCTCGAGCTGAAACCCGAGCGCGGTAGGGAGCATCAGCGGCGGTGCGCTACCACGAACCAGTGCACGGCGCCGCGTAACGGCGCGCTTGCGTGCGCCCACGCTCCGGCGATCGCGTCGACCTCGACCTCGCGAAGCTCCTCGATCGCGTAGTACGCTTGCAGCGCCTCGCGCAGCTCCGCTTCGTCGTAGTAGCTATGGGCGACCCCGCGTTCGTCGCCGTCCTCCGGCGCGAAGGTCGTCGGACCGAGCGCGCTGCCTTCGCCGAAGCGCGCATCGCGCCGCGAGCCGAAGGTTGCGAAGAACGGTGCCCCGATGGCGAGCCCGCGAGCGATCTCGGCGAGGTGCGCCGCAATCTCGGCGGGGCTCCCGTGCAGCAGCGCGTGCGTGGAGAGCGCTCCCGCCGCCCCTCCCGCCGGGGCGGCATCGGCGCCGAAGTGGAGCACCTCAAGGCCGGCGGCCTCGAGCGCGCGATGGTTTCGCCCGCTTCCGTGCCCGATCTCGAAGACCGGCTCGCCGCCGGGCACGCGCGCGATCAACGCACGCGCGAGCGGGTGCGCGGCGCGCAAGATGTCGGCGAGATTTGCGGAAGAGTCGGTCATGCTAGCCGAAGCGCTCATTATCGTTGTGGGCGGCGATGACCTCGCATATGAAGTCTGCGCGGAGATTCTCTGAAGTCTGCGCGGAGATTCTCAAAACGCGCGGGCATGAGGTTGCGCTCGTTTGGAAGCACGACGACGAACGCGCCGACCGGCGCTTCACGCAGATGGCCGAGCGACTCGCCGAGCAGTACGGCGAGAACTTCCGGCTCGTTCACGCCGATGCGACCGACGCCGAAGCACTCCGAAAAGCCGGGCTGAAAGCGAAGGACGATCCCGATCTCAGCCATCGTTTCTTCGCGTTGGTCGCCGTCTCGCCGAGCGATCGGCTCAA
>JAJYHP010000166.1 GCA_021784715.1 bacterium
GCAATCGTGGCCTCCGAGCCGTCGGCAAGTCGAACGAATGCTTGCGCGCTTTTCGTTCGTGGGTCGAAGGGGAGCAGTCGCTCGACGTGCAGATCCTCCGCCGGAGTTGCCCGTGCGGCGGTGAGAATAGCGAGGTCGATCGGATCCTGCCCGGCGATATCGCAGGTCGCGCTCGCGAATTGGAGCAGCTCGCCTTCGGAGTACGGCGGATACGGCGTCGTCCGATCGACGCGAATTGCATCGAGCGTGAGGGTGCCGGTCTTATCGCAACAGAGGACATCCATCGACGCCGCATCTTCCATCGCCGTGAGGTGCGTCACCAGCACTCCGCTGCGCGAGAGTTCGAGCGCTCCCAATGCGGTCGCCAACGTAAATGCCGCCGGTAAGGCGACGGGAATCGCCGCGAGCAGAACCACGAGCGCGAAGACGACGATCTCGGAGCGAGCGACGTGCTGCGAGAACGCAAACGCGGCGACCCCGAGAACGACGATCGCACCGGCAATCGCTAACGAACGGACGATCCCCATCACCAAGCGCTGGACGCTTCCCATCGTGTGGATATCGCGCATTAACCCGGCGGTCTTTCCGAATTTCGTGCGCTCGGCGGTGGCGATCACATGCCCCGTTGCTTCGCCGCGCGTGACGGTCGAGCCGGCGTAGACGCACGCTCCCGCCGCCACGTCCTCCGGGATCGATTCGCCGGTCAATGCCGATCGATCGACTTGCAGCTCGCCGTCATCGAGATCGATATCGGCGGGAACGACATCGCCGACGATCAGCCGAACGATATCTCCGGCGACGAGTTCGCGGGATGCGAGCGTTCCCCAGATCCCGTCACGAAGTACCTTGGCGTGTACGACGATGCGCGCGCGCAAGAGATCGAGGGCGTGCTGTGCGCGGCGTTCTTGAACGAATGCCAAGAACACGTTGAAAAAAAGAAGAAACGCAACCGCAACGGCGTCCTGCGAACGATGCGTTGCGATTGCGAGGAGGATGGTTCCCTCGAGCAGCCAGGGGATCGGCGCCCAGAATTTCCGAAGCAGATCGCGCAGGGGTTGCGGGCGGATCGGTGCGATTTCGTTCGGGCCGTCGCGCGCGAGGCGGGCCTGCGCTTCGATCGATGAAAGGCCGTCACGCATTTGCGTCATCGCACCGGAACTGCCGATTGCGAGGCGTTTTCGGTTCGGTGATAGAGATACGCCGCAAGCGCCGTGGAATGCAAGCGTGTCTTCACCGAGTCGGCGCGCGATGTCAGGACGATGGGAACTTGCGCGCCGAGGACGATTCCTGCCAGGGTCGCGCCCGCTCCGAACTCCAAGGCTTTAGCGATCGCATTTCCCGAAACGATTTCAGGAACGAGAACGATATCTGCGTCTCCCGGAACCGGGCCGCTCAATCCTTTTACCGCACTCGCTTCGCGCGAAACGACGCAATCGAATGCCAACGGTCCGGCGAGGAGCGCCGGCGCGAAAAGCCCGCGTGCGGCGTTCGCAACGAGCTCTGCGGCGTCGAGCGTTGATGGGATCGTCGCTTTCACCGTTTCCACCGCCGAGAGGAGCGCGACTTTCGGTACGGCGAGCCCCATCGAGACGGCGAACTCGATGGCGTTTTGCAGGATCTCCGTCTTTGTCGCGAGATCGGGAGCAACGTTGATCGCACCGTCGGTGAGAAGCAGCGGCTTCGCATAACGTTCCATCTCGATGACGAACACATGCGAGAGACGCTTCGTCGTTCGGAGTCGCGCGAGAATCGGATGTAAAAACGTGTCGGTATGCAGGTGGCCTTTGATCAGCGCTCCGGCTCGCCCGTTGACGACCTGCTCGACGGCGAGCGAGGCGGCTTCCTCGCTACTCGCCGCGGGGATGATGGTAAACGAGCGCTGCTCCCCGATCTCTGCGAGAAGATTCCGCACCGCTCTCGGCTCGCCGATGAAGATCGGCTCGACGATGCCGGCACTCGCCGCAGCGAGCGCGCCTTCGAGTACGTGCCGTTCCGCTGCATCGGCGACGACCATCTGCATCGGCGATGCGGTTGCCAATGCTTCGACGATGCGGTCGTAGGAGGGGAATCCCACGCGTGCCTCTCTTTCCTCGCGGATGATGATCTTTCGCCGAGCCTTCGAAGG
Organism: bacterium; assembly: GCA_021784715.1. The sequence continues at coordinate 2,126 of JAJYHP010000166.1, forward strand.
ATGCTTCCTCGAGAAACAATCGTCGCGCATGCATCGCTGGAATTCAAGCGAGCCAAAGCAGGCAACCGTGAATCGCGGAGCCAAGCGGACGCAAATGCTCTCCAAGCCCCCGCACCCCGAGCGACACCTTTCATCGACCGCGACGCTGCGTGACGTCGTTATCGGTATGTCCGATGGGCTCACGGTGCCGTTCGCACTCGCCGCCGGTATCGCGGGCGCCCTTGCTGCATCGCATATCGTCGTTACCGCCGGCGTTGCCGAGTTGGCGGCGGGCGGCATCTCGATGGGGCTGGGCGGATATCTCGCAACGCGAACCGATCGCGATCATTACGAGAACGAACTCGCGCGCGAATACTACGAAGCGGAGCACCTTCCCGAGACCGAGCGCGCCGAAGTCGCCGAAGTGCTCTCGCATTACGGCCTCAGCGAAGATCTCCTCAAACAGACCGTCGATACGATCTGCTCGGATCGCGAACGTTGGGTGGAGTTTATGATGCGCTTCGAACTCGGGCTCGAGCGCCCGGAGAAGCATCGCGCGATTCTCTCCGGCATCACCATCGGTCTCTCGTATGTCGTCGGCGGAGTGATTCCGCTCGCGCCGTACGCATTGATCGCCGCGTCGAACGAAGCGTTCGTCGTCTCGGCGATCCTCACCGGAATCGCCCTCGCCATCTTCGGGGCGGTGAAAGGGCGACTGACGGGCATCGCGCCCTGGCTCGCCGCCCTCCAGACGCTCGCGATCGGCGGCGTGGCGTCGGGCGTCGCCTTTCTCTTCGCGCGGTGGGTTGCCGGCGGATAGGCCCGCCTCGGAGTTGAGAAGAAGTCGAGAAGACAGCCCGAGGTGTTCTTCCTCGGAGGCGCCCAGTTCGCGGCTAAACTCGGGGGTATGAACGAACCAACCTACCGAACGACCTTTGGGTTCGTGCTCGTCATCCTTGGTTTGATCGTCATTTCCTGGGTAGCGCTCCTCGCGCTCTCCCAATCGAGGTGGTAGGCGATGCACATCCATCGGCTCGAGAAAATCTTCCTCGGTTTGGGCGTTGTCACGCTCGCCGCATTCTTTCTCATCCTCATCGCTCTGCAGGTCGGCGAGAGCTTCAAGCCTCCCGCAAGCAGCATGACGATCGACCCCACGAAAGTCGCCTCGACACCGCCATTCGACCATCCGGGGCTCCGGAAGCTCCCCGACGGTTCCTACGAAGCCTATTACGTCGGCCAGGTCTTCTTTTGGCGGCCCTCGACCCTGTCGGTACCGCTCGGAGCGAAGGTCCACTTCTATGTGACTTCGACCGACGTCGTTCACGGCTTCCTTATCGAGCATACCGATGTGAATCTCGAAGTGATGCCCGGTTGGGTGAGTACGGCGACGCATGTCTTTCGCCGGCCCGGCGATCATTTAATCGTTTGCGACCAATATTGCGGTGCCGGGCATGCCGATATGTTCGCGCACATCGTGGTGAAGTGAGGAGTCAGGACGCATGATGGTTCTCGATCGAATGAATACCGCTACGACACCGGCACAACGGCGGCTCATCTTCGCGCATCTTACCGTCGCGTTTGCGGCGCTCTTTATCGGCACGTTTTTCGGCGTCCTCCAGACGCTCTCGCACGCCGATGCGATACAAATGCCCCCATGGTTCGACTACTATCGCATGCTGACCGCGCACGGCGTGCTGTTGGCGCTGGTCTTTACAACGTTTTTTATCACCGGTCTCTCGCATCTCGCCGTCTATCAGACGGAAAATTATCCGCATCGCAGCATCGCGCTGGGGTGGCTCGCGTTCTGGCTGATGACGGTGGGCACGGTGATGGCGGCGTACGAAATTCTTGCCGGGAACGCTTCGGTGCTCTACACGTTCTATGCGCCGTTGAAGGCAAGTCCGTGGTTCTATATCGGCGCCGCCCTGTTGATCGTCGGAACCTGGGTCGCGCTGTTGGAATGGCTTTTGGTCACCGCGGTGTGGCGGCGCGAGCATCCGGGCGAGCGTATTCCGCTTCCGGCCTTTATGGTACTAGCGAATTACATCATGTGGTTTTTAGCCACGATCGGCGTGGCATACGAAGTGATCTTCATGCTCATTCCGTGGGCGTTCGGCTGGGTTCCCGGCATCGACGTGCTCTTATCGCGGATGCTCTTTTGGTACTTCGGGCATCCGCTCGTCTATTTTTGGTTGCTCGGCGCCTATCTCGTGTGGTACGGAGTCGTCCCGGCGATATTAAAGGTCCCGATTTTCTCCGACACCCTGACGCGCTTGGCGTTCATCCTCTTTATCATTCTCTCGCTGCCGGTCGGGATCCATCACGAATTCTCCGACCCCGGAATCGCCGATCGCTGGAAATTGCTGCAAACCGGCCTGACGTTGATGGTGGTGGTACCATCGTTGATGACGGCGTTTGCGCTCTTTGCAACCTTTGAAGAGTACGCGGCGAAGCTTGGGAAGACCGGGTTTTTCGGCATCGTCGGTTCGCTACCGTGGGGCGACCCTGCCTTTGCAGGCATCGCGCTGGCGATGCTGTTGTTTATCTTCGGCGGTATCGGCGGCATTCTCAACGCCTCGTATACGCTCGACAGTACGATCCATAACACCATGTGGGTCGTCGGCCACTTCCACATTACCGTCGGCGGGCCGGTCGCGCTGACGCTCTTGGCGGCGACCTGGCGGTTACTCCCGGCGCTCACGGGGAAGCGCCTCTTTAGCGTCGGGCTCGCGCGAGCGCAGGTCTGGCTCTGGTTCGTCGGGATGGCGGTGATGTCGTTCGCCATGCATACCGAGGGACTGATGGGTGCGCCGCGTCGCGTCGAGCATTACACCTACGGAGGGTCGGCGCTCGCCGCCGCATGGCAGCCCTTCTCCTTGCTCGCAGCGGGCGGCGGCGTCGTGATCTTCCTGAGCGTGATCGCGTTCGCGATCGTGCTCTTCGGAACGATCTTCTCCAAACCCGAGATCACCGAGACCGAGAGCGCGCGCGGCTTCACCTTCGCATTGGCGCGCCCCGGTGACGACGCACCCTCGGTCTTCGATCGTTTGGGACTTTGGTCGCTCGTTGCGGTGGCGTTGGTGATCGTGGCCTACGCAGGGCCCTTCTATCAGCACTTCACCGAACATGTCTATCTCGTGCCGGGAATGAGGACCTGGTGAACGAAGCACCCACGGTGAGCAAACGGGTGCTCGTCGTTGACGATGAACGCCAGATCGGGGATGTGCTTTCCGCCTATCTACAGCGGGAGGGCTACATCCCGGTCGTGGCCGAGACACTGGCAGGGGCGGTAAGTGAGATCGAACGGCAGCTCCCCGACCTGCTGCTGCTCGATGTCACCCTCCCCGATGGAAGCGGCCTCGATCTGCTCCGCTCCCTCAACGAGCAAGCGATCCCTACGATCATGCTGACCGCTCGCGGCGATGAAGTCGATCGCGTGGTCGGCCTGGAGATGGGCGCCGACGATTACATCACCAAGCCGTTCTCGCCGCGTGAAGTCATCGCGCGGGTTCGGGCGGTGTTGCGGCGCAGCGAAGAACGCGACCGGCCCGGCGGTCGCCACCGGTTGCACGTGCTCGATCTCGCCATCGACGGCGACGCGCACGAAGTGCGGCGCAACAACGAAAAGATCGATCTCACCCCCTCCGAGTTTCGCATTCTCAGCGCGCTGGCACGCCATCCGGGGCAGGTCTTCTCGCGCGTGCAGTTGCTCGACGCCATCGGCGACGACGGATCGATCTACGAACGAACGCTCGACCGCCATATCAACAACCTCCGCCGAAAAATCGAGATCGATCCGCTCCATCCGCGATACGTGCTTACCGTCTTCGGAGTGGGATATAAGGCTGCTCACGAGTGAGCGATCCGGTGAGTCAGCGGCTGGTTCACGCCCTCGATCTCGCGACGCTCGGAGATTACGACGCAGCGAAGGCCGAACTCGAACCTCTTGAAGATCCGATCTCCGGGCGATTATTACTATTCATTCAAGGGTTGGAGGAGCGCGATCGTCGCGATCGTCGCGCGCGCTCGATGCTTCGCCACGAAGTGGGCAACGCACTTTCGATCGCGCAATCGAACATCGAGGGCATCGTCGACGGCGTTCTCGATGCCGAGCCGGCTCGTCTCGAGGGGATTCGCGACGCGATCGTCGGGGCCGGCCATCTGCTCGCCGAACCGCCGAAATCGGAGCTCGCCGAGTCTCCGTCGGTTCAGATCGCACTCGCCCCGCTCAACATCTGCGCGCTCATCGGCGCGCATGCCGCCGCAACCGCGGGAATGGCGGAGGCGAAAGGCATTCGGATCGTCTACGAGACCTGCGGCGAGCGCAAGGCGTCCTGCGAAACCTACTACGGCGACGCGATGCGCGTCGGGCAAATTCTTCGCAACGTGCTGATCAACGCGGTGCGTTATACTCCTCCCGGCGGGACGATCGAACTGCAGTGCAACCAAGACGGAGGGCGACTGCACATGCGCATCAACGACAGCGGCCCGGGAATCGCGCCGGAGGATCGCGAGCGCGTCTTCGAACCCGGTTACCGGGGTGCAAACG
>JAJYHP010000052.1 GCA_021784715.1 bacterium
TCGTGCCTGCAGGCCGTCGGAGGGGCCGAGTCGCAGGAATCCCTATGAGTTCACGTACGATTGCACTCGCCGCGTTCCTCGCGGCCCTGTTTGTTGCGCCCGCTGCGGCGGCCCTTCCCTTTCACGTCGGATCGCTGCCCGCAGGGCCGCTCGATGCGATCACCGACGTCGCCGGCGTGCGCGTCGCCAATCTGACCATCGAGCGCGGAAGCTCGATTCGCACCGGCGCGACGGCGATTCTCCCCGACGCCGACCCCTGGGACCGAAAGGTTGCTGCCGCCTTTCTCCGTTTCAACGGCAACGGCGAGATGACCGGAACGCATTGGATCGACGAATCGGGTTATCTTGAGGAGCCGATCGTACTGACCGACACCCTCGATATCGGTCTCGCCGACGACGGCGTCGTGAGTTGGATGATCTCCAAACACCCACAGCTCGGTATCACCGACGACGTTCCGCTCCCCGTCGTTGCCGAATGCGACGATCAATTGCTCGACGACATTCAGGCGCGTGCGGTGCGGCCGAGCGACGTCGTCGCGCTTTTAAATCGCGCGCATACCGGGCAATTTCGGCGCGGCAGCGTCGGTGCTGGGACCGGCATGAAAGCGTTCGGATTTAAAGCGGGAATCGGCTCGGCATCGCGCGTGATTCCAGCATCGATGGGCGGCTATCGCGTCGGCGTTCTCGTGAACGATAACACCGGAATGTCGCACGCGCACTTGAAAATTGCGGGCGTCCCGGTCGGACGCGCGCTGAAGAACGAGTATCTGCCGCGCTTCCCTCAGCCGCTCGCGTTGCACGGGCGAATGAGTTCGGGAAGTATCATCATCGTCATCGCAACCGACGCGCCGCTCGATAATCGGCAATTGCGCGCGCTCGCGCTGCGAGCGGGGATCGGCATGGCGCGCACGGGATTGATCTCCTCCGTCGGAAGCGGCGATCTCTTCGTCGCCTTTTCCACGCGATACGTCTATCGACGCACCGGCGACTTTCGCGTTCACGCGCCGCGCCTGGCGACCGTCGAGAGCGACCGCGTGCTCGACACGCTCTATCGCGCGACGAGCGATGCGGTCGAGGCCTCGATCGACGACGCGCTCTGGTCTTCCACGACGATGGTCGGGCGGCGCGGCATCACCGTGTACGGCCTGCCGCACGCTCCGGTGCTTCGCATGCTGAAGGCCGCGGGGGTGAAGTTATCCGCGCATCGCTAAGAGTGCCACGCGCAGCGCGCGTATCGGCGATGGGCGGTACTCGAAGTCGCAGAGTGCGGGGCCGATGCTCGCTCCGCCGCGATTGGTGACGAACCACGGCGGCTTCGGGAGGAGCGTCGCGCCGTAGCCGAAGAGGCTGCGTGGAAAGGGCGCAAAGGGTGCGCGAACGACGCTCTTTTGCGGTCGCGAAAAGAAGAAGCTGTTGTGGACGACCCCAATGCCGCTCCCCACGTCGGCGAGCGTGTGCCCGGGGAAGGCGCCCCACGTACTCTCGGTCAGTAAAAAGCCGACCCCGGTCCACGCGTTCACGGCGATACATCCGTATCGCAGCCCGGCGATCGCCCGATCGATCGCTGCGGCGTGGGCGCGTTCGCTCGCCGGGTGCACGATCATATTCGCTCCGAGCGTGCCGCGCAAGCGGTCGTTGGCAAAAGCCACCGCGTCGTTGAGATAGCGTTCCGTCTCACCCGGAATCGTCACGTAGGCGAGAAAGCTCGAGAACGCTTCGACGCTAAATGCCGGATCCTCGGGATCGCCATACTCGGCGTGCCGGATCGTGCGCGCGGTATAGCCGTCGCCGCTCCGCCCGAGCGCGACGCTCTCGCCGACTTGCGAGAGTCGTTCGCAGCGCGATCCGGCGCCGGGATAGTAGGCGGGGCGATCGGGGAGTTCGCGCAAGAGCCCTTCGATTGCGGCGACGAGCCGCGGCGTCCCCACCCAATTCTGCGGTAACACCAAGACCTGCGACGCAATGCAATTAAAACCGTTGTTATGGAGCTTCTGCGTCACGATATTCTCGGCCTGAAAGCGAAAATCGGCGTCGCTCCACTCGCCGGGTACCACGATGGTGGGGCTCACGTTCCCGAGCTCGCTCGTGATCGGCTTCTGGAGGATCGCTTTCCCGGCGCGCTTGCGTGCGGCGCCCTCCTCGCCGAGTCCGAAGACGATGGCGTCGTGGGTCGTATCGCTTCCGGTGATATGAATTTCGTCGATTGCATCGGAGGCGCAGAGATATTGCCCGATCTCTGGGCCGCCGTAGGCGAAGCGAAGGTAGCCTTCATCGACCAGCGCTGCGAAGGCGCGCTCGAAGATCGGGCCGAGATAGTCGTTGACGGGATTCATTTTCAGCATGCAGACGGCGCCGTCGGCGAGCAATTTGTAGAGCACGTCGAGCGGCGGAATCGCCGCGATATTCCCGGCGCCGAGGACGAGCGCGACGCGCGGTTGCGGATGCGCCTCGCGATACCAGGTCGCCATCGTTGCGGGGACCTCACTCGGCGCGAGCCCCGGCTCCATCCAGATCTCCGCGTCGATGCCGTTGAGCAGCAGTCGGTCGTAGAGCGTATTCGGAAAAACCTTTGCGACGCTTTGGCCGCCCTGACGGGCGTAGATGCGGCTTCCGGGGAGCTCGGGCGCACCGCTTTTCGCGATCCCCTCCAAGGACGCGATATAGCGATTGAGCGCGTAGAGCACGGCCCAGGGCCCACTGATCCACTCCTCGCCCTCGAGCCCCGTCCCGCGCAGCCCTTTCGCCTCGACGGCGGCCTCCGCCCAACGCCGACGGAGGGCGTAGACCCCGTCGCGAGAGTCCTCGAGCAGCGCGACTTTTGCGAGGATTGGCAGGCGAGCCCATCGCTGGGCGCCGGCGCGGAGCTCCTGGAGTTCGGCATCGATGGCCGGATAGGCGGTGACGTCGTGCGGTGCGATCATGAACCCCACTTCGACATCGCGCGCGCGCTCCCGGTTCGGCGCCGGAGAGCAAAAAAGCGCCGCTCTCGATGCCGAGAGCGGCGCTTCATGCTGCGGCGCGCGGTCGCTAGTTGATCAGATCGCGCGAGACCATGACCTCGCGTGGATCGATGAGGTGCTTGTTCAGACCGAGCTTCTCGGCGGGCACGCCGAGCGCGTACGCGACGAGTTGGGGAAGGTGAAAGATGGGGAGATCGGTGCGCCCCCAGCGAGCGGCGGCATCGGCCTGATAGCCGTCGAGCGCGAGGTGGCAGAGCGGGCAGGGCGTGATCACCGCTTCGGCGCCGTTATCCTTGGCCATGCGCATGTTCTGGCCGACCATCGACGATGCGATGCCGTCTTTCTCCAGCTGCACGTGGAAGCCGCAGCAACGCGTCTTCCCGGCATAATCGACTGCCTCGCCACCGAGTGCGACGATGACGTCTTCGAGCGAATGCGGGTGACGCGCCGATTCCCAGCCGTTCACCGATTCGGGGCGGATGATGTGGCAGCCGTAGAAGGGCGCGACCTTCAGTCCGTTGAGCGGACGAACGACCATCGAACGCAGCGCGTCGAGCCCGATGTCGTCGATCAAGAGCCAGAGTAGGTGACGGACGGTCACGGTGCCTTTATAGTTCGCGCCGAACTTGCCGAGAATCGCATTCGCGTGCGCCATGCGCTCTTCGCTCTCGCGCAGCTCTTTATTCGCCGCGCGCATGTGCCCGGTGCAGGTCGAGCAGATCGTGATGACGTCGTCGAGGCCGAGCGCTTCGGCCTGAGCGTAGGTGCGCGCGTTCAGCACGCGCGCCACGTCGCGATTGGTGTCGTTGAGCACCGAGGCGCCGCAGCAGGAGGCCGCGGTGAGTTCGACGAGCTCGATGCCGAGCTTGTCGGCGAGGAGCATCGTCGAGTTGAAGAGTTCTTTACAGGACTCTTTCGCAACGCAGCCGGGGAAAAATCCGTAGCGCTTGCTCTTGGAGGAATTGGTGCGAACGTGCGCGTCGAGCGCGCGTTCTTCGGGAAGGAGCGTGCTGGACATTATCGGACCGGTGCCTCCAATGCATCGAAAATGGTGCGAATTTCGTCGACCTTCGGTACGGGCTTGAGGAAGGGAGGCGGGAGTTTGCCCTTGAGTGCCATGCGCGCCCCGAGCGGTGCGACTTTCAGAAGGCCGCGAATGTTGAAACGACCGACGGTTCCTTGGATCACTTCGGTCTCGGCGAGCATGCCGGTCTGTTTGATCGTCTTCGCGACGACGAGTGCGTGGCGTGGGCCGCGTTCGTTCATCATGACACGGTCTTTGATCGTCGCTCGTTTCACGTCGATGATGCGATCGTTCGGATCGACGTGCTTCGGACAGTACGAGCACGCGTAGCAGTGCGCGCAGAGCCAGAGATAATCTTCGCTGATCTGTGCGAGGCGATCGGTGCGCTTCCCATCGCGCACGTCTTCGATGAAGCGGTAGGCGTACGCGATCGCGGCGGGGCCGGCGAAGGCCGGATCGACGCTAACGACCGGGCAGAGCGAATAACAGGTCGCGCACATGATGCAGTTGGCAACATCGACGAGCTTTTTCATGTCGTCGGGGCTGACGCGCCGCTCGGTTGCGTGAGCGGAGTCTGCATCGTTGGGCTGGAGATAGGGTTTGAGCCGCGCGTATTTATCCCAGAAGGGATCCATGTGCACGACGAGATCTTTCATCGGCTGGAAGTTCGGCATCGGATCGATCTTCACCGAGCCGTCCTCTTCCATCGCCGAGCCGCAAGACGTTTTGCAGGCGAGCGAGGTCACTCCGCCGATGCTCATCGAGCAGGACCCGCAGATCGCGGAGCGACAGGAGCGGCGGAACGAAATCGATCCGTCGACCTCGGCCTTCGCATATTCGAGTGCGTCGAGAACCGTCGTCGTTTCGGGAAGATCGACGGTCACCTCGTCGCGATGCGGTACGGTGTCGGTCGCTTCGTCGAAACGGAAGATATCGAGCTTGATCTTGGCCATTAGTAGCTCCTCACTTCAGGCTTGAAGTCGGTGATCTTCACGCTTCGCGAATAGTCGAGTCGCGGCAAGCCGTTTTCTTGCCGGTAGGCCAGCGTATGTTTGAGCCAGTTGACGTCGTCGCGATCGGGATAATCGGTCCGCGATTGCGCTCCACGCGACTCTTTGCGCTCCAGCGCGCCTTTTGCGAGGCAGAGCGCCGCGTCGATGAGGAAATCCGTTTCGAACGTCGAGACGAGATCGGTGTTGAAGGTCTTCGATTTATCCATCACGATGACGGACTCATCGAACTCTTTGCGCACCGCTTCGAGGTCGGCGACGCCCACCGAGAGCCCCTTTTCGTCGCGGAAGATGAACGTATTCGCGCTCATCGTTTCGTTCATCTTGCGACGGAGGACCGGCGCCCGCGTTCCGCTGCTCCGCGCCAGCAGCGCGGCGACGCGTTCTTGTTCGGACTTGAGGGTTCGCGTCGAGGGGCGAACCTCACCGACCGATTTGACGTAGTCGACTGCGTGCGCCGCCGCGCGAGCGCCGAAGACGATCGTGTCGAGCAGCGAGTTGCCGCCGAGACGGTTCGAGCCGTGGACGCTGACGCACGCGCATTCACCGGCGGCGTAGACGCCGGGGACGCGCGTCGCGCCGAACTTGTCGGTCTCGATCCCGCCCATCGTGTAATGGGCGCCGGGGAGAATGGGAATCGGCTCGTCGATCGCGTCTTTGCCGGTCGCGTCGAGCGCGAGTTCGCGAATCTGCGGAAGCCGTTCGAGAATCTTTTCGCGACCGAGGTGACGCATGTCGAGCAGCACGCAACCGTCGACGCCGCGCCCTTCGAGAATCTCGGTCCATTCGGCGCGCGAGACGACGTCGCGCGAAGCGAGCTCGCCTTTATTCGGCGCGTATTTGAACATGAAGCGCTCGCCCTCGGAATTGAGGAGATAGGCTCCTTCGCCGCGCGCGCCTTCGGTCATGAGGACGCCGTTCTCTTTGAGCGTCGTCGGATGGAACTGCATGAATTCCATATCCATCAGCGGGATGCCGGCCTTATAGGCGATCGACATTCCGTCGGCGGTCGAGGCGTAGCCGTTGGTCGTCTTGGCATACATCCGTCCCGCGCCGCCGGTGGCGAAGATCGTGGCCTTCGCGGAGATCAACTCGAGCTCGCCGTTGCGCATGTTATACGCAACCACGCCCGATCCGATTCCATCTTCGATCGCGAGCGCGGTGCAGAAGTACTCTTCGTAGACTTTGACGCCGAAGCGTTCGAGCTGCTCCCACAGGGTGTGGAGGATGACCAGTCCGGTAACGTCGGCGGAGTAGCAGGTGCGGGGTGCGCCGGCGCCGCCGAAGGGGCGCTGAGCGATGCGGCCGTCGGGGAGTCGGGAGAAGATGCAGCCGCGATGTTCGAGCCAGATAATCTGCTTGGGGGCGTCTTCGCACATCGCGGCGATCGCGTCTTGATCGCCGAGATAGTCGGAGCCCTTTACGGTATCGAAAGTGTGGCTGGCCGGCGAGTCTTCCTCGCGGTTGCCCAGCGCGGCGTTGATGCCGCCTTGCGCTGCGCCGGAGTGACTGCGGACCGGGTGCATTTTGGAGACGATGGCTACATCGACTCCGCGCTCG
>JAJYHP010000036.1 GCA_021784715.1 bacterium
GCAGAACCGCGACCGTCGCCACCATCGATGGCACGACGATCGTGCCGGGGATGAGGTGGGTGAGAATGTCGGCGGCGACTTGCGAGCCCGTCATGCCGGCCGGAGCGAAGCCGCGCTTCACGATCGCACGTGACTGCTCTTCGACGGCGGTGTGGCAGGTCAACATCACCAAACCGCGCCGTTGCAACGTTTGAATCGAACGATCCTGATACGACGATTTTTCGTCGTCGGGGTTCGCCGACAGGTTAAACGGAACGTGCGACGGGTAATGGTAATTCTTCGTCGCGAAGGCGCCGTCGGGGCCTTTGATCTTGAAAAATTCTCCGATGCGATACTTCGCCCACACGTAATCGCTGAAATTATAGCTCGACGCCGGGCCGTGCGCGGCGAACGCCATCGCTACTTTATCGGCCGGGTATCCATAGCCGAAGTGCAGGCCGTTCATTGCGTTTTTGATGTTGTTCCAAACGACGGGATTGGGATTGAGAATCTCCCACATCTGGCGAATCTCCGCCGGGCGGCCGAGCACTTTATTGAAGTGCGCCTCATCGAAATTCGCTTTTCGTTCGACTAATGCGGTGCCGCCGGGAACTGCGGTTGCGGCTTCGGCGATCGTCGGTGCCAGGGCGACGAGCGATGCCGAGGTGGCGAGAAAGGCCGTGCGTTTCATGAATGGGTCCCTCCAGTTGTGAAGCCATAGGAAGCATAGATAGCGCGCGCTCGCGCGCCGGTCAGAAACGTAACGAACGCTTTAGCCGCCGCCGGGTGCGGCGCCTTCGTTACGACGGCCGCTTGATAGATCGCCGTTGCGTTCTCCGAGGCGGAGATTTTCACGACGGCGAGACGCCCCGTTAATTTCGCCTGATAGAGCGCTTCGGAGATCCACACGACGCCGGCATCCGCGCGTCCGGAAAGGATCCAACGCGGGCTTTGGCGGTGATGGATTTTCGTCAGCAACGTCGTGCCGGCTTTGCGTTTGCTCACCATAATCGTCGAGACCAGCGCCTCGCCGCCCGCCTTCCGATAGGCCGCTTGAATTTGCCCCGAAACGCCTTCCCACGCGGGGTTGGGCATCGCGACGCGCACGTCGGCGCGGCCGAGATCGCGCAAGCCGTACACGTGTTTCGGGTTCCCCTTTCGTACCAAGATCGCCAACGTATTGGTCGCGTAGGTTCGCGCCGGGCCGACGATACCGCGCTCGCGTTCGATCGTCATGCGTTTCTTTCCGGAAAGAAAGACATCGGGCTTCGGATCGATGACGAGGTTGCCGACCTGAAGCGCGCCCGCCTCGATCTGCTTGGCGAGTATCCCCGGAGGAAGCGTTTCGTAGAACACGCGCTTCACATCGGGGTGCTCGCGTTGAAAGGCTGCGACGAGCGCGTGCATCGCCATGTATTGGTTGCCGGCGGCGAAGACGACCAATTGAGCGTTCGCCGGGTTGCCGTGAAGGTCGGGAACGACGTCGACGTTCGCGACGGTAAAATTGTATGGCGTTACGCCCAACAGGGCGGCCGCGAGAACCGCGGCGATCGTAGCGCGAAGACGAAAAGGACGACTCATGAAGCGAGCATAGGAGCCGCCCATTCATAAGTCAAATTACATATTTGACGCATGGCCATTACTTATACTTATGACAATATCGCTCTCGCAACTTGAAACGCTCCGCGAGGTCGCGGAGCGCGGTTCCTTTTCGAAGGCCGCCCGCGCCCTGGGGATCTCCCAGCCGGCGGTGAGCCAGCAGCTCGCTACGCTCGCCTCCGCGCTCGGTCTCGCGCTCTTCGAGCGCGAAGCCGGACGCCCGGTGCTCACCGAAGCGGGCAGGATGGTCGCCGAACGCGCGCGCGCCCTCGTCGGCGAGACGGAGGCCCTGCTGCGCGAGGCCGAGGGCTACGCCGAAGCGCGGAGCGGTCGGCTCGATTTCGCCGCGACGCGGACGATCGGCACCCACCTGGTGCCCACGCTCCTCGCCGGCTTTCTGCGCGATCGCCCCGAGGTGCAGCCGCGCGTCCGGATCGCCAACACCCACGAAGTTGCGCGCCTCGTTCTCTCCGGCGAAGTCCTCTTCGGGCTAGTCGAGGGAACGATCGAAGACCCGCGGCTCGAAACGCGCCCCTTCGCGCACGACCGCATGCGCCTCATCGTTCCTCCGGGGCATCTCTTTGCCGAACGCTCGGCGATCCACGCCGCCGAGCTCACACGCGAACGTTTTGTGAGCCGGGAACCCGGCTCGGGGACCCGCGACCACGGATACGACGCGCTCCGCGCCGCCGGCGTGGAGCCGCCGATCGCGCTCGAACTCCCCAGCGGTGAAGGCATCGTCCGCGCGGTCGAAGCGGGGCTCGGCGTCGCCGTCCTCTCCGAACTCGTCGTCGAACGAGCGATCTCTTTACATCGCGTCACCGCCGTCGCTATCGACGATCTCATCCTCGAACGCGATTTCTTCGCCCTCTCGCGTCGCGACCGTCCGCTCGCCCCACTGGCAAAAGCATTCATCGTCTCTCTGCTCGGCGACCGCGAAGGCGAGCGCGGCGACGAGCGCAGCAAAGGGTCGCGCAGCACGGTGATGAAACAACGACGTCGAAGGAGTGGGCGTTGAAGAAGGATGATGATTTAGCCGCGCTTGCCAAAGCGATCGACGCCGTCGCACCCCGTCGTATGACGAGCGCGAACGATAGCGACCTGCACCTCGCCCCGCCGCACCTTCCGTACGTTGCCGAGAACGATCCCTCGATCGTCGTCGAAGTCGTCGAGCTCCGTCGGCTCGATACAACGATGCGCGTTTATACCGCGGGGCCGCGCGCGATTCGCGCGAACACACCGGGTATCGTTATCGTGCCGCACCTTTGGGGCGTCGACGCAACGATCCGCGACATCGTCCGCCGGTTTGCAAAAGCCGGCTTTTCCGCCGCTTCGCCCGATCTCTACGCGCGCTTCGACGCACCTCCCGGCGACGATAGCTGCGATCGCGCGGTATTCGATCCCTTCGCAAAGCGTATCGAACGGCGACAGGCCGACGGCGATATTCGCGCGGCGGCGCTCTGGTTGCAAGCGCGATCCCCGCAAGGGCTCATCGGGATCACCGGGCTCTCCACCGGCGGGCGCTACGCGCTGATGCAGGCCGCCGATAACAACGACATTTTTACGTGCGTCGCGCCGTTTTACGGATCGGTCGAGCAGATCACTCCCGACCAAATTCACATCCCGGTCTGCGGCAGCTACGGCGAACACGATTCCATCATCCCGACCGATAACGTGCGTTTCTTTCGCACGCTCCTCACCGTAGCCAACGATATTCGCGTCTATCAAACCGCCGGGCACGATTTTTTCGACGACCGCAGATCGGCGTTCGCGCCCGCCGCCGCGAGCGATGCGTGGAAGCGCACGCTCGAGTTTTTCAAGAACCATCTGGTTCCGAAACGCTGACGCCATGCCCGCCTCGCTCGTCCTTCTCGCCATCGCCGTCGCCGTCGCCGTAACGGCGGCGGTCACGTTCGCGCTCGCGCGCAGGGGCGCCGGCGACGCGCCCGATGCCGTCGCGCAATTCGCATTGCTGCTCGAGCGCGCGAAGAACGATCTCGCCGCAACGCAACGCGAGCTCGTCGAATCGTCGCGCACGGAATTTCTCGCACTCGCCGGGCAGCGCTTGGAAACGACGCAGGCCGGCATCGCCGCGAAGCTCTCCGAACTCGTCGCCCCGGTCGGGGAGAAATTAACGCAAGTCGACGCCTTCGTTCGCGAACTCGAACAAGCGCGCCTTACCGCGTACGCCGCACTCCGCCAAGAAGTCGAACAACTCGCGAAAAGCGGCGGCGACTTAACCCGCGCTACGGCGACGCTCTCGGAGGGAACGACGAAGCTCGCATCGGCGCTTCGCAACCCGCAGACGCGCGGGCGATGGGGCGAACTGCAGCTCCGTCGCGTCTGCGAATTGGCCGGAATGCTCGAGCATTGCGATTTCGAGGAACAAAAGCGTTTCGCCGGCATCGACAAGGCGCAGCAGCCCGATCTCATCGTTCGCTTGCCGAACGATCGTTTTATTTGCGTCGACGCAAAGGTTCCGCTCGACGCCTATCTCGACGCGATCGACGTCCCGGACGAAGCGACGAAGGCGGCGCACTTCAAACGCTACGGCGATGCGCTGAAATCGCGCATCAACGCTCTCGCAGCCGCGAAATATCAAACGATTCCCGGCAGCGTCGATTTCGTCGTCATGTTTATTCCGGGCGAGAATTTTCTCAGCGCCGCCTATTCGCAAGACGACGACATCATCGAATTTGCCGCGAAGAAGGCCGTCTACGTCGTGGGACCGCTCACGTTTATGGCGCTGCTGCGATCCTACGGCATGGTCTGGCAGAGCCTCAAACAGGAACAGAACGTTCGCGAGATCGCCGCACAGGGCCGCGTCGTTTTCGACCGCGTTCGCATCCTCTCCGATCACTTGAACGACCTCGGAAAGAACCTCAACGCCTCGGTCTCGGCCTTCAACAAAGCCATCGGCTCGTACGAATCGCGTTTGCTCCCAGGAAGCCGAGAGCTCGCGAAATTAGCGGCCAATCCCGAAGCCGCATCGCAAGGCGATATCGGTCGCGTCGAAGCGAACGCCGGAACGATTACCGCGGTGAGCGCGCAGGAAGCAGCGGTGGCGCTCCAACGCGAAATGGAGCGCGATCGAATCGCGCTCCAGGATGGTTCGCTCGGATGACCGGGCTAGATCTTGTGGGTCGCTTCCCAACGCTTGAGCGCGGCGAGCGTATTGGCGACGTGCTTGCCGGGCTGTAAGTTGGTGTAGGTGTAAATCACGCGCCCCTGCGGCGAGATGACGTACGAGGTCCGGTTGGCATACTGGGGAGCCGCCGTAAGAATCGCGTCGTATTCTTTCATCACCGCTTGATTGGTATCGGCGGCGACGGCGAATTTGCTGCGGCACGCGCTGACCGAAAATTTCTGCAACTTCGCGAGCGGATCGTGCGAAACGCCGATGACGGTCGCGTGGAGCGCTTTGTATTTACCGATCGCGGCGGCGAAATCGTGCGCTTCGATCGTGCACCCCGGCGTGAACGCCGCGGGATAGAAATAGAGCACGACGGGGCCCTTCTTTAATGCAGCGGCGAGCGAAAATGGGAAAACCTTTCCGCCTTTGGTCGCCTGCAACGTGAACATCGGCGCCTTCGCACCGACCGGCAACGCCGCCCGGGCGGCCGGAGTCAGGAGACCGAGCAGCAGCGCGCCGAGCGCGAGTGAACGAGAAAATGTTGAACGCATAGTCACTACCTCCGTGCCATGTAACGGTGCCCGCGGGCACGAGGTTGCACGGCACGGAGCGGAAAGTCGGCGACTGCTCGCTTAGAGCCCCATCCGCCGAGCGATGACGACGCGCTGAACCTCGTTGGTCCCCTCGCCGATCTCGTTGATTTTCTGGTCGCGATACATCCGCGAGACTGGGTACTCGTCCATGAATCCGTACCCGCCGTGAATCTGCACCGCCTCGTTGACCACTCGCCGCGAAACTTCGCCGGCGTAGAGTTTTGCCAAGCTCGCCGTCTGGAGGAAGTCGCGTTTGTTATCTTTCTCCCAGGCCGCCTTGAGCACCATGAGTTTGGAATGTTCGATCTCGCAGAGCATATCGACGAGCTTGAACTGAATCGCTTGGAACTTCGAAATCGTCTGTCCGAACGCGCGGCGCTCCTTGGCGTAGGCGAGCGCTTCGTCGTAGGCGCCCATCGCGAGCCCGACGCTCAACGCCGCGACCGAGATGCGGCCACCGTCGAGAATCGTCAGAAATTGCTTGAGCCCTTCGCCGCGCTTGCCGAGAAGATTCTCTTCGGGAACGCTCGCGTCGACGAACGAGAGCTCGCGCGTATCCGAGGCGCGCCAGCCCATTTTTCGGTACTTCTTGCTCCGCGTAAAACCGGGGGTCGCTTGCGGCACGATGATATTCGAAATCTCCGAGCGACCGTCGGCTCGCTTATCGGTAACCGCGGTAATCGTCGTGCCGCCGGTGAGATCGGTCCCCGAGTTGGTGATGAAGGCCTTGGTGCCGTTGATCCGCCAGTGCCCGTTCTCCAGCTGCGCGGTGGTGCGGCAATTGCCCGCATCGCTCCCCGCCTCCGGCTCGGTGAGCCCAAAGCCCCAGAGCATCTTGCCCTGAGCGAGCGGCACGAGATAGCGCTGCTTCTGCTCCTCGGTGCCGAAGAGGTAGAACGGCGTCGCGCCGAGTGAAACGTGCGCCGCCATCGTAATCGCCGTCGAGGCGTCGGCGCGCGCGATCTCCATGATCGCCAGGGCGTAGCTCACGGTATCGGCGCCCGCCCCACCGTACGCCTCGGGAAAGGGAAGCCCCAGGAAGCCGAGCTCCGCCATCTTGGCGACGAGGTCGTAGGGGAAGGCCTCCTCGCGGTCCATCTCCTCGGCACGCGGGCGTACCTCGTCGGTGGCGAACTCGCGGGCCAGGCGCGAA
>JAJYHP010000134.1 GCA_021784715.1 bacterium
CGATTTCGGTTCGCTCGACATTCTCGTGCATTCGATCGCCTACGCGAATAAAGAAGACCTGGTTGGAAAAGTCTACGATACCACGCGCGACGGCTTCGCACTCTCGCTCGACGTCTCGGCGTACTCGTTGATCGCGCTCGTCCAAGCGTTACGCGAGCACCTCAACGACGGCGCATCGATTATGGCGATGACCTACCTCGGCGCGACACAGATCGTTCCGAACTACAACCTGATGGGGATCGCGAAGGCGGCGCTGGAAGCTTCGATTCGCTATCTCGCCTTCGATCTCGGCGACCGCAGCATTCGCGTCAACGGCATCTCGGCGGGCCCGATCAAGACCGCGAGCGCGCGACAGGTCGGCGGCTTCACGAAGATGCTCGACGTCGTCGAGGCGACCGCACCGTTGCGGCGCAACGTTACCATCGACGATGTCGGCAATACCGCAGTCTACCTGGCGTCGCCGCTCGCCGCAGCGATCACCGGCGACATCCATTTCGTCGACGCCGGTTTCCATGCGATGGGCATGTATCCGCCGCCGGAGCGCCCGGCGTGATCGCGCCCTCCCCTACGCAGGAAGAAGCGGCGGCGATCTTCGCCGTCCTGCTCGGAGGCGTCGAACGAACCGAACGCTCCGAGCCGGCCCTCGCCCCATGGCGTCGCGCCGCGCGCGAACCCGACCGCAGTTTCGACGATCTTCGCGCGAGCCGCAGCGGCGCCCGTGTTCTCTAAAGTTCTCGTCGCCAATCGTGGTGAGATCGCGATTCGCATCCTGCGCACGCTGCGCGAGATGGGAATTCGCAGCGTCGCCGTCTACTCCGAGCCGGATCGCTCTGCCTTACACGTCGGCATCGCCGACGAAGCGTATTTTCTCGGCGGCGCATCGCCTTCGCAGAGCTACCTCAACGCCGATGCGTTGCTCGATATCGCGCGCCGCAGCGGCGCCGATGCCATCCATCCCGGCTACGGCTTTTTCGCAGAAAACGCGGGCTTCGCGCGTCGTGCGATCTCCGCGGGACTTACTTGGATCGGTCCGCACCCCGACGCGATCGACGCCATGGGCGATAAACTTCGAGCGCGCGCCGCGATGGCGAAGGCGAAAGTGCCCTTCGTTCCCGGCGGTACCGAGCCGCTCGCCGACGTCGCGGCGGTTCGCGAAGCGGTCGAGCGCTACGGCCTCCCGCTCGCCCTCAAAGCCTCCGGCGGCGGCGGCGGAAAGGGTTTGAAGATCGTCCGCACGCTCGACGATATTGAGAGCGCCTTCGCGACTGCGGTGCGCGAGGCGGAGGCGTACTTCAAAAATCCCGTCGTCTACGCCGAGCGCTACCTCGATAATCCCAAGCACGTCGAACTGCAGATTCTCGCCGACAAGCACGGCACCGTCCTGCACGTCGGCGATCGCGATTGTTCGCTCCAGCGTCGCCATCAGAAGCTCTGGGAAGAGGCGCCCGCGCAGATCTCCAACCGTGCGCGCGAAGCGATGCGCGCCGCCGGCATGCGAGCCGCCCGAGCGATCGGCTACGACTCCGTCGGCACGATCGAGTGCCTCGTCGTCGGCGACGATTTTTACTTTCTCGAGATGAACACGCGCATTCAGGTCGAGCACACCGTGAGCGAGGAGATCGCCGGCATCGATCTCGTGCGCGAGATGATTCGCGTTGCGGCGGGCGAGCCGCTCGGATACGCGCAAGAGCAGATTCACTTTCGCGGAGCGGCGATCGAAGGACGCGTCAACGCCGAGGATCCGGCACAACATTTTCGCCCGACGCCCGGCACGATCGATCGCTATCGCGAACCCGGCGGACTCGGCATTCGCATCGATTCGGCGGCGCACGTCGGCATGACGATCTCTCCGGATTACGATTCCATGGTTGCGAAGCTCATCGTGTGGGCGCCGACGCGCGAGCAAGCGCTGGCACGCATGAAACGCGCGACCTCCGAGTATGTGGTCGGCGGCGTGCCGACCACGCTTCCGTTGCTGCACGCGCTCTGCGACGCCCCGATGGTCTTCGACGCGAGTTACGGCACCGCGAGCCTCGAACCGTTCACCGAGCGCTGGGCCGAGAACGCCGCGGCGGCCGTCCCAACTCCGAGCGCCTCTCCCGCGGCGACCGAGGGCGAGGATATTCGCGTGGAAGTGAACGGAAAGCTCTTCCGCGTCCGTCTCGTCGACGGACTCCCGAACGGGCGCACGGCGAGCCGTCGCGCGCCCGCACCGCGAACCCGGGCGCGGAGCACCGCCGCGCACGGCGGCGCCGACATTCTCGCACCGATGCACGGCGTCGTGATCGAGCTGCGCGCGGCGCGCGGGGATGAGGTCGCCGAGGGCGATGTCGTCGCGGTCATCGAAGCGATGAAGATGATGAACGAAATTCGCGCGCACCGCTCCGGGCGTATCGGAGAGATCCACGTCGAGGTCGGAGGAACGATCGAAGCCGACCGTCCCATTCTGACGTTCGCAGAATGAAAGAACGCCATGGCACGCTCGACCAACGCTAGTGGGATTCCGCTCCAGCCATACTACGACGCAGCGCGAGGCGTCGCGCACGATCTCGGTGAACCGGGAACCTTTCCCTTCGGCCGCGCGACTCGCGCCGATCAGTACCGCACGCGGCTCTGGACGATGCGTCAGTATGCCGGATTTGCAACCGCCGCCGAATCGAACGAGCGCTACCGCTATTTGCTCGCGCGCGGACAGACCGGGCTCTCGGTCGCCTTCGATCTACCGACCCAGCTCGGCCACGACTCCGATGCCGGCGTCGCTCGCGGCGAGGTTGGGAAGGTCGGCGTCGCGATCGATTCGATCGAAGATATGGAGACCTTACTGCGCGATATTCCGCTCGACGAAGTCACGATTTCGATGACGATCAACGCGCCGGCCTCGATCCTGCTCGCGATGTTGCTCGCGGTCGCTCGGCGGCGCGGAATTCCATTCGACCGGCTCGGCGGAACGATCCAAAACGACGTGTTGAAAGAATATGCGGCGCGCGGCACCTATATCTATCCACCGAAGGCTTCGATGCGACTGGTGACCGACGTCATGTCGTATTGCGCGCGCGAGGTTCCGCAGTGGAATACGATCTCGATCAGCGGATACCACATACGCGAGGCGGGCTCGACCGCGGTCGAAGAGATCGCCTTCACGCTCGCAAACGCGAAGGCGTATTTGCAGGCGGCGCGCGACGCGGGGATCGAACTCGATAGCATCGCACCGCGGCTCTCCTTCTTCTGGAACGCCCACAACGACTTTTTTGAGGAGATCGCCAAGTTCCGGGCGGCACGCTACCTCTGGGCGCACATTACGCGCGACGAATTCGGTTGCCGCGATCCGCGCTCGCAGATGCTGCGCTTTCACACGCAGACCGCCGGCTCGACGCTCACCGCGCAAGAGCCGGAGAACAACGTCGTGCGCGTGACGCTCCAAGCGCTCGCCGCGGTCCTCGGCGGCACGCAATCGTTGCATACCAACGGGCAGGACGAAGCGCTCGCACTTCCGACCGCACAGAGTGCGAAATTGGCGCTGCGCACCCAACAGATCATCGGCTACGAAAGCGGCGTCGCCGATGTGGTCGATCCGCTCGCCGGCTCCTACTACGTGGAAACGCTTACCAACGAACTCATCGAAGCGGCGCGCGCGACGATCGCCGAGATCGACGCGCTCGGCGGCAGCATCGCCGCGATCGAGAGCGGATGGATGCAGAGCCGCATCGGCGATTCGGCGTATCTCGCCCAGCAGGCGATCGAGCGCAAAGAAGCGATCGTCGTCGGCGTGAACGCGTTCGTCGACGATGGGATTCACGCCGAGGTTCCGGCGCTCCAACGCATCGACGAACGCGTGGAGCGCGAACAAGTGGAGCGTCTCCAAAAATTCCGCGCCGCTCGGAACGGCGCCGCCGTCGCGGAACGCCTCGCCGCGATTCGCGCCGCCGCCGCGGGGAACGAGAACGTGATGCCGCATTTCGTCGAAGCGGTCGACGCGGGGGCGACGCTTGGCGAGATCTGCAACCTCCTCCGCGAGATCTTCGGTACCTATCGCGCCCGAGAGAGCCTCGCATGACGATCGACCACATCGCCATCGTCGTCGCCGACCTCGAGGCGACCCTCGCGATCTACACCGAGCGCCTCGGCTTCGAACAGATCTATCGCGAGACGATCGCCGAGCAGGGAGTCGAAGCGGTCGGCCTGCGCGCCGGCGAATCGTCGATCGAGCTGCTCCGCCCGCTCGACGAAACCTCGCCGATCGCGCGCTTCCGCGGCGAGGCGGCGAGCAAGCTCCACCACACGGCCTATCGGGTCGAGGACCTCGTCGCCGAGATCACCGCCCTTCGGGCGCGCGGCGTCCGCATGATCGACGAGCGGCCGCGCAAGGGCGCCCACGGCAACCTCATCGCCTTTATCCATCCCTCCTCGACCGCCGGGGTGCTCGTCGAGCTCTGCCAGCAGGAGCACCGCGCGTAAGGCTCCTGCACTTCTCAGGTTCTTCTTACGCTCTCCCAATTGCGGCGTTACCATCGTTCCAACACCGCCGCTGTAGGGAGAGCCCATGTTTAACGTCACCCGGATTCTGTGCGACCTCGAACAACCGATGGACGGCCACCGCTACGGCCGCGGCCACGATGCAGAGAAGAGCGCCCGGGGGCGGCGCCCCGTCGTCGTCTGGAACGTGACGCGCACCTGTAATCTTCGCTGCGTCCACTGCTATAGCGACTCCGAGGCGAAGCACTACGAGGGAGAACTCAACCACGAGGAGGCGCTCAAACTCGTCGACGACCTCGCCGATTACGGCATCCCGGCGCTCTTGCTCTCCGGCGGCGAGCCGCTCGCCCGCCCCGATCTCTTCGAGATCGCGCGCCACGCACGCAGCAGAGGGCTCAAACTCACGCTCTCGACCAACGGCACCCTCATCGACCGCAAACGCGCCGAGATGATCAAAGAGACCGGTTTCACCTACGTCGGCATCTCGTTCGACGGCATGGGCGCGACCAACGATCTCTTCCGCGGACGCCCCGGCGCCTTCGACCGCGCGCGCCAGGCGATTCGCGAACTGCGCACCGTCGGGCAAAAGGTCGGTCTTCGCCTCACGTTAACGCCACAGACGATCGCCGATCTCGATGAGATCTTCGACTTCATCGAACGCGAGGGCATCGAACGGGCCTGCTTCTATCACCTCGTTCCCGCCGGGCGCGGGCGCGCGGCGACGACGCTCGATCTCGAGGCGGCGCGCGGCGCGGTCAGTCGCATCTTCGAACGAACCCTCGATCTCGCCCAACGCGGCGACCCGCGCGAAATTCTCACCGTCGACAACCACGCCGATGCGCCGTTCGCCTATCTGACGCTCGCCGCCGCCTCACCGCAGCGCGCCGCGAAAGCGCGCGAGATGCTACTCTGGAACGGCGGCGCGAGCCATTCGACCGGCCGCGGTATTGGAAATATCGATTTCTACGGCAACGTGCATCCCGATCAATTCATGCAGCAGATCACGCTCGGAAACGTGCGCGACCGCAAATTCAGCGAGATTTGGGAGGACGACGGCATCGAAACGCTCGCCGAACTCCGCGACCGTTCGAAGCAAATTCACGGACGGTGCGCGAGCTGCAACTTCTTCGATCTCTGCGGCGGCGGTTTTCGCGCCCGCTCGCTCGGCATGACCGGCGACCTCTGGGGATCCGACCCCGGCTGCTATCTCAGCGACGAGGAGATCGCGCAGAGCGCGTAGGCACGATATCCGGCGCGATCGCCGGATCGATCTCGGTTTCGAAGGTGCGATCCCAGGGAAGCGTGATGCGCAACGCGGCGATGTGATCGCGCGGCGCGAGCGCGGCGAGGAGCCCCGGCGCGTACTGCCAGAGCGCGGCGCTCGCAAGGCGCTGCGTTCGCGCGGCGATCGCGCGTAGCAGATAGGTGTGGTCGAGAATACCTTCGGCCGCGAGCGCGCGCTCGAGTTCGGGGCGCACCAATGCGTGAAAATAGACGTCGTCGAGAATGCGATCGAAGGTGAACGTGAGGTGCGCGCGCCGATCGTAGCTGCCGAGGCGTCGCCCGGCACCGGCGGCGACCGCTTCGGCGAGCGCGGTTCCGACGCTATTGGCATCGGTGTTCCAGGAAGCGTAGGCATCGAGACGGGCGGCGAGCCCGTCGTGCAACAGGCGCTGCATGAGTGCGAGCTCCGCGTCGTCGTTCCCATCGAGAAACGTGAGATCGACCAATGCGATGCGTCGTCGACGCGCGAGCGATCGACGCATCGATGCGACGAGGAGATCGTCCTCGCTCGCCGTCGTCCGCGGCACGCGCACGTCGAGAACGATATCCGCCCGTCGCCGCACCTCGCGGCCGCCGACGAGCCGAACGAGCGAAGCGATCGTCGAGCCGATCGGTTCGAATTCCAGCGGGTCTCGAACCAGCGCACCGGAGGGCGTCGAATAGCGGA
>JAJYHP010000167.1 GCA_021784715.1 bacterium
CGTGCTCTACCATCTCAACTTCAACTTCACCGAATTCAACCAACAGGCGGGGCGCGCCGGGCGCGACGGAGACGACGCGCGCATCCACTTGCTCTTCGGCCCCGCGGATCGTCGGCTCAACGAATTTCTGTTGAAACTCGACGCGCCGACGAAGCCGATGCTGCGGGAGATCTATCGCGGCATCAAGCGGCTCGCGGGCGAGGCTCCCTTGCATGCGACGAGTCGAGAGATCTCCGACGCGCTCGATATCGAAGATTGTCGCGATCGCACGATCGAGAGCGCGCTGCGAATCTTCGAAGACGAGCGCTTGGTCGAACTCGGACGCGACGACGATGGTTCCTACCTGCGGATGTTGCCGGTCGCCGGGAAAATCGAGCTCGATGAAAACGAACGCTTCGCCGAAGGCGAAGCGGAACGCGAGGCGTTTGCCGAGTTCGCCGAATTCGTTTTGAGCGCCGAGGCGAGCGCGCTCGAACGGCTCATCGATCGCCCACTCTATCCCGAACGCATTCCCTTGCGTTCGATCGGCCGCAGCTAGTCCGAGGCGAGGCGCTCCATGCTTTCGGGGGCGCCGACTCCCAGAACGCGCAGCGCGTTCGCGAGCACGTGTTGGGTCGCAGAGGCGAGCGCGAGCCGCGCGAGCCGCTCCTCGCGCTCGTCGCAGAGAATGCGGCATTCGCCGTAAAAGGCGTGAAAATCGGCGGCGATATCGCGAGCGAAGCGCGCGAGGCGGTGCGGGCTTAACGTCGTCACGACCGTTTGGAGGACGCGCGGGTATTCGTCGATGCGGCGCATCAACGCGATCTCGCTCGCTTTGGCGAGCGGCGCGAGCGTCTCGCCGCGCCGCGCGAGGCGAAGTTCGTCGGCATCGGCATTGCGAAGCACCGAAGCGATGCGGGCGTGTCCGTACTGCACGTAATAAACGGGGTTCTCGTTGCTCTGCTCGGTCGCGAGTTTCAGATCGAAGGCCAACGGCGTATCGGTCGCCAGCATGGCGAAAAAGAAACGCGCGGCATCGACGCCGACTTCGTCGAGGATCGCATCGAGCGTGACGATCTCGCCGGCGCGTTTGCTCATGGCGACCTGCTCGCCGCCGCGCGAGAGCGTTACCTGCTGGGCGATCGCCACGTCGAGCTTTCCGGCGTAGCCGAACGCGCTCGCGAGGCCGCGCAAACGTTCGATATAGCCGTGATGGTCGGGGCCGAGGAGATCGATCACGCGATCGGCGCGTTTGAGCTTTTCGTAATGGTAGGCGACGTCGGCGCAGTAATAGGTCGGCTTCCCGTCGCTCTTCACCAGCACGCGGTCCTTATCGTCGCCGAATTGCGTGGCGCGGAAATAGAGCGCACCCTCGTTTTCGTAGGTGAGCCCCAACTCGCGGAGCCGTTCGACGCCCGCTCGCACCTTGCCGGTTTCGTGAAGCTCGCGCTCGCTCTGCCAGAGATCGTAGTGAATGCCGAAGCGCTCGACCGTGCGCTGCTGCTCGGCGACGAGCGCGTCGCGGCCGCGCGTGCCGAAGAGCGGAAGCCAGAGCGATTCTTCGGCGTCATCGTAGCGCGCGCCGAATTCGTTCCGCAACGCGGCGGCGATGGGGAGCAGGTAGTCGCCGGGATAGCCTTCTTCCGGAAATGGAAAGCTGGGATCGGCGATCTGCCGGTAGCGCGCGTAGAGCGAACGTGCGAGCGTCTCGACTTGGCCGCCCGCATCGTTGACGATCCATTCGGTGAAGACATCGTAGCCGCAGGCATCGAATGCCGCCGCGAGCGTCGCACCGATGGAGAGCGCGCGCCCTTGCACGACGACAAGCGGCCCGGTTGGGTTCGCACTGCCGAACTCGAGCGAGATACGCGTCCCGTTGCGCGGGAACTCTCCGTAGCGCGCGCCTTCGTGCAACGCGCGTTCGACGACGCGCTGCCAACATTGCGGCGCGAGGCGAAGATTGATAAACCCTGCGGTCGCCTGCGCATCCACAACGAGTGCGGCGATCTCGGGACGCGAGAGGATCGCATCCTCGATCAGCCTCTGCGCGATCTGCTGCGGCGCGCTGCGCGCCGCTTTTGCGAGCCCGAAGGCGACGTTGGTGGCGACATCACCGAACTCCGGGCGCCGCGGCGCTTCGAAGGTGACGCTCGTCACGTCGACGCCGTACCGCGCGCGCGCGGCATCGCGAATCACGCGATCGATACGAACGAGCGCTTCTTCGGGCGTCGGCATGCGGTCAGTGGTGGTAGGGTTCATTCCGTGCGATCTTCGCCGCGCGGTAGAGTTGTTCCAGCACGAGCGCGCGCGCCCACTCGTGCAAAAACGTCAACGGCGAGAGCGACCAGCGAAAAGTCGCACGGTCGAAGAGCGCGGGTGCCGCGCCGTAGGTCCCCGCGACGACGAGCGTCAAACGCGAGATGCCGGTCGCATCGAGCGCGGCCAGCTTCGCCGAGAGCTGCGGGCTCGAGAGCGATTCGCCGGTGCGTTCGAGCAACCAGAGCGGCTCGCTCTCGGGAACGAGGCGGAGGATCCGTTCGCCTTCTTCGGCGATCGCACTCGCCGGGCTGCGCCCATCGGATGCGCGCACTTCGCGGATCTCGCAGGGCATCATCGGCTGAAGGCGCGTCGCAAATTCTTCGCAGAGCGCGGCGATCGGCGCGCTACGAAGTTTGCCGACCGCGATGATCCGGAGCCGCATGGGGGCTATCATCGCGCCTTGCGCGTGCGCCGCGCAAGCGCATACCCGGCAGCGCGCCGTTCGATAGCGCCGCCGAGTTCGAGCAGGTTCAGGCGCCCGATCAGCTCGCCGGCGGGGAGGGCGCTCGCAGCGAGAAGCGCTTCGAGGCTCGCTTCACCCGCTGCGAGGAGGGCGAGCAAGGCATCGCTCGGGAGAGCGGGCTCCTCCGGCGCTTCGGGTAGGGCCGCCTGTCGCCGGAGCAGCCCCATCGCCTCGACGATATCGGCGGCATCGCGAACCAACGTCGCCCCATCGCGCAGCAGGGCGAGGCTCCCGGCACCGCTGCGGCGATCGACGTCGCAGGGGAGCGCGAGGACCGGGATCTCGCCCCCCGCCCAGCTCGCGGTGTTCAGCGCCCCCGAGCGGGCCGGCGCTTCGACGACCAGCACGGCGTCGGCGAGCGCGACAACGACGCCGTTGCGGGCCAGAAACTGCCCTGGGCGCGCGGGTTCCTCTGGTGGGAAGGGTGAGAGCACGGCGCCGCCCGCCGCAAGCATGCGCTGGGCTAGGGCGGCGTTTCGCGGGGGGTAAAAGCAGCGGTGCCCGGAGCCGAGGACGCCGATCGTCGGCGCGCCCGCATCGAGCGCTCCTTCGTGTGCCGCCGCATCGATGCCGAGCGCGAGTCCCGAGAGCACGCAGATGCCCAGCCCGGCGAGCTCGGCGGCGAGCGAGCGCGCCTGCCCGCGGCCATAGGGGCTTGCCGCCCGGGTTCCGACGATGGCGAGGGAGGGGCGTGCGAGGGCTTCGAGGCTCCCCGTCGCCCAGAGCCCGGCAAAACGCGGCTCCGGCCGGCCGGGGCGGAGAGCAAGGAAACGCTCGCGGGGTTCGAAGCGAAGCTCCATACCGTTCATTCACGAGCGGGCTCGCGCCGACAAGCGGGGGGAATCCCGGGCGGCCCAGAGAAACGGCGGGTCGCCGATACGGAAGGAGTAACTGTGGCAGTCGAAGCCTATTGCGTCAAGTGCAAAGCGAAACAGCCCATGGCTGACGCCAAGCAAATTACGATGAAGAACGGTCGCCCGGCGACCGAGGGAAAGTGCTCGAAATGCGGCACGAAGATGTTCAAGATCGGGGCGGCAAAGTAGCCGCGTCGCTCTGAAAGACCAGGAGCATACGGAAAAGGGCCACCGCTCGGTGGTCCTTTTGCGTTCCCTACGGGTAGTGGGTTATACTAACGCGAAGCACAATATGTGCGTTACATCGTCGTGAGGGCTCGCCGCTGATCTGTCCGACCTGCCGCAAGAGCGAGACACGCGTCGTCGATTCACGCGACGACGATAATGTCGTGCGCCGCCGTCGCGAGTGCCTCGACCCGCGTTGCAAGCACCGCTTCACCACCTACGAGCGCATGGAACAATCGCGCCTCTTCGTCGTGAAGAAGGATGGCCGACGCGAGCATTACTCGCGCGAGAAGCTGCTCTCGGGGCTGCATAAGGCCTGCGAGAAGCGCCCGATCTCCGAGAACCAGATGGAGAGCATCGCCGCCGATTTGGAGCGCGAACTCTTCGCGCGCGGCGAGAACGAAGTCCCGTCGACGCTCGTCGGCGAAAAAGTGATGGAGGCGTTGCGCGGGCTCGACCCGGTCGCGTACATCCGCTTCGCCTCGGTCTATCGCTCGTTCCGAGATATTGAAAGCTTCCGAGAAGAACTCTCGACCCTTCTTCCTAAGTAAGGGGCTATGAGCGCCGATCTTCGCCACATGCCGCGCGTCGCCGTGCGTCGGCTCGCGCATGCCGCCGAGCTTCCCCCTCCGACCTACATGAGCGATGCGGCTGCGGGCGCGGATCTCTGCGCCGCGCATGCGTTGCGCCTCGCGCCTGGAGAGCGTTCGCTCGTACCGACCGGCTTCGCCATCGAACTCCCGAACGGATTCGAAGCGCAAGTGCGTCCGCGTAGCGGGCTCGCGCTGCGCAGCGGAATTACCTGTTTGAACTCGCCCGGGACGATCGATGCGGATTATCGCGGCGAGATCTGCGTGCTGCTCATCAATCACGGGCAGGAGAGCGTCGAGATCGCTCGCGGCGAGCGCATCGCGCAACTCGTCGTCGCGCCGGTCGCTCGCGCGAGCTTCGAAATCGTCGACGATCTCGGCGAGAGCGCGCGCGGCGAGGGCGGCTTCGGCAGCACCGGGCGAAGCGCGCCGGTCCGCGCATGAAGGTCTATATCGTCGGGCGCGGCGCCGTCGGTTCGTTCTTGGGCGAGCGGCTGAGTTCGGTCGGCGTCGATATCACCTACGCGCCGCGCGCGATCGACGACGTCACGCGCGTCGATGCCGACGTCGCGATAGTGGCGGTGAAGAGTTACGATACGCCGGCGGCGATCGAGACGCTCCAGCGCGCGATTGCGGCGCCGGGGAATTGCGTCTTCGTCTCGCCGCAAAACGGCATCGGGAACGAAGAGCTTCTGGCGGCGGCATTCGGCGAACGCAACGTCGTCGCCGCGGCGCTCACCGTTCCGGTCGATCGCGATCGCGATGGGCGCGTCGCCGCGGCGAAAGAGGGTGGGCTCGCGCTCGCGCCGCTCGGCGGTGCGGCATATAACTGGTTGAGCGCGACATTTCAGAGTACCGGCATCTCCGTGAAGGTCTGCGAAGATTGGCGCGCGCTCAAGTGGAGCAAACTCGCACTCAACATCGTGGCGAACGCATCCTGCGCCATTCTCAACGTTCTGCCGAATCGTTTGGTGCGGTTCGAAAAAATATTCACCCTGGAAATTCGCGCGATTCGCGAAGTGCGCGACGTGATGAAAGCGCTCGGCCTCACGCCGATCGATTTGCCGCGCTATCCGGTCCGGGCGCTCTTCGCCATCGTCTCGCTCCCGAGCCCGATCGCGCGCCGCGTCCTCGCCGGGCGCGTCGCCTCGGCGCGGGGGACGAAGCCGCCATCGCTGCTGCTCGATCTGCGTTCGGGGCGCGAGCGCAACGAGGTGGAATCGCTCTGCGGAGCCGTCGCCGCCGCCGGGCGCGCCTGCGGTGTGCCGACGCCGGTGAATGCCGTCTACGCGCGCGTGCTCGCCGATATCGCGCAGATGCCGCAACTGTGGGCGAAGTATCGAGAGCGCCCGGAAGCGCTCCTCGACGAGGTCTATGCCGAGATGAAACGCACGAAAATGCGAGAGAGAGGCGAGCATGCGTGACCCCCGCGTTCCCGAATCGCTGGAGGGCTGGTGGATCCTCCACCGCATGTTTCGATTCGACCGATTGCTCTGGGAGAGCGTCGGTGAAAAGCGACGTTCGAAGATTGCCGGCCGCGCTCGCGACCTCTTCGAACACATGCATGCCGGCGAGGACGGCGATATCGGGCTCGCGCAGATCGTGGGGCACAAGGGCGACTTCATGCTCACGCATTACGCGCGCGGTTACGACGGGCTCGCGTACGCGCAGATGCTCGTCGACAAGCTCGAACTCCGCGTGTTTTTAGAGCCGATGGATTCGTACGTCTCGGTTCTCGAAGTCGGCATGTACGATGCGACGGGAAAAATTCACGCCGATCTTGCCGCGCGCGGGCTCGAGCAAGGCAGTGAGGAGTGGGTGCTCGCCTTCGACGAAGCGCTCGCGAGCCAAGCGGTGAGCC
>JAJYHP010000156.1 GCA_021784715.1 bacterium
GTCGATGCATTCCACGATAAGCTCGTCGATTGCAAAGTCTGCAAACACCGCTTTCGGTTCGATCACCTGAAGGACCCGAATCAGTGCCCCGATTGCGGTAGCAAAGCGAGTTTTACCGAGCCGCGGAATTTCAATCTGATGATGCGTACGCAGATCGGGCCGATGGAAGATAGCGCCTCGGTCGCCTATCTCCGTCCCGAGACGGCGCAAGGCATCTTCGTGAACTTCAAAAACGTCTTTCAGAGCGCGCGAAAGAAGCCGCCGTTCGGCATCGCGCAGATCGGAAAATCTTTTCGCAACGAAATTACGCCGGGGAATTTTACCTTTCGCGTTCGTGAATTCGAACAGGCGGAACTGGAGTATTTCGTTCCCGATGACGGCCGCGATATGGACGTCTTTCAGGAGTGGGTCGCTCGTCGCAAGGCGTGGTATGCGAGCTACGGTATCGCCGAGGAACGGCTCCGATTCTACGAACTCACCCCGCAGGAGCGTCCGCATTACGCGAAGGCAGGCGTCGACGTCGAATATCTCTTCCCATGGGGATGGGGCGAGCTCGAATCGATCGCCCATCGCGGCACCTACGACCTCGAAGCGCACATGTCGCTCTCCGGGAAAGATCTTCGCTTCTTCGATGAAGTGTCGAAACAACATTATACCCCATTACTGATCGAGAGCTCGGCGGGGATGGATCGCACGACGCTGACCTTCCTCGTCGATGCATACGAAAAGCAAACGGTGACCGGTGCCGATGGCAAGAGCAGCGAACGTATCGTCCTGCACTTCCATCCCCGGATCGCGCCGGTACAGGCAGCGGTGTTCTCGCTCGCCCGGAACAAACCCGAACTCGTCGAGGGTGCGAAGCGCGTCGAAGCGGCATTGCGCCCGCATTTTCGGACGCAGTACGACGAAGGGAATATCGGCCAACTCTATCGCCGTCAGGATGAAATCGGTACGCCGTATTGCTTGGTGTTCGATTACGATTCGCTCGCGGATGGGAAAGTAACCGTTCGCGATCGCGACGCGATGACGCAAGAGCGCGTGGCGGTCGACGGACTCGCCGGTTATCTGAACGCCGCGATCTCCGGAGCGACCCGGTAAGATGGGGTACATTTATACCTTCGAGCAGGGCGACGCGTCGATGCGCGATCTGCTCGGTGGCAAGGGCGCCGGTCTCGCCGAGATGACGCGCGCCGGCCTCCCGGTTCCGCCGGGTTTTACGATCGCCACGACCGCCTGCGTCGAATATTTCGCCGCCGGGAATCGCTTCCCCGACGGGCTCGACGCCGAGATCGAAGCTGCGATGGGATCGCTGCAGCAGCGTATCGGAAAAGGCTTCGGCGATGCACGCGACCCCTTATTGGTCTCGGTACGCTCGGGCGCACGCGCCTCGATGCCCGGGATGATGGACACGATTCTCAACCTCGGCCTCAACGACGAAACGGTGCTCGGGTTGGCCGCTCTCACGAAGAACGATCGTTTCGCCTGGGACGCGTATCGGCGTTTCATCGCGATGTTCTCCGGCGTCGTGCTCGATATTGAAAAACATCATTTTGAGGAAGCGATCGATCGCGCGAAGTTAGCACGCGGCGTCAAGAGCGATCCGCAACTCGATGCCGACGCGTGGCGGGAGCTCGTCGCGGAATTTAAGACGATCGTCGAACGTGAGGCTGGACGATCCTTTCCACAGGACGTTCGCGAACAGTTGCGTCTTGCGATCGCGGCGGTCTTTGCTTCGTGGAACTCACGCCGCGCTATCGATTATCGTCGCTACAACCGTATCCCCGACGAATGGGGAACTGCGGTGAACGTGATGGCGATGGTCTTCGGCAACATGGGTGACGATTCGGGAACCGGGGTGGCGTTCACTCGCGATCCCAATACCGGTGAAAACGTGCTGTTCGGCGAGTATCTTCGCAACGCACAGGGCGAAGATGTCGTCGCCGGCATTCGCACGCCCGAGCGGATCACCGATCTTAAAGACCGCCAGCCCGAAGTGTACGACCAATTCGTCGAGATCGCGCATCGGCTGGAGCGGCACTACAAAGACGTCCAGGATCTCGAGTTTACCGTCGAGCGCGGGAAGCTCTATATGTTGCAGACGCGCAACGCGAAACGCAGCGCGGAGGCTGCGGTGAAGATCGCGCTCGCGCTGGTCGAGGAAGGACTCATCGACGAACGGGCCGCGGTGAGCCGTGTCGACGCGCGTTCGCTCGATGCGCTCTTTCACGCGCGCATCGACCCCGGAGCGGCGATCGTTCCGACCGCGCACGGCCTCAATGCATCGCCGGGGGCGGCGAGCGGGCAGGCCGTCTTCGACGCCGACGAGGCGGTCGCGTGGCGCGAGCGCGGAAAGCGCACGATCCTCGTGCGCGTCGAAACGACTCCCGACGACATGCATGGAATCATCGCCGCCGAAGGCATCCTGACTGCAAAAGGCGGTGCGACCTCGCATGCCGCCGTCGTCGCGCGCGGGATGGGAAAACCGTGCGTCGCCGGCTGCGAGGCATTGCAAATCGATCGACGTGCCGGAAATGCGGTGCTCGCCGGCGTTGCTATCCGTGAGGGTGACTGGCTCACCATCGACGGAAGCACCGGCGCGGTGATCCTCGGCGAGGCTCCGCTGCTTGCGCCGCCGAGCGCGTTGCCGCAATGGTTGGCGACCTTTCTCTCGTGGGCGGATCGCCTGCGTACGATGCAGGTTTGGGCGAATGCCGATACGCCCGACGACGCGCGGAAAGCCCGCGAACTCGGAGCGCAAGGGATCGGGCTCTGCCGCACGGAGCATATGTTTATGGCGCGCGAACGCTTGCCCGTCGTGCAAGAGATGATTCTCGCCGCCGACGTGCAGACGCGCGCGAGCGCACTCGAACGCTTGCTGCCGTTTCAGCGCGATGATTTTGTCGGAATCCTCGAAGCGATGGCCGGCTTACCGGTCACAATTCGCCTGCTCGATCCACCGCTTCACGAATTTCTCCCGTCGCTTGAATCGTTGCTCGTCGAAACGACGGAAATGCGCGTGCGCGAGGGAACCGATTCGCCGCGGTACAAAGAACGCGAGGCGCTTTTACGTCGTGTCGAACAACTGCACGAACAGAACCCCATGCTCGGCCTTCGCGTCTGTCGACTCGGCATTCTCTATCCCGAGATCTATGCGATGCAGGTGCGAGCGATCTTCGAGGCGGCCTGCTCGCTGAAGGCGCGCGGGGTCGACGCTCGCCCCGAGGTGATGATTCCCGGCGTCGGCACTCCCGAGGAGATGCGCTTTACCTACGATGCCGCAAAGGCGGTCGCCGATGCGGTGCTTGCCGAACGCGGAATCGCCCTCGACTACCATATCGGAACGATGATCGAACTTCCGCGCGCGTGTATCGTCGCCGACGAGATCGCGCAGCGGGCGGAGTTCTTTTCCTTCGGCACCAACGATCTCACGCAGACGACCTACGGATATTCCCGCGACGATGCCGAGGCATCGTTTATTCCCCACTATCTCGAAAAGCGCATCCTCAAAGACGACCCGTTCCAGGTGCTCGACCAACGCGGTGTCGGTTCGCTCATGCGCCAAGCGGTTGAACTTGGCCGCTCCGCTCGCCCGGGGCTGAAAATCGGCATCTGCGGCGAGCACGGCGGTGAGCCGAGCAGCGTGGCGTTCTGCCACACGCTCGGCCTCGATTACGTCTCCTGCTCGCCGTACCGCGTGCCGATCGCTCGCCTTGCGGCGGCGCAGGCGGCGTTTAGCTCGGGGAAATAGACCAGCAACGTTCGGGCTATAGCGCTGCGATACGCTCCCCTCTGAATCTTTTTTAGGAGAGGACCGATACTATGAGTAGCATGCTAGATACGCTCGCGATCTCCAAGCGGCTCCAGAAGGCCGGCGATAGCCTCGAACATGCCGAAGCGGTCGCCGAGGTTTTCGGCATGGTCTTTCAGGAGAACGTCGTAACGAAGTCCGACCTTCGCGACGCGTGTGAAAAGCTCGACAAGAAGATCGATGCGGTCGGCGCGACGCTCGACAAGAAGATCGATGCGGTCGGCGCGACGCTCGATAAGAAGATCGATACGGTCGCCGCGACGCTCGATAAGAAAATAGAGATGGTCGCCGCGACGCTCGATAAGAAAATCGAGATGGTCGCAGCGACGCTCGGCGGGGAAATCGGAGCTCTCGACGGCAGAATGCAAGGTCTCGACGGTCGACTTCTAGCCCTCGAGCAGCGTGGCGAGGCGCTTGCCGCGCGCTACGAAAGCCGGCTCTCGCGGGCAGTGCTAACGCTCTTCGTCGGGCTTACGGGTGTCATTTCGCTCGCGACTTCGCTACTCATGACGCATATAAAATAGCGAATCGCGACTTGCGGCTCAGAACACTAGTGCCGAGCGGCGGCAAGGGTCGCCCGGCAGATCGCGCGCGCCTCGTCGATGCTGCCGTGGGAGCGGGCGACGAAGAGCTTGCGCCAATAGACGCGCCCCGAGAGCTTCCCGATGAGATCGGAGGCTTCGCGCGCATCGACGATCCCAGCCGCTCCGGTAACCCATACGGTTCGTGCGTTGACGTCGTCGAGCTCCAGCGGTAGCCGATGAAGGAGCTGCGACTGTGAATCGGCCCAGACCCCCGCGTCGCCGAAACGCTCGCGCAGCGCGGCCTCGCAAGCTTCGAAAGCTCGCAGATCGTGTTCGGCATTAAATTCAGCGGCGAGCCCGTAGAGGCGCGTGCGCTCGCGTAGCGCCGTCGCCGCAACGCTGTTGCGGTCGTTGAGTTCGTTGAGCACGCGGAAATCGTCCCAGCGTAAAAACTCATCGATCGGGTCGAGCGATCGAGGATCGGGCCATAACTCGTGGAGTACGTCTTGGAGGATGCGTTCGAAGAGCCTCGTCGTATGGTGAAAGTAGACCGACGCGAACATCATATAGCGCGCCAGTACGAACGATTCCAACGCGACCACACCGCGGCCGTCGATACCGAGAACGAGTTCGCCGTTGCGGTCGATCAGTCGCAACGATGCGAGCAGTTGCTCGGCGTCATAGCGGCCGTTCACCACACCGGTGAAATAGGAGTCGCGCTGTAAATAATCCATGCGATCGGCATCGAGGTTCGGGCCGCTGACGAGTTCGCGCAACGCCGGATAGCGAGCGTTGCCGGAGCCGAGAATGAGGCCGAGTACCTCGTCGGGGTCGACGTCGAGCCCCTCGATCCGCGCGCGCATCGTGGGCTGCGCGAGCAACGCCGCGGTCCGTGCTTCGTGCCGCATCCCGAGCACTGCTTCGCAGGCGTGGCTGAACGGCCCGTGGCCGATGTCGTGTAAGAGAAGCGCGACGCGCAGCAGGCGTCGTTGCGCGGCGATCTCACGATCGTCGGGGAAGAGCGCGCGGTCGTGTTCGACGATCGCGTCGAACGCGCGCGTCCCGATCGCCATCGCGCCCAGCGCGTGCGTAAAACGCGAATGTTCGGCGGAGGGGAAGGCGAGGTATGCCAGCCCGAGTTGACGCAGCCGACGCATGCGCTGCATGACCGGGAGATCGAGCAGCGCCGCCTCTCCCGGGGCAAGCTCGATGAAGCGATGGATCGGGTCGAAAATGCGCTTCACCCGGCGTAGGCTTCGCTCCCTCGCAAACGGAAACCCCGTGGGGCAGTGGCTTTCGACCGTTCTTCGCTGCGCGAGGTGCTCGCGCGCACCGATCTCGTTGCCTTTATCGGCCAGTACGTTCCCTTGAAAAAACGCGGGAATGACTTCGTCGGGCTCTGCCCATTTCACGGGGAGAAAACGCCGTCGTTTCACGTTCATCCCGATCGCGGCTTCTACAAATGTTTCGGCTGCGGGAAGGGCGGCGACGCGATCTCCTTCCTCATGGAGCGAGAGAATCTCCCGTTCCCCGAAGCCGCGCGCATGCTCGCGGTGCGGGCGGGAGTCGAACTCGAGCCCGAGCGCCCCGACCAAGCGCGCGCGCGGAGCGAAAAGGAGCGCATCTATGAAATCAATGCAGTTGCAGCAGCGTACTTCCAACGCACGCTTGCCTCGCCGGAGGGCTCGCGCGGCAGCGAATACGCGCGAGGGCGCGGGCTCGACGATGAAACGATCGCGCGCTTCGCAATCGGCTACGCTCCCGACCGCTGGGATGGGCTCGTCGCCGAATTAACGAGTCGCGGGCTCGACCTCGCGCTCGCAGAGCGCGCGGGGCTCGTACGAACGGGGCAACGCGGGTTTTACGATTTTTATCGCGACCGCTTGATGGTGCCGACGCGGAACACGACCGGCGAGATCGTCGCCTTCGGCGGACGTAGCGTCGGAGATG
>JAJYHP010000076.1 GCA_021784715.1 bacterium
CGCAAATCACCAGGCCGCCGCGTTCGCCGGCCCGTTCGACCGCGCGGAGCGCACGCTCTGCGCTCTCCGGCGTACCCTCTTCGAGGTCGATGATGACGTTGGTATCGAGCGCGATCATGCCTCGATATCGCCGCGTATCTCCCGCAGCTCGGCGTCGATCGCTCCGGGCGACTTTCCAGCTCCCCGCCGGTTGCGCCCGACGAGCGGCGCGAGGCGCTCGCGCACCGGAGCCGGTAGGAGCACGATCGAACCGTCCTGCTCCACCTCGAAGCGCACGCTATCGCCCGGCCCGACATTGAGCAAGGCACTCACGCCCTTCGGCAGCGTCATCTGATTCTTACTCGTCAGCCGGGCGACGAATTCCTTACTTTTCATCCTTACTTCAGAATAGGCGCACCGGGAGCGCCGGTCAAGCTCGCGTAAGCGCAAAGGAGGCCACTGCATCGCTAGGTAAGCCTAGCGTATGACTGAAACGACGCACCCGGCGGCCGCTTCCAGCGCGGCGCTTACTTCACTTGTCGGCCGAGTCGGAATCGTCACCGGCGGTGCCCGCGGCCTCGGCGCGGCGATGACCAAGATGCTCGCCGACGACGGCGCGACCGTCGCGATTCTCGGGCTCCCTGCCGACGAACCGCGCGCGCAAGAGTTGCGCGGCACGCTCAACGGGAGCGCGGAGCGCGTCGTCTTTTACGAAAGCAACGTCGGCGAATACGAACGTTGCGTCGCAGCCGTGAACGATGTGATCGCCAAGCACGGGCGCATCGATTTTCTCATCAACAACGCCGGCATCACCGCCGATAAAACCTTACGCAAACTCAGCATCGAAGATTGGCACAAGGTCCTGCAGATCAATCTCTCGGGGCCTTTTTACATGACCAAGGCCGTCATCGAACAGATGATCGCGCAAGGTTACGGGCGCATCGTGAATATCAGTTCGGTCATCGGGCTCACGGGAAATATCGGCCAGGCGAATTACGCTTCGGCGAAAGCCGGGCTGCTCGGCCTGACGAAGACCGTCGCGCTGGAGATGGCGGGCCGCGGCATCACCTGCAACGCGATCGCACCAGGCTTTATCAAAACCGAGATGGTCGCCGCGATGCCCGAAGCCGCAATCGCCGCCGCAACCGCGCAGACGCCGAT
This sequence comes from bacterium, assembly GCA_021784715.1. Next base: position 1,141 of record JAJYHP010000076.1, read on the forward strand.
CGGGCGCATGGGCGACCCGACCGAGATCGCGCGCACGGTACGTTTTCTGATCGACGAAAAGAGCGCCTTTATTACCGGCGCAACCTTCAATATCAACGGGGGGATGTTCATGTGATCGGCTCGATTCCGGTTGAAGAGTTTCAGTACGCCCTCGACATGAGCGGGCTCGACCCCGCATCGCTCGGCGACGCGCTGCGCGCGGTGATCGCCGATGCGATGACCGACCCGATGCGCATGACCACCTGGATGACGACGCTCGCGATGACGCAACAAAGTATCGGCATGAATATGCTGCGCCGCATGAGCGGCGAGAGCGTCGATGCGGTGGCGACGCCGAACGACGGCGACAAGCGCTTCGCCGATCCCGCATGGCGCGAGAACCCGATGCTCGCCGGAACGCTCGAAGAATATCTCTCGCAGGCGCGCGCCTCGATGCAATTGATCGAGGGTTCGCGGCTGCCGGAGATGACCAAGCGCAAGGCGCGCTTTGCCATGCAGATGCTCATCGACATGTACGCCCCGAGCAACGTGCCGTGGATGAACCCCAACGTCATCAAAACGGCGATGGAGACCGGCGGCCAATCGCTGCAGCAGGGGCTCGCCAATTTCATGGACGATCTGCAGAACAACAAAGGCATGCCGCGACAGGTCGACACGAGCAAATTTAAACTCGGCGTCAATCTCGCTGCAACGCCCGGGCGTATCGTCTATCGCAACGAGCTCATGGAGCTGATCGCCTACGAGCCGCAGAGTGCGACCGTCCACAAGACGCCGCTGCTCTGCAGCCCGCCGTGGATCAACAAATACTACGTGATGGATCTCGCTCCGGGACGCTCCTTCGTGGAGTGGGCGGTGCGACACGGCCACCAAACCTTCATGATCTCCTATCGCAACCCCGACGAGAGCCTCGCCAACGTGACGATGGACGATTATCTCAAACTCGGGCCGCTCGCCGCGCTCGATGCAATCGAGGCGATCACCGGCGAGAAACAGACGAATATCGCCGCGCTCTGCCTCGGCGGAACGCTTTCATACATTCTGCTTGCCTATCTCGCCGCGCACGGTCAAGCCGACCGCGTGAAGAGTTTGAGTACGACGAACACGCTTATCGATTTCAGCGAGCCGGGCGATCTCGGCGTCTTCACCGACGAAGCGACGATCTCGCGCTTGGAAAAGAAGATGAACGAACGCGGGTATCTCGAATCGACCGAAATGGCCGGAACCTTCGATTGGATGCGCGCGAACGATCTAATTTGGAGCTACGTCGTCAACAACTGGTACATGGGTAAACAGCCGCCCGCGTTCGACATCCTGGCATGGAACGGCGACAGCACGCGCATGCCTGCGGCAATGCATTCGCAGTATCTGCGCTCTTGTTATCTGCGCAATGCGATCGTCAAACCCGGTGCGTTTACGATCCTCGGCACGCCGATCGATCTCGGCACGATCCGTACGCCGCTCTACGTTTTAGGCGCGGAGAACGATCACATCGCACCGTGGCGCTCGAGTTTCAAAGCGCTAGCACTCGTCGGCAGCACCGATAAGAAGTATACGCTCACCAACGCCGGACATATCGCGGGCATCGTCAATCCGCCCGGCGGCAAAAAGAGCTGGCATTGGACGAAACCGCAGGTTGCCGAAAACGAGACGGCCGACGGCTGGCTCGCAACGACGACCAAAGAAGAGGGGAGTTGGTGGGAGGATTGGGCGCGCTGGATCGAGCCGCGCGGCGGCGCGATGGTGCGCCCCTACGATCTTCCCGGCGGCGAACCCGCGCCCGGCCCGTACGTGCAGAACCAAGTCGGTGCACCGATCGATCTTCCCGTGCGTACATCGCAAGCGGCGCCTGCGCCGAAGCCGAAGCCGGAATCAAAACCCGCGAGCAACGGTGCCGGAAGCGCGCACGGCGTGCGAAAACCCGCGCCGAAGAGCGTAGCGAAGAAAGCGAAAGGACGGCGATGAATCCGAAAGACGGCAACGCCTGGAAAGGGCTCGGCGAATTCATCCGCAGCCAGCGCGAGCTCGCGAACCTGTCGCTGCGCCAACTCGCCGACGTCGCGAAAGTATCGAACCCTTATCTCAGCCAGATCGAACGCGGACTCTATAAACCCTCGGCCGAGGTCTTAAAGAGTATCGCGAACGCACTCCAACTCTCGGCCGAGACGATGTACGCGCAGGCCGGTTTACTCGATGACGACAGTAAACCGACGACGAGCCAGAGCCTCGAACAGGCGATCCGGCTCGACCCGGCGCTGACGACCGATCAGAAAGAGACGTTGATTCGTATCTACCGCGGGTTTACGAACCGGGGTTAGACGCAGGCGCGACGCGTTTGCAATCGGCGTAGCTCGACGGCGACCACGATCTCCTCATAGCACCACGGTTGCGGTTACAATCGCTCCGTTTCGCATGACGGAAACGGGTATTTTCGCTCCAGCCTGCGTTATCGACAGCACGTTCTCAATATCCTGAACCGTATGCACTGCATTCCCGCCGAACGACGTGATAATGTCGTTTTGCTTTAGACCCGCAAGTTCACTTGGGCCGCCCGGGGCGATGGTTGCGATCGTAACGCCGTCATCCGCGTTTTTGAGGATTAACCCCAACCTCCCAATCGTCACGGTCGATGCTATCGGCGTCTGGCCATAACGCCACGTTGTCCCATCAACAAAATGTACTTCTTGTGCCCGACAGGTGACTTTCGGATGCGAAAAAAGCGGTGAGTAAATCGCTGCTCCGGTTTGTTTTCGGAACTTGTGAACTATTTCAACACCTGGTGAAAATTTGCCGACATCGCGAATTACGACGCTATGCTGTCCGGACTTTACCAAAAAGGCAATGAGATTTGCCGTATGGCGACTTTCGTTCGTGTATTCAATACGCACCCCGTCGACCACTCCAACGAGTAAATTCCCGCGATAGTAAAATTGACAGTCGTTGACCGCTATCGGGCTTTGCCCGCTTGACGGAGAGTTTCCAAAAACGGGGTTGGCTGCTGCGGCCCATGTCGTGCCGAGGATGGATAGCACGGCCAGGCCTGACATAAAGCGAACGAACATGGAGATATTCAGTCCCTCCCCCAGCATTGGTTCTTCCCGTCTCGAAACGCTCGATGGTTTTGCACAATCTTCGGCACCCACCTCGTTTACCGGCCGAAGGATGGCGAAGTACGCAGCGCGGAACAACAAGCAGACGGCGAGGTGCTGTTCGGGTTCTTTCCCTTCTCCTCGGCCCGCTTGCTATGCTTAACGTAGTCACCGCTATCGAGCCGCATGGGTCGACCCGGAAGGCGCCAGGTAACTCCGGCCCGCAGGACGCATCTACTCCCCGTGTCCGACGATCGAAGGGGGTCGTATCGTCGCTGGTTGGAGCGCAGCTCGACGGCAACGATCTTTGTCTATAGCGCACTCATCGTAGCGTTCTTTCCGGCATTCCATTTCGTGTTGAGGGCAACCCCGGGCGTCCCTCCGGACTCGCTCGCGCTACGGGTGGCCGCGGCCGCTATCGCCGCGACGGTGGCGATCACTTTGCTGCTCTTCCCGCGTCTGCGCCGTTACTCTCCCAACCTCCAACTCCTCAACGTTCTACCGACGATCGTTGCATCGCCGATCCTCGTCGTCAATAGCGGGAACAATCCGTCGTACATCGCCGGGAGCCTCGTCCTGGCGATCGGCGTCCAGCAGGCTTTCTACCGCACGCGCGATTTCGCCATCGTCTTCGCGACGACGATCGGCGTCGAGACCATCTACTCGGCGATACGCGGCGTATTTTTTTCACCGGCAAATCTCAACGCACTCGCACTCACCGGAAGCGGTTTTTTCGTAGCGATGGCCGCCGGGATACTGCGCCTACGCGTTCAACGAAACGAACGGGAATTGCGCTCGATCGTCCGCGACCGCACGCGCGAACTCTCCGAGGCGAACGCAAAACTCGAAGAGATGAGCGTTACCGATCCGCTCACCGGCTTGCGCAACCGGCGATTCCTTGCGCAGCACCTCGAATTCGAGGTCGCCGCAGCGCTGCGCCGAGCGGGAGATGCACCCGATGCCGATCTGCTGTTTTTTCTGATCGATCTCGATCACTTCAAAATTATCAACGATACACACGGTCACAACGCCGGCGATTTAGTGTTGATGCAAATGCGCGATCGATTGCAGGAGGTCTTTCGCGAATCCGACTTTCTGGTTCGCTGGGGTGGTGAAGAATTTCTTGCGGTCACGCGGAGCAGCCGCCGTTACGACGCAGCGGAGATCGCCGAGCGCGTGCGCCGCGCGGTCGCCGGCCGCCCCTTCGCGCTCGAGCGCGGCCAATGCGTCGAGACCAGTTGCTCGATCGGTTTCGCCGCCTTTCCCTTCGTGCCGTATGCACCCTATGCGCTCAGCTGGATGCAGGTCGTCGCCCTTGCCGACCGCGCGCTCTATCTCGCTAAGGAACGCGGCCGGAATACCTGGGTCGGCGCCTCCGCCTCGAACCGCGTCGAGCCCGACCAGCTCGGGGAGCGCCTGGCGATCCTCGGGGTCAAAGCTCTCCACGACGGGACCCTCGACATTCTTCTGCCACGCTAGCCCGCCGAGAACCGCAGGGGGCCCGAGGGGCTTGACGTGTACTGCATACGCTTGGTATACTTAGCGCACGTAGCAGCAGCAGACCCCCAAGGAGCAGATATGAGCAACGATTTCACCCAGACCCTCAACAAGATGCAAGGCGAAGCCCTCGACCTCGTCAAGAAGGCGCAAGACGCCAACGTGGAGAGCCTCCGCCAAGTCCGCGAGATGATCGGCCAGATCCCGACCACGATGCAGATCCCCAGCGTCGAGAGCCTCCCCTCGGTCACCAAGAGCATCGAGCTCGGATTCGAGTTCGCCGGGAAGTTCCTCGAGCTTCGCAAGGCCTACGCCCTGCAGCTCGCCGAGATCTTCACCGCCGCGCAGAAGGAAGCCACCGAGGCAACCGTGCGCGTCGCCAAAGCGGCGACCGCCAGCGTCAACTAAGCAACGGGAGTACCCCGAAGCACCCGAAGGCTCGCGTTTTACGCGGGCCTTCGCTCGTTTGTGCGGAAATAATCGGT
>JAJYHP010000115.1 GCA_021784715.1 bacterium
AACCGCGCGGAGTTCCATGCTCGATATTACTCTCTGTCGTCGCGATCCCGATCGCATCCGTCGTTCCGCAATTCGGCGCGGTAGCGATCCGTCGTTCGTCGACGAGATTCTGCGTCTCGACGAACGGCACCGCCTCGCCCTTACGGATCTCGAAACAAAAAAGGCCGAAAAAAATCGGCTCAGCGCCGAGATTGCAAAGGCGAGCGACCGAGCGGCGGCGGCGGCAAGTCTCCGCCCGCAGATCGCCGCACTCGATGGCGAGATTGCCTCGCTCGATGCCCTCGCAAAATCGCTCGCTCCCGATACGCCCGATTCGCCGCTTCGCGAACTGTTGGTGCAGTCTCCAAACGTCGTCGACGAGAGTACGCCCGACGGCGCCGACGCATCGGCGAACGTCGTGGTGCGCACCTGGGGAACCCCGCGCACCTTTCCCTTCGTGGCGCGCCCGCATTGGGAGATCGGTGAAAAGCTCGGCATTCTCGATTTCGAACGCGCGGCGAAACTCTCGGGGAGCCGTTTTGCGGTCTTACGTGGCCTCGGGGCGCGCTTATCACGAGCGCTCGCTCAATTTTTCCTCGACCGCGCAGCGGCACGGGGATACGTGGAGATCGCGCCGCCCTATCTCGTTACCCAACAGACGATGTGGCGTACCGGTCAACTCACGAAATTTTCCGATGCGATGTTCGCCGACCTCGAAGCGGGACTCTATCTGATTCCGACCGCAGAGGTCCCGTTGACCGCGCTGCATGGCGACGAAATTTTCGATGCGACGGCACTGCCGATACGCTACGCGGCCTACTCGCCGTGCTTTCGCAAGGAAGCGGGCGCGGCGGGGAAAGATACGCGCGGCCTGATCCGCCAACACCAATTCGAGAAAGTCGAACTCGTTCGCATCGAACGCCCGGAGGATTCTTTCGCCGCTCTCGAAGCGATGACGGCCGATGCTGCGGCCCTCCTCGAGGAACTCGGCCTGCCCTATCGCGTGCTCTCGCTCTGCGCCGGCGACCTTTCGTTCAATTCGGCGAAAACCTACGATCTGGAAGTTTGGCTTCCCAGCAGCAACGAGTATCGAGAAATCAGTTCGTGTTCGAACTGCACCGACTTCCAAGCGCGACGAGCGCAAATTCGTTGGCGTCGCGAACCGAAAGCGAAGCTCGAACTCGTCCATACGCTCAACGGATCGGGGCTCGCCGTCGGTCGCACGCTGCTCGCCGTGTTGGAGAATTACCAACAAGAGGACGGGAGCGTCGTCGTTCCCGAGGCGTTGCGCCCGTACGTCGGCGCCGACCGCATAGCCGCCGCCGAATAGCGCTTCCCCGCGCCCTGCCTCGATACGGCGCCTGCGGGCGCCTACTCGGCATGACAAAATTTTGCTTCCTCGGCATGACAAAAATTTGCGCACTCGGCATGACAAAATTTTGCTTCCTCGGCATGACAAAAATGTGCGTACTCGGCATAACAGGAGATACGCTACCAGGCCGCTACGTTTTCGCTAATTCCGCGGCGAGCCGCTCGACGTACGGAGAGTTCGTTCGCGGCGACGCTCCGAGCGGACGAACGCTCTCGATGCTAATGCGGGTATGCGATCCGTCGATCGCTTCGAAACGCACGACGATACGCTCTCCGTCGACGAGGCCGATCGAACCTTCGAGCATGTCGGGCTCGTCGCGGGTGATGCTCGCGCCCAAAATTTCGGTCATCGCTCGGCGCGCACGGTCGATGTGCGTCGCCGCTGCGCCGGGGCATTCGAGACGGCGGTACGGGCGGAGGCGAGCATCCCGTAGCGGCGCGTCGAGCCCGAGCCATCGCAGCAAGAAACTCAACGGATGGCGACCAACGCTACGACAACTCCGGCACCGGCGAGCAGCAGCAACGTCACTGCGGCGAGCCAACTGGCGGATCGGCGCGAAAACACATATGCGTAGACCGCTTTGAGCACGTTATTTGATGAAGCAGCGATCAGAATCGCCGCGGCGGCTGGTGCGAGAGCAAAAGCGGCCGCATGATGCTGCGCGACGCTCAGAACGAATGGATCGACATCGGTAACGCCAACGACGGCCGCGAGCACAAAGAGACCGACCTGCCCCGCAGCACCCTGCACCCATGTCGTAAGGACGGAGATGACGACGAACAGGGCGGCGAAGACCAACGCGGTGGTGAGTTGCAGCGGATTTCCGGGATAGGCAGCGACGGCGCGCTGCTTTCCCTTCTTGATCCCGTCTCCGAAGCGAACGATCGCCGCGGCAGCTATCCCACCGACGAGCGCGAGGGCGATAAAGGACGGAGCGAGTCGCTCCGCGAGCGCGACGTTGAATACGGCAACGACGACGAGAATGCGCAGGTACATAATCGCACTCGCGGCGACGATGCCGCCCGAAAGCTCGCCGGTAAACCCCGTCTCTGCAGCAACGCGCGCGAGCGCCACCGTCGCCGCGGTCGACGAATACATTCCGCCGAGCAGCGCCGGAATCAACGTTCCCTCTCGAAACGTCACGTATCGCTGAACGAGATAGCTCGCGTACGAAAGCGTCGATACGGCGACGACGGCGAGCCAAATGTTAAACGGGAGAATCCCCGTTCCCGGAATCGCGGGAAGCCCGTGCAACAACGGCAACACGACTCCGGAGAGGACGAGAAATTTCGCGGCCGTCACCATCTCGGTGTGGCCAAACCGCGCTGCGAGCTCGCGTAGCGTCGTCCGTGCCGAGAGGAGGAGCGCCGCGATGACCACCACGGAGATCGGAAGCCACGGCGGCAGCGCGAATGCCGCCGGGCCCAACAAATAAGCGATAAGCGCCGCCGCCGGAACGACGTAGAGACCGTCGGAGCCGGGGCTGCCTTCGGCAGTTTCCAGCCGCTCGCGAATACCGGCGAACGCCCAGGCTCCGACGACGACGAGCCCGGCGATCGTGGTGGAAAGGTGCTGCGGATCGAGGAGATAGAGCAACGCGCCGGCGAGCGCGAGCAGTGGATAGGTACGAATCCCGCCCGGGCGTTGCGGGATGGTATCGCCGTAAAATTCTTCGTACGCGAGCCCGAAAAAGAGCGCGAGACCGAGCACGAGGCCCAGGTGCAACGCCAGCCAGCCGTCGGAAAACGAGGTCAACGAAACGGGCATGCGGAGAAAGTGCGCTCCCGCGGCGGGCGCACCCTCTTGTTTTTTCTCAACAAACCTGATAACGTTGCCGCCATGTTCGCACCGGCGTATCTTATCGGCAGCTATCAATACCGTTCCGCATCGGAATCGGTCGAGCCGCCTATACCCGTCGAACCCTAACAACCCAAACAGACGAGTACAGCCGCCTCACCGATCTACCGGTGAGGCGGCTTTCTTTTTTCACCCATCACCACCGAACGAGGACACGATGATGAGAACGCTCCCCCCGATCGAATGCTTCCGTAACGAAGTCGAACGCTCGATTCACGCTCACGGAATTCTGCTCGAGAACCCGTACACGCAATGGTTCGCGCTCGGCGAGGCGAGCGATGCACAATTGCGCGCCTTCACGGTGCAGTTCTCCGTCTTCAGCCACCTCTTCGTCGAGGCGCAACTCCGTAAATGCATCAACGCTCCCGATATCGGCGCCTATCGCTCGGGCAAACAGATCTTGATGAACGAGCTCGGCGTTAGTTTCGGCCACGACGGATCCGTCGATGGAGGCACTTTTCGCTTCCATGGCGCGCATTACGAGTGGCTCGTCGATTTCGCGGAGCACCTCGGGCTGCAGTGGCACGAACTCGGCAAGCGTCGCTTGGGGACGCCGAGCACGCTACGCTTCTGCGATGCTCTGACGGAGTGGTACGGATCGGAGGATATCTCGACCGCACTCGGAGCTTCCTATGCGATCGAACACTGGGCGAACGCCGGCTTCTGGAAAGCACTCATCGCCGGCTTACGAAAGATTCGCGCGCAGCGACGCCCCAATCTTCCGTTGGGGTTCTGGACGTGGCACGACCAACTCGAGGAGTTGCACGCGCAGCATACCGAGGACGAACTCAGCATCGCCTACTCGCGGAGTTGCTTTATTCCCGAACGCTTCATCGCCGGGGGGCTCGCGATGCTCGATGCAGTCGCGATCTTCTGGGAGGGGCTCGCGTCACAAATCCGCGAGGATGAGGGTGAAGGGCTGCGTTACGCCGTCTGAACCAAGCCCGGCTCGCTATCGCCGAAAATAACGGCGAGGCTTCGGTTGCACCGGGGAGATGGTGGCGGTATTTCGTAACGCTCGCCATGCCTTCTCCGGCGCAGCCGGGAGGCGATCCATGGAACGCAGGAAGAGCCGAATGAGGCATCCCGGTGAAGCGAATACCATTCCCGATCGGCGGCTCCGTGGCAAACGGCACAGTCGGCGCCGTACAACTTGATACCTGCGATGAGGTTCGCATCGGTCGAGGGTACCGGGCTCGCTCCCGTCGGTGCTTCCCGGCGCAAGGTGGCATGCAATGCGGTTCGCGCCGCCCACGCCTCGCCTGGGAGCAGCGGGGTATCGGCATTCACCGGAATCAGAGCGTTCGCGACGGCGATGTATGCCGCCAGCGCGGAGAGCACAACCGTAAAGAGGATTCCGAAAAGAAAACCTTTCATCCATCCGGAATGACACGAGCGGCGAAAATCTTCTCGAAACGTTCTCAAACGTCAGGCACAGTCTGAAGTGGTGTTTGGAGGATCGCAGTATCGCTTGTTCTGCCCTACATGCGGGCTTCGAACGATCGACGACGGGAGCATCACGGGCTGCCCCGCCGGGCATCGCCCTAGTCTCCTGCGTACCGAATACGACCAGCGAGATTTTCGCATCGACCACTCGACCGCCGGCATGCTGCGCTATCGCGAATGGTTGCCAATCCGCGAACCGATCGAAACGAATGTAGGGACGGTTATCCTTCAAAGCGCGGCGCTGAACGCGCGCTTACGCACTCCGAACCTCCGGCTTGCCTTCAACGGCTTCTGGCCCGAACGCGGCGCTCGCCTTCCCAGCGGCACGTTCAAGGATCTCGAGGCGGTCGGCATGCTCGCGCGATTCCCCCGCGACGGGCGCACCCTCGTCGCTGCATCGGCCGGCAACACGGCGGTCGCCCTAGCGAGTGCGGCGAGCGCCTACGCACTCCCCACGACGATCGTCGTTCCCGAATCGGCACTCCCACGCATCGCGTTCGCCCGGCCGTTGCACGAAAACGTTCGTTTCATCGTCGTCACCGGCGATGCGATTTACGATGATGCGATCGTTGCCGCACGGGAGCTGGGGCTTCGCGACGGATACGTGTTCGAGGGCGGCGCGCGGAACGTCGCACGGCGCGATGGCATCGGCACGACGATGTTGGCATTTATGGAAGCGGTCGGCGCACTACCGGAGTATTTCGTTCAAGCCGTCGGCAGCGGCAGCGGCGCGATCGCCGCGCACGAAGCGGCGCGCCGTGCGATTGCTTCCGGCACGTTTGGAGAACGCTACCCGCACCTCGTACTGGTTCAGAACGCGCCGTTCGCCCCGATCTTCCATGCGTGGAGCGCACGGAGCGAATCCGTCGAAGCGGCCCATCGCCCCGTATCCGCACAACGCGCCGGCGCCGAGATCTCCGCCGCCGTGCTGGGATCGCTCGCGCCACCCTACGAACCGCAGGGGGGGCTGCTCGATGCGCTTACCGAGAGCGATGGCGACGTCACCGCCGTCGACAATGCGACCGCGCGTGCGGCCTCGGCACTCTTCGAAGAACTCGAAGGGATCGATCTCGAGCCTGCGGCAGCGGTCGCACTCGCCGGACTCATCGAGCGCATCGAAAGCGGCGCGATTCCGCGCGAAGCAAGCATCGCACTCCACATCACCGGAGCCGGTCGACGGCGCCTCGAACCCGAGCGTCGCATTCCGCCAAAAATCGCAGCCGAAATCGCACCGAATCGCGCCTGAGTTTCGCATCGAGCAGGCCTTCTCCGACGCGCCTGGGAACGCGGGGCAATTCCATGCAATCTATCGATTTTCGTGACCTCGGACTTCTTCCGGAGCTTACCGATACCGTCGCCGCACTCGGCTATGAAGAGCCAACCGCCATCCAACGCGAGGCGATCCCCCCGCTCATCGCCGGGCGCGACGTCCTCGGGCAAGCGGCTACCGGAACCGGCAAAACCGCCGCATTCGCGCTCCCGCTCCTACACCGCCTCGGCCGGAGCGGCGATGCCGCCCGGAACGTCCGCGCGCTGGTGCTCGTCCCGACGCGCGAACTCGCGATGCAAGTCGCCGAAGCGGTGCATCGCTACGGCAAGCAACTCGGCATCGGCGTGCTGCCGATTTTCGGCGGCCAGTCGATCGGATTGCAGTTGCGTACGCTCAAGCGCGGCGTCGACGTCGTCGTCGCGACGCCGGGGCGCGCGCTCGATCACCTTCGCCGCGGCTCGCTCGATCTGCGACATATCGAATTTCTCGTCCTCGACGAAGCCGACGAGATGCTCGACATGGGCTTTGCCGACGAACTCGACGCGATTCTCGAGAACGTTCCGGAGACGCGGCAGAGCGCATTATTTTCGGCGACCCTGGCGCCGCGCATTCGAACGATCGCCAAGCGTCATCTCAAGGATCCCGTCCACGTTACCATCGCGAATGAAGTCGGTGCGCCGGGTGCGATTCCACGCGTTCGCGAGGTGGTCTACGTCGTGCCGAGACCGCATAAAATCGCCGCTCTCGCGCGCGTTCTCGACGCCGAATCGCCGACCTCGGCGATCGTTTTCTGCCGCACGCGGACCGAGGTCGACGAGCTAACGGAAACCCTAGGCGGGCGCGGTTACCAAGCCGAAGCGATTCACGGCGGGCTCTCGCAAGAGCAGCGCGACCGCGTCTTGCGTCGCTTCCGCGACGGCCGCTCGGAGCTCTTGATCGCGACCGATGTTGCGGCACGCGGGCTCGATATCGAGCATGTCTCGCACGTCGTCAACTACGACGTTCCGTCCTCGCCCGACGCCTACGTCCACCGCATCGGGCGCACCGGCCGCGCCGGACGCGAAGGGGTGGCGATTACGTTTGCCGAGGCACGCGAGCAACGTTTACTACGCAATATCGAACAACATACGAAGCGCAAGATTAAAATCGAAACGGTTCCCACCGTCCACGATCTGCGCGCGCGGCGCTTAGAGACGCTCAGTGCGGATCTGAACGCGGCGGTCGAGAGCGGAGAACTCGAACGCTACCGCGTGATCGTCGAATCGCTCGCACACGAACACGAAGCGCTCGATCTCGCCGCCGCGGCGCTCAAAATGCTCGACCGTAGCCGCGACGTCGACGGCGAGAACGAACAGGATATCCCCTCGGTCGATCTCGGCGCCGGACACGGACCTAAAAGAGAGCGGAAGCCCAGCCGCCCGCGTGCGGATAATGCAGCGATGACGCGCATCTTTATCGGGGTCGGGCGCAACGACAACGTTCGTCCCGCCGATCTCGTCGGTGCGATCGCCAACGAAGCGCAGATCGACTCGCGCGAACTCGGCGCGATCGATATCGCCGACCGTTTCTCGCTCGTCGAGATTCCCGAGGCGATCGCCGAGCAGGTCATCAAGGCGCTCAAGCGGACGACGATTCGCGGCAAGAAGGCCGGAGCGCGCCGCGACCGCGGCCGATAAGGGAGCCTCTTAGCAAGCGAGCGAATCCTTCCTCCTGCGGGGAATCCCCCGTTGAAGGAGGCTCTATGTACGATCCCTCTCTCGACCTCACCACACGGCTCGCGCGCCTCGAGCGCGAGGTCGCTCGCACGCGAGGCATCGCTCTCGGCGCCGTCGCCGCCCTCGTCGCAACGCTCGCGATCGGCGCGACGGCAATTCACCCGCCGGCGCCGCTCTCCCATTCCGCGCTCACCGTCCGCGATGCGGCGGGGCACGTGCGCGCCCGGCTCGATATCGACGGCGTTCACCTCTACGGCACGAACGGGCACGAGCGCGTTCTACTCGGAATGAATGCCGATGGTGAGCCCGCGCTCCACCTTAACGACACGCGCGGCACGACGCGTTTCAGCACCTTTCTCGACCCGAAAACGCAGTTTGCGACGACGCGATTCCTTTCGAGTTCGTCGAAATCGCTCGCCACGCTCTCAGGCGAAGACGAGCCTTTTCTCCGCTTCTACGATACGGCGCATTCGTGGCGCATCTACTTAGGAATTTCGACCGCGCACGATGCGATTTTGAATCTCTCGAATGGATCGGGACATCTCGCAGCCGAGATGCTCGGCGGTGCGCAACCGCGATTCACGGTCTATACCGGGAGCGCCGAGGAACTCCGGGGGAGCCTCGGGATCAACAGCGCTGGCGACTCCGGGGTGTTGCTCGCCGATACGGCGGGAGTTTCCCGCGTCTTGGTCAGCGGCGACCCCCTGCCGTTCCTGAAACTCATGACGGGCTCCGAGACCCAACGCATGTATTTCGGATTATCGTCGCAGGGGCATCCGATGATCGACCTTCGCAACCATCTCGGCGGCGACGGATATGCGTTGACGGTCAACGACGGCGCCTATATGAAGCTCTACGACGGATCGGCCGTCGAACGCGGGTATTTCGGTATCTACAGCAACGGGACGAGCGGCGTCTCGATCTACAACGCCGACCACTCGGCGCACTGGAGCTCGCCTTAACGGAAGAGCTCGAGCATGACCTCGGTGAGCGCGTCGGCCTTCGCGAGCACCGAGGTGCCGATCTGCGTCTCCACCTGGGCCTGCGTGAACGCCGTCGTCTCCGCGCCGACGTTCGCATCGCGGATGCTCGATTCCGAAGCCTGAAACTCCATCGCCGCTCGGTCGTCGTTGCTGCCGTCCTCGCCCAAACGCACGACTGCAGCGCCGATGTACGCACGATCGTTCAGCAGCTGCTGCAACGCAAAATCGACCTGTCCGATCGTATCTTGCGCGGCAAGGGTGGGGTCGGCGCCGGGCGCGCCGATCACGCTCAGCGTCGAAAGCCGTAGCGTCTGGGTGTTCACCGCGGGAATGCCCATCGCCACGGTCTCCCCTTCCTCCGAACCCGAGAGCACCTTGAGGGCGGGGTTACTCGCGGCTGAAATCGCTGCAGTCGCCTGATGAACCTTGATATACGAGGTCACGCCGACATCGGCCGAGGTAAAGTTCCCCGTCGTCGTTATCACGCCGTCGAACAACATCGTCGTTTCGTTTGGCGCGATTAAAAACGGCGAGACCGTCGACGTTTGGGTCGCGGTATCGTAGAACGTTTCCTGTACGGCGATCGAGACGCCAGTATTGACGACCTGCAATTTGATCGTGCCGTCGAGCGGGCTGACGACCGGCACGTTTCCATCGCCGAGCGAACTCATCAGCGTAAAGTTGCCGCCGAAGAGATTCGGCGTCGCGCGAGAAAAATAGATCGTCTCGGTCGTCGGTGTCGAGGCAACCACCGTGCCCTCGTTGACGACTTCGGTCAATCCCGTCGCCGATCCGAATGAGCCCGCCGTCTCTTCGATATAGGCGGGCGTCCCATCGATCGGAGCGTCGACCGGAACCGCGCCGAAATTAAAGACCGCGTAGCCCGGGCCGAGCGCGCCGACGCCCTCGTAATTAATGTTATAGACTTGCACGCCGGCGGGATGCGCTTTCGAAAAATCGGCGACGAAGCTATTTGGACCGAGCACCTTCTGCACGACGACGACATCGTTATTGGTAAAATTCGTCGGGTCGATCTGTAACACTTCGCCCGCATAGAGCGGCTGAGCCGTTCCCGAAAGCGTCATCACCGCGACGCCGGCCGAGACGGCCGTAGCCGTGGTATCGTTGATGAATGCGTTGACGATGGAATTCGAGGCGAGCGCTTGCGAAAACGTTGCCGTCATCGTTCCGGCGGCCGGATCGGTGCCGAGCACGCGAACGACCGCGTTCCCGGAGGTGAAGACCATACCCGGAACGATGGAGGACGAACTCGTCACCTTCACGGTCTGCGGCGCCGTCGAGGCAAGCGCATTCTGTTCGAGCGTTACCGTGAACGTTGGGTAGGGTGGAAGCGTATTCACCACCGCGCAGGCGAGGAGAAATGCGCTCGCACTCGTCGGCGTACCGATCGGCCCGGCGGTCGCGAGGACCGAGTTTGCCATCACGGTGAGCGAGGCGCTCTGTGCCGGCACGAAACCCGAGTGACTGCCATCGAGCAGCGCGACGCCGTTAAAATTGGTGTTCTGCGAAATACGGTTGATTTCGAGCAAAAGCTGATCGATCTCGGCCTGCAGGTTCGCGCGGTCGGTCGGGCTCTCGATCGCACTCGCCGCCTCGACCGCGAGCGAGCGAATGCGCAAGAGGATCTGCGTCGTCGTCGAGAGCGCGCCGTCGGCGACCATCGCCGCCTGCTGCGCGGTGTGAATGTTCGTCGCCGCCTGATTGAAAGCGTCGACCCGCGTCTGCAAGTCGGTAGCGATTGCGAGCCCGGAGGGGTCGTCGGCGGCACTATTGATCCGCAGACCTGACGAGAGGTCACGCGCCGCCGTTTCGAGCTTGCCCTGCTGAGCGGTGAGCTCGAAATTTGCGTTGTTTGCCGCAAGGTTGCTTGCGATACTAAAATCTGACAGCCCGGCATACCTCGGTTGTAGGAGCGCCTAACAACCTCCGTGCTTCGCCGAGGCTCGCCTTCACCCTCGCGCCCGACTCGGGCACGATCCCTGCGATCCCTGGAGGAGAGAGTGGGATTCGAACCCACGGAACCCGTGAGGGTTCAGCGGTTTTCAAGACCGCCGCATTCAACCGCTCTGCCATCTCTCCGTCTCGGCCGTGCGCTTCTTCCGCGCCCACGGTGGAAGCCCCGCCGAAACGCCGACGCCCCGGAGGGAAACCTGCCCCTACTGTGCTAGCATGCAGCAGGGGGAGGGCACGCACTCAGGAGGGGCGAGCGATTTTTCCAGTAGGACGACCAACTGCGGCGTACGGCACGGAGGCCGTTGAATCCCTTTCCGGCATCGACCTGTTCGACCGGCGCGTTCTCGCGGAGATCGTCGATACAACGTTCGCGCAACTCGACTCCTGCGGGCCGGTCGCCGACATCCTCAGTCGTCTGAATGCCGACGAGTTCGCACACCTGAAGAATCAGCTCGTGGAGTATTTCGAGATGCTCGTCGACCCGAATCTCGAGGGAGCGACGCATAGCGCGCAAGCGCGCCTCGTTGGAGCCGTGCATGCGTTCGTCGGTCTCGGGCCGCAATGGCTCGCCCACACCTACGCAATCGTCGAAGAACAGATCGCCGAACGACTCGGCGCACTGCCGATCGAACGCTCCGCCCGCGCCGAACGAACGCTTCATCAACGCGTCTTGCTCGATATTCGCGAACAGGCCGATAGCTATGGAAGCGTCGGCCGGAGCCTGACGGCGACGATCACCCAGATCGATCGCGGCATCGATAGCGCGGCGAATCTCTCCGATCTCATTCGTGGAGCCTTCGAGGCGATGGGCACGATCGAAGGCCTGCTCGCCGGAATGTTTCTCCGCTCGGATCCCTCCGGCGAGCTTCAGGTCGAAGCGACGTTCGGGCTCGGTCGGCGCTATCACCAAGCGATGGAGGAGGGGCACATCCCCAAGATTCACATCGATGCGGGCCGGGCGGCGGGGCGCGGCCCCGGAGGGCGAGCCTGGCGCAGCGCCGAGATCGTTGTCGCGCACGATTGGATGACCGGTGAGGACCGTACGCCGTGGCGTTCGATCTCCGGTGAATTGGGATTTCGCGCGGGCGCGGCGGTTCCGCTCCTCGACGAATCGGGACGAACGATCGCGCTGATCATGCTCTATAGTAACTATCCCGGATTTTTTGCCAGCAACCGCATCGAGAAATTTCTCATTCATCTTCAGCTCGTACTCGGCCGCGAAGTGGCGCGACGCATCCGCGCTCCCATCGTGCCTATGAGCGAGAGCAACGGCTATCGTCGCCTGCTCGATATACAAAGCGTCGCCGTTCTCTATCAGCCGATCGTCGATTTGCGCGACGGGCGGTTGGTGAAAGTCGAAGCACTGGCGCGTCTGATCGACGAACGCGGCGAAATGATTCCCGCGCAGCGCTTTCTGCCGGCCTTCGGTGAATCCGATCTTCTTCAACTTTTCGAAGCGGTGCTCCGCATCGCGTGCCGCGATTGCGTCATGCTAGAGCACGCCGGCCTACGAACGAATATCGCGGTCAATATTCCGGCTCCAGCACTCGCCGATCTCCGCTATCGCGAAGTCTTGTTCGCTATTCTTACGGGAAACGGGCTCGCGCCGAATCGGCTCACCCTCGAAATGCTCGAAACCCCCGAAGACGCCGCCGACCTCACGCGACACGAACGCGCGATCTCGCAATTGCGCGCCGACGGGATCGAGATCGAACAGGACGACCTCGGCTCGGCGCATAGCTCGCTCGTTCGCCTCGACCGTTACCCATTCGACGGCGTAAAAATCGACCAGGCGCTGGTACGAGGAGCGCGACATCATCCACAACGTGCGCTCGAGTTCATCCTTCATCTTACGCGGCTCGCGCACGCGCTCGACATCCCGGTGACCGTCGAGGGGCTCGAAAATTATGGAACCCTCGAGGCGGCGACGATCCTCGGAGCGGATCGAGGGCAGGGCTACGGCATCGCCCGGCCGATGCCGTCGACGGACTTGCTGCGATGGCACGCGGATTTTCAACACCGCATCGATCCACAGACGCCGCGGACCTCCCTTGGAGCGATGGCGGGGTTTCTCTTATGGGATCTTCAACTCGCCGAACTCGCCCGCTGGCCGAATATGCTCGCCGAATTTACCCGTAGCGACAGCGTCGTCGAACGATATCGACGCACGCACGCCGCCGCAGATGCGCGCCTCGAAGAGCTGCTCGCGCGGACGCGCGCCGAGGCCGGCCGCGGCGCCGACCACGAGCATTATCGGCACGCGCGCGAGGAAGTAATGAAACAACTTCACGAACACTGGACATCGATGCAATAACGATAGAGCGAGATCCGCACGCTTAGGAGGGCGAACCCGAGAATGACCGAGATCGAGATACGGCGCCAGGTCGCCTGCCCGTACACGCGGGCGAAAGAACTTCTTCGCGACCGGCTTCAGCCGCTCGCCGACGCCGGGACGAGCATCGCGCAGCGGCTCTCGATCGCCGTGCACGATCGAGATCTCGGGAAAGAGGTCGCGATGCAATTCGCCGTCGCGCACGATCCGATGCATTTCGACGAACCGTGGGATATTTCGTGGGAGCCGGAGTTCGGCGGAATCTATCCGCGTTTTCACGGTTCGCTAAGCATCCGCGCGAGCGACACCTACGAGAGTGCGCGCCTCGAACTCCGCGGCAGCTACGAACCTCCGCTCGGCGCAATCGGGAAAGCCTTCGATAGCGTTCTCGGGAAACGCATCGCCGAGGCGACGGGAGAGCGCTTCCTCGACGAGATCGCCGCGGAAATCGAAGAACGGCACCGCGCCGAGGAGGCCTCGAAGCCTACCGGCCGTTAATACGCCGCATAGTAGGCGAACGAGAAGCGCCGCATGCTTCCGATCGCAGCGACCGTCGTCACCGCCGTAAAGACCGACGCCGAAACGACGAGCCCCGCGACCATCGACTCCTGCGGAAGATGAGCGACGAGCGCCCACCCGCAGGTCGCGATCGCCGCGCAGGTGCCGAGCGCCGTGCCGATCACCGGCGCGCGCGGACGGCTCAGGAAAAAGAGCAACTGCGTATTGAGGAGACCGAGCATGACAAGGCCGTACGCCGGAATCGCCCAACGCAGCACGGCGAGCGAGAGCGCCGCGTCTCCGCTCGCGCCGAGGCGCGCCGAGAGAATCATGCGCGCGCCGACGAGCTCGCCGAGGACGGCGGCAAATCCCGTCGCCGCGGCAACCACAAGAATTCCCAGAGCGTAAAAACGGAGCATCGATCGATCGAAGGCCGCCAAATCGCGAATCGCCCCCTCGGCGCCGCGGAGAATACGGCGCGGTAGCGCTTCGAGCATCACGTTCATGACTCCGACGACCGGAAGAATCGAAAGCAATGCGATATCGGTGCCGAGTTCGTATGCCGAAGCGTACGCAAAGCCACGGCCATGGGCCGCCGCGATTCCCGCAGCGATCCGGTCGATGAGGATCGAGGCAAAATAGAGCGCTCCGAAGACCGCATACGGCAAGGTCGAGCGAACGATGGAAGCGAGTGCGGGAGGAACCGGCGCGCTCGTCGCCGCCGCGCGACGCGCGAGCCAATGCATGGTGATCGCCAGGACCGCCGCCCCGAGAAGCCCTACCTCCGCCGCAAGCGTCGCCGGCTCCCACGGGACGTTCACGTGTCGGTGAAAGAGCACGAGGAACGTCGCACCCGTCACGGCGGTAGCAAGCGCCGCCAACGCGACGATCCAGCCGAAGCGCCGGAGCGTATAGAGCGGTGCGAGCGAGAGCTGAAAGATCGCCGTTCCGGCGCAAAACGATGCCGCGAGCCAGGCGTCGGAGCTTCCGACGAAACCGACGAGCCCGAAAAACACCATTAGCGAGACGAGCGCCGTCGCCACAACGCCGGCAACGACGAATCGTCGCAAGGTCCAGGCCATGAGCGCATCGTTCGATTGCAGAAAATAAAACGTCAACCGGCGCGCGATCGCCTGCGAGAAGAACCCGGTCACGATCTGCGCCGCGTAGACGCCGAGGGCGATCGCCGTTGCGAGGTGCAGGGGCGTCGAGAGACTCGACCATAACGAAGCACCGAAAATCGCCAAACCGATCACCGCAATGATCCAGGGGGCCGAATAGAGCGATCCGACGGCGTAATCGCGACACGCCTGCGTAAACCAGTCGAGCGTCGGCGGCTCGCGACGCTCCTCGTCGGTCACATATCGATTCACCGCCGCACTCACGTCGCGCGCGAGCGCGAAGAGATCGGGATACCAGAGTTCGGCGACGACCTCCGGACTATAGCCGAGCGACTCAAGCAGGATCGCCACTTCATCGATCCCCTTGGGACGCCAACCGATGCCGAATTGGTCGCGGCGCGAGAGCGCGACGATGGTCCGCGCCGCCGATTCTACGGCCTGCTCGCGCCGTTCGAACGGCTCGAACGGATCGCTGCTACCGATCATACGGCCGCACCGTCGGTCGCAGTGGACGCCACTTCGTTATAGAGGGCGCGATAGTTCGCCAAACATCCGTCGAGCGTAAAGAGCTCCAGCGCGCGCGTTCGCGCTCTTTTCCCGAGCGCCACAGCTTCCTTCGGACGCGCGAGCAGATCGCAGAGCGCTTCGGCGAAGCGCTGCGGTCGCTTCGGCGGAACGACGGTGCCGCAATCGCCGATCGCTTCGCGCGCGCCACCGACATCGGTGGCGACAACGGGCTTCGCGCACATCATCGCCTCGATTACCGAATACGGAAACCCTTCGGAGATCGAGGAGAGCGCGACGACGCTCGCCTCGGCATACGCCGACGCCGGATCCGAGGTGGAGCCTCGAAAACGGATGCACGTTTCCAGGCCCAACACGCGCACGAGCTCGAGAACGCGTAGGTTATACGCTTCATCGTGAACCGGACCCCAAATATCGAACACGACGTCGGGAAAGCGTTCGCGCACCAAGGGCGCGCTCGCGACGAGCGTCTCGATATCTTTGAGCGGATCGATCCGTACCATCGCCGTCACGGTCGGCCGTTCCGGGCGATGATTGCGGTCGTCGAAGCGCGTCTCGTCGACGCCGTTGTAAATCACGAGAATGCGATCTTCAGGAACACCGTAGAACCGTTCCCAGGTCGCATTGTAGCTGCAGACCGGAGCGATCGTGTCGGAGACCGCGTACGTGGCGCGCGCGATCGCCGAGAAGAGATTTTTCTTAATCGAGCGGTCGGAGAACGGGAACCCCGCTCGAGCGAGTTCGAGGACGCGTTCGCGAAGGTACACGCCGTGTTCGGTGAGCACCACCGGAAGGCCGAGTGCGCTCTTGGCCGCGACTGCAACTAAGCCGCAGAGCCCGGCGGCGCTGGTATGAACGATATCGCTCGCCGGTATTTCGATGGCGAGCGGCGCCAGATACCGATAGAACGATCGTGTCAGTTCGACCGCCTCCAGCGCCGACATAAATCGATCGTGCCACGCGCTCGAGCGAAACTGCGCGAGGGTAACGTTCCAAACCTCTTCGCGCCGCATCGTCCAATCGTAATCGTGCTTGCGAAAGTAGGTGTAGATGCCGCCGATCGCATCGACCAATCGCTGCGGATGAGCGCTCTCCATGCCGCGAACGATCTCATCGAGAAACGCGGCGAAGAGCGGGACGAACTCCTCGCGCAACGCTCGCGGATCGCGTCGCAGCTGCGACCGCAGGTCGGCACCGCTGTATTCTTCCATGCGCTCGTGCCCCCAGAGCGGAAGCGCGATCGTGCGAACGACGTTCGCCGGGATTTCGTACTCGGTCGCGCTCGACGGATTGCCGACGAGCGCGAAGACCGTAAAATCGACCTCCGAGAGCCCCGAGATCAACAGATGGCACCACGTCGAGACGCCGCCGCGGACGTAGGGATAGGTCCCTTCGGTTACCAGCAGCGAGCGCACGAGCTACGAGAGCGACGAGGGACGATCGTCGGCGATCACCGACGTCATCGACTCGGCGATCGAGACC
Organism: bacterium; assembly: GCA_021784715.1. Next base: position 16,555 of record JAJYHP010000115.1, read on the forward strand.
GATTTTTTAGCGAGCTGTAAATTTCCGGCGAGCAGAAAACATTTCGCCGCATTGACGTAAGCATCGGCGATATCGCGTCCCTGCTTCGAATCTTCCGCGAGCGTCAAATACATTTTTCCGGCGAGCCGAAGTAATTTATTCGAGAGATCGGCGTGCTGCTGCCTCCCAGCCATCGCCGAGGCGCTGCGAAAGGCGATTGCGGCGCGTGCGTACTGCGCGCGGTGCTCCGCTCGCTCCGCTTCTTCGAGATAGAGGCTGAGCGCATCGGCATAGCGTCCGAGTTGCTCGGCATGGGCCGCGGCGATCCAAAGCGCGTCCTCGCCGGTATCGGCCGGGCTTCGCGTCGCGGAAGTCGCTTCCGCCGAGGGCGCGACGGGTTCCGGCGTGGGATCGGCCACGACCTGTTCGGGCGATGCGGCGGCCTCGGCGAAAAAGCTCCGCCAACGCAGATGGCTTGCGATGCGCGCGACGAGTTCATCCGGATCGAAGGGTTTCGTCATGTAATCTTGCGCGCCGGCCTCCAACGCCGCCACCTTCTCTTCCGTTCCGCTCTGTGCGGTGACCATGATAATCGGAATATCGCGCGTGCGAGGATCGGAGCGCAGCCGCTCGGCGGTCTCTCGGCCGTCGAGAATCGGCATGCGATAATCGAGCAAGATGAGATCGGGGTGTTCGGCGGCAGCGCGCTCGCAGGCATCGGCGCCGTTCCCGACCGCGGTCGCGCGAAATCCACGGCGACCAAGCAGCGCGAGCAGCAAGCGACGGATATTGGCGTCGTCGTCGGCGATGAGGATCGATCCGCGCTCCGGCGACTCCATGTCGTGAGCGACGCGTTCTGCTGCCAACGCAAGCGCGATATCGTCGCTCCACGCCTCCAATTGAGCGGCAATACCGAGTGAGATTTTCCCAGCGTTGAAATATTCAACATAGCCGAATGGGCCATCGGCTCCGACGAGCGGCGTACCCAAACGCTCGCCTTCCAACACCGGAACCGCTGCGGCTATTCGGTCGCGAATCTGCGCGGGCGACGATCCCAATGCAGCGTCGGAATCGTTCGCGGCGCGCGCGGCAAGCACGGGCATCGCGCCCGGCTCGCCGCTCTGCCATATATCGAGCTGTCGCAGACCGAACTTCGCTAGCGCTTCGCGCGCTCGCTCCGCAAGATCGATCAAATATTTACTCCATAGCTGATGGTGGGCCGAAAATCGACGTACGTTTTGGCGACGCCGATCGGCAGAAGATTTCCCCGAAGGTAGGTTCCGGTAACGCCGCCGAGTTCAATCGCCGGCCCTCGCAAGCCGAACGGCGTCAAGCGTACGCCGAGCGTGAGCTCTGCATAGTTGCCGTAAAAATAGGGGTGGGTATCGAGCGCGAGGACGGCGCGGGCAAAGACGCTGACCGGATGTCGCTCGTTCGGAGGCGTGCTGCCGATCTCCAATTGTTCGTAAAATTGAAGATCGTGATACCGACTGTAATAGATACCGTCGCCGAAAAAGTTCCCGTAGGCCGCCTGCCTTTTCAGCGCCCCGCCCCACTCGCGATAATATTCGAGTCCGCCGCGCAGATCGCCGCCGGAGGGCGTTGCGGCGATGGAGCCGATTTTGGTCGTCACTCCGCCTTGAGCGAAAGCACGGAGCCCCTGCGGATTGGTGTACTGCACTCCTAGTGCGAGCCCGGCATAGTTATCGTTGAGCGTTTGCGGAATCACTCCGCCGCCCGTACGCGTATCGTCGTTCGCAAAGAGATCGACGAACGGGCGCACCGCGCTCGTGCGAGAGCCGAACGGTTTATAGGCATCGATGGAAAATACGGTATCGCGATAGAGCGACGTATGTTCGATATACGAATAGAGGAAGCCCGCCCGGTCCGGTGCGGCTGCAGCGTGGGCCGCATGAGCGGGCACCGGCGTTGCAACGGGCGCGGGCTCGGCAGCGAGCGCGCGCACGCTCTGCATCGCGAGGAAGAGGATGGTGCACGCAAACAATCGCTTCATTATATTTTTGCCGTTCCCATCGTATAGATGCGAAACATATGCCGTGCCGTATCCCAGCGGCTTACGAAGAGCTCGTCGCCCTCCATGGCGAGCGATCGCACGTCGCCGCGGAGCGCTCCGGTCGCGCGGATCGTTCCTCGAGGAGTGACGAGCAGAATGCGGTGCATCCTTCGGTCGTAGGCGATGAGCGCGCCATCTCCTGCAACTAGGCCCGCGAATCTTCCGCTTTGGTAGGACGCGCTCTGGACGAGTTCTCCGACCCGCCGGCCCCGCAGCACATCGAAGATCTCGCCCCCGTCATCGATGCCATACAGGTTGCCGTCGAGCCACGCAATGCCGACGAGCCAACTCATGTCTGCGGGGAGCGTGCGGCGCGACTCGATGCGCGGTGGGGCTCCGCGAAGCACTGAAAATTCGCTGAGGACGGGGGCCGCGCGCCCCCCGACGACGGCCTGTTGCGCGACCCAGAGGTGATTGCGTTCGAACGCGAGCGCGCCGATCGCGGCGGGCTCGCCGGTGCGCCCGCGCTCGAGCGCGGGCTCGCGGAAGGCGCCGACGCGCCGACCGTTTCGATCCAAGAGATAGATCAGCGGCTGCACGGTGGAGGCGGCATAAAGATGGTTCCCGCCGAGTGCGATCGGCGCGACCGCCGTGAATTGCCCGTCCTCGATCTCGGGAAATTCGATGCCCTTGCTTTCCAGAGAATCCATCGAGCGCAGATCCTGCGCGACCGATGCCTTCGCGGAGAAGCCGATTCGCGGCAGCGCGTAGAGATCGTCGCTCCGCGAAGCAAACTGAACGTGTCCCGGATCGTAGACGGAGAACGCCGCGACGAAGCCGGCGTTCTTGAGAGCGCGAAAGATCGAAGGCGTGAGGTTCGGCGCATTCGAGTGACCGGCTTGCGTGTTCGTCTGCGGATTCGCACCACGCGGGAGCGCAGCGTTCTGCCCGTACTCACCGCTCGGGTAGGCGAAGAGATCGATTCTAGCGCCGGTGATCGGCTCGAAAGCGTGCCGAAAATGCAGGAGATCGTCCTGAACGCGCCGTTCGAATTCGGCGATCGTTTCGAAGCGGTGCTCGCGCGAGAGCCACTGGAGGTTCGCGTACCAATACGGCGAGAGCTTGCCGTGCGGACCGACGAGGAGATCGGAATGCCCGGCGAATCCGTGCGACTGCAGCGACCAGATGCCGGAGCGCGCCATCGCGTGGAGATCTGCGTCGTCGAGTCGGCCGGGAATGCTGCCGGTCGCGTGTCCCTCGAAAAACATCGTGGCGCTCGCATGGTATCGCCGCAATATCGGCGTCGCCTCAGTCCACGCCGAGCGATAGCCGTCGTCGAAGGTCAACGTCACCGAACGGCGCGGAAGACGCGCCACCGGGAGCCTGCCGGAGAGAAAGGCGACCGCACTTTGCATCGTAATGAAGTGATACCCGCGTTGCGCGAGCGCATGCAAGAGATCGTTGAAGCGCTGCGGCGCCATCCACGGGGTGCCGATGCCGATTTTGGGTTCGATGGGGTGATTGGAGACCTGATGAAACATCAGGACGCGCACCGTCGGCTCGCGAACGAGCGTGAGGACGAGTTTCCTCGGCGCTACGGCAGCGTGCGCCGCGCTCCCCGGGGCGAGGCCCAACAGGACGCCGATCGCGACGATGGAGAGGGCGAGATTGCGCATCCCACCCTCTTCCATTCGAGCCTCGTCGCATCCGCTATCGACGGGGCTCCGAGCGGGCTACGGCGATTGGAAAAAGAATGCCGCGAATTTCTTGCTCTTCGCATCGATTGCAACCGTTAACTTTAGCACCGTCGCCTTAAATCGAACCAAATAGACATACTTCGTCGCATCGGGAAGAACGGAGCTCCCACGAAAGACGAATGCCGTCGGCGGGCCGAGCACGGAAAGCTGCTGCGAGGCCGCCTTGACGGCGGCATCGCTGAGCGCCTTCGAAGCTGCCGGCGTAATCTGCGAACGGTTGAGATCGCCGCGCAGCAACGGGATGACGAACGCTTTGACCCGCGCCGTCACGCCGAGGTTCTCACCCGGAGCCGTCGCATCCGCCGCAGCCGCGATCCGTGGATGGATCGCATCGAAAATATTGTTGACGATGGTGGTCGCCGGACCGCTCGCACTATTGGTCAACGCTACGATGGTGAGGTGCTGCGATGGAAAGAACGCGGCATCGCTCGAAAAGCCGAAGGTCCCGCCATCGTGTGATATACGCAGCTGCCCATCGTGGCGGTCGCGGATGAGGCCGAAGCCATATCCCCCGGAGGAACCGACCGCTACGCGCACCGGCGTCGTCATCTCTCGGTAATCGCGTCGCGTAACGATCTTCCCGCTTCGCAGAGCTTCGTTCCAGCGTACGAGATCGCCGACCGTGCTGACGATCGCCCCCGCCGACCACGCCCATCGGTCGTGCAGGGGAAAGGATGGGGCGACACCGCCGTTCTTTAACGGTCGATATCCGAGCGCCATATCGGAGAGACCCGCTTCGTCGGAGATCCAATGCGTGTGCGTCATCCCGGCCCGAGCGAATTCGTGCCGATCGATATATCGCCGGTACGGTTCGTGTGAGAGCACTTCGACGATGCGCCCGAGAAGGATGTAATTCGTATTCGAGTAGCGCCAATGCGAGCCGGGCTTGAATTCTAACGGCTTCTTGGCGATCGACGCGATAATTTTCGCGTAGCTTCCCGGTCGTGCCGCCATACGAACGAATCCGGAGACGTTCGTGTAATTCGCAAGCCCGCTGGTGTGCGTCAGCAATTGACGAATCGTTATTTGATTCGCATGCGGGGCACGGGGAAGAATTTTCGCAACGCTCTCATCGAGCGAGAGCTTACCGGCATCACGCAATTGAAGGATCGCCGCAGCCGTAAACTGCTTGGTCATCGATCCGATTTCGTAATGCGTGTTGACGTCGGCGCCCTCTTTGGCTGCAAGGTTTCGCAAGCCATAGCCGCGCGCGTAAACGATGCGGCCGTTCTCTGCAACGGCGATGGTTGCCCCGGGCGTCTTTAGGGCGTGGAGGATCCGACGCGTCGCACGGTCGATCGCCGCAACGGGCACGGGAGTGGGGGCGGCCGAGGCCGCCAATGGAAGAAAGAGCGCGGTCAGCGCCGCGAGCAGCGATGGTAGAGATCGTTTCATCGCCGGCATCTACGCGGTAACGCCTCCGTTTGTTTCAGTTTGACGACCAGGAAGGCACGATGTTTCATCGTGCCTTCCTGCTGCGACACGCGCCGAGCCGCCTATCGCATTATCTGCCGATATGCCAGCGAAGCTGTAATCGGAAGGTGCGCCCTGTGGCCGGAATCAGCGGCGTAGGAATAGAACCCAGACCGGTTGAGGATTCCCCAACCTGCGGAACGCCGAGATTATACTCGGGCAACCCGAAGAATGCGTTCGTATTGAAGAGATTCTGCACCGAGAGTTGTACGTCGAGCGTCTTGGTAACCGGGTGACGCACGACCGCACTGAAAATCGTGAACGGCGGCTGATTGTAGGTGTTATTTTTCCCTTCGAAATCACCATCCACGGCATAATACGTTCGGTCGGGCGCGATATATTGAATGTGAAGGAACCCTTTGAGGTACGGAAGACAGACCTCAGAGCCCCCATTGCTGCACTGCTGCTGGCCGTTCGCCGGCTGCACGAACGCCGTCGGCGAGGTATAGAACGACGCCGGAACGCCTTTGACGATCGAACTGGAGAGGGTCCCGCTCAAGGAATACCCAAACCCGAGCTTGGGGATACGGCGGTAGGTTGCCGTAATCATACGCGCCGCCAGTGAGGCAACGTTCTCCGGCTGCAAGATTGCCGAGTACTCCGGCGTCCCTTTCACGGGATCGATCGGTCCGACCGTCGGAGTAACGATCGTTTCAAACACGTTTCGTACGTTCGTGCCAAGTACGTCGAAACTCAACACGGCGTCATGACGAAAACGTTCGTCCATGCCCAGATCGATACTCGTTGCCGCCTCGGGAGCGAGCGATGGATTTTTGTCGTTCAGGGTTCCATATGGGGCGGTCGCCGATCCTTGAGTGATGTATGGATTTCCACTGACCTGCGATGCATAAGGATAGGTCGCAGAGCTCCCCACCGCGAGCCGATACGAGAGGCCGCCGCGAGGTTGCAAGACGAAGGCAAGGTGCGGATCGAAGCGCGACACGGAACGAAACGACGGAACGAGCGTCGGTTTCCCACCGACGATCGGACCGGATTGCTGCCCTTGCAGCTGCCAATTCGTATCGTACAGGGCCGCGCGAATCGTCAGAGTCCGCGTTGCCGAGAAATCTCCAGAGAGCGAGAACGTATTGAAGCGCGAGATCGTATCGGGCGTATTTACGGACGACGGGCTACCGTAATATGCGAACGTTTCATCTGAGCGATCGTCATAATTTGCGGTCACGACATTATTACCGAACGGATGAACGAGAGACAACGTCGTTCCGCGTAGCTTATCGCTTTCCAGGAGGCTGAAGGGCGACTGCATGACGGCGGTTCCCGCCGGGGTATAGTGATCCGGATAATTCGATTCTCCCGAACCATCGATCGAGCGAGAAATCGACCCGAGGTAAGGTCGGACGAGGAGCGTGTTGTTCCCAATCGTCGTACGCAGCTGCGCGTCAAAGATCGGTTGGTTATTATTCACGACCGAACCCGGATAAAACACGTAGCCGGGAATCTGCGTTCCAAACATTTGCGAATAACTCGGGTTGCTGCACTGCTGCGTCTTTCCCACCGTCATGCACGGAAGAACCGTCACCATGCCGCCATATTGCCCGTACGCCGTCCCCTGCGGATCGTACCCCGCCTGCGAGCCGACAAATCCCGTTTCGAGCGATGTCGATTTTGAGAAATCGTATTTGAACTTGACGATCTCTCCCTTTGTCGCGAGCGGACCACTGAGATCGCCGCAAAACTGAATGATGCCGGCGGCGGCCGATGTGTTGAGCGCGGGATAGCTTTGCGGCTTGACGACGCACCCGTAATGCTGAAAGAATTGGCCGTTCATTCCTTGATAGCCGGCGTCAAGCACGTAGGAAAGGCGACCGAGCGATCCGGTCATTAACGCATTGGAATATTGCGATGCGTAATTATCGACGCCATCGATGAATTCAAAGGTCGGTTTCGACGTAAATGTCGGCGTGAGCAGGTTCGCCGTTCCACCGATCGCCGATGCGGCAAAAGGGGTCGTGTTCCCGGGGCCGGTATCGGCCTGAATACCCTGCAACATAAACGAGCTGAAGAACTGTGAGAACCAGACGCCGTATCTTCCGCCCGAGAGCGGGTGTCCGTCGAGCAGTACCTGCGTTTCGTACGGCTGGGCGCCGCCCAGAGAGATCGAAGTGTTCGGAGAACTCGATCCGCGTTCTATTCCCGCCCCTGGAATGCGGGCGACGACATCGTTTATTTGCGGATTTGCGAGGTCGATCAGCGAACTGCGAGACACGAACGTCGTTTGTGCGGTTCCGGTATTAATCGAACTGTTACCGCCGGCCACCACGTGCGCGATTACTTGCAAAGAACTCGCCGATAGCGCCACGAGCCGCACCTGCAGGGAAAGGTCCTGCCCGGCGAATATTGCCACGTTGGTACTGCGGGCAGGAAGAAAACCTGCTTTCACTACGGTGACGGCATAATAGGCAGCCGGTAAATTTCGGAGCGCGAATCGCCCCGATGCATCGGTCGTCGTCGAGCGACGAACCGGGCCGCTCACGCCGACGACGGCGCCTGCAACCGGAGCCCCGGCGGCATTCCGTACGCTTCCGATAAGCGAGCCCTCATCGCGGTTGGACGAGTCTGCAAGGGCGGGGACGATGTTCACTAACGCAAATGCGCCGCTAAGAACGATCGCTAGTAAGCAGCGGAAAAGAACCCTCGTATTCACCGTCGGCAATCCTTTTTCAAATTAGAGCGAATGTACGACGCATGGTAGCATCGGTTGGTTAACCGCTCTTTATCGAATTTTTCTTGCGTTATGGTTTTTCCGGTTTTTTTGATTAATGATGCTTAAGCCGAAAATCACCCACGCGTGAGAAAGCGCATGAATGCGGCGCGCGCTTCCTCGGAGCGCATCGCTTCGGCGAAGGCGGCGAACTCCGCGCTCATTGCGGCGGCGAGCGCGGTTGCATCGGCACTGCGAATCAGTCGTTTCGTCGCGCGCATCGCATTGGGCGGCATCGCTGCGAGATGCGCGGCCATCGCGCGAGCGCGCGCCTCGACATCGTCGTCGGGAACGATCTCGGCGACCAGCCCCATCGCCCGCGCCTCCTCGGCCGAAAAGCGCTCCCCGGAGAGCAGCAGCCACGAGGCGCGATTGCGCCCGACGGCGCGCGGCAAGAGCAGGCTCGATCCCGCCTCGGGCACGAGGCCGAGTGGAACGAACGGCAGCGCGAAGCGCGCCGAGGCGCCGGCAACGACGCCGTCGCAATGGAGGAGCAACGTGGTGCCGATGCCGATGGCAACGCCGTTGACCCCCGCGAGCACCGGTTTCTCGCTGGCGACCAAGCATTGCAAGAAACGCACGACCGGCAGATCCTCGATCTTCGCTTGCATCGCCCCCGCGGCGAGAAAATCCGCAATGTCGTTGCCGGCGCTAAAATCTTGACGCCCGAGAAAGAGGAGCGCGCGCACCTCAGTATCTTCGGCAGCACGCTCCAACGCCTCGGCGGCCGAAGCGTACATCGCTGCGGTCATCGCGTTCTTCTTCTCTTGACGATCGAAGCGGATCGTCATCACACCGTCGGTCGTATCGACGATCGTACTCATGGAATGGCCTTTCTGAACTCGACGAAGAGCCCGACGCCCGCGTTCCGATCGCCTGCGAGCCCGGTTGCGGTATATTTTGCAGAAAAGTTGAGCGCTCGAAGCCCCACGAGCATCTCGCCGTAGGAGCGGTGAAAGCCGATGGCGAGCGAAGCATCGATCTCGGCTGCCCGTTCGGCCTTCACCGTCGGGGGGGTTATCCCGTCGCCATAGACGTAGACGTCGCTGCCCCACAGGGTGGGAACGACTCCAAGATTCGCTTCGAGCGTGCGATCGGCGCGCAACGGTTCGGTATAGCGCAACGCGTATCGAAATCCCGCAAGCCGCGAGGAGACGACTTGTTGCAAATTCGGCAACGGCGTGCGCTGATCGATCACCGTTTCGCCGATGCCGAAGCTTAGCCGCGGAATGATGCGGTAGCCGAGGGTAGCGTTGAAGATGCCGATGCTCGGCGTCGCCTGCCCGTAGAAGGCCGACGAACGTTGTGGAATCGCGACCACCGGTATTCCCTCGAAGCGAAACGCGAGCCGCCGCCCGCCGACGCGCGCTTGAAACAGCGGGCCGAGCCCGGCGCCGTACTGCGTACCCGCAACGTCCTTATGCACGCCGGCGACGGCGAAGAGTTGCAGCCCGATGTAGTTTTGTTCGTGCGCTCGCGCCGTTCCAAAGCAGGCGGCGGCGGCGACCGCCGCGAGTGCTGCCGTGCGAATTTTGCGAATCCGCATTATTTCGTCGCCTTACCGGCGTCGAGCATCACGATTGCGGTGCGTCCGGTCGAGTCGCGCGCGACCATGTGGAGCGCGGCCACCGCACTGCCGATCGGCGTTCTCGGATCGAGAAGTTCGGCGGGCGAGAGGCCGGTCTGCGCTTCGATTTTTTTATCGAGGGGCGCGCGCATGAACGATGGAATCGCCGCGTAATCTTTCAACAGGCCGAGAACGAGCCCGAGCTTGTTGCGAAAATGTCGCACGTCGATCGCGACGACCAAAATACCGTTCGATGCGCCGCCCGAAAAAGCGGCGGCATCGAGGCCGAGGTCGCGTAGATGCATGGAGAAGCGGCGCTTCGAGAGTTCGTGGTATCCGGTCGGCAGGTGCTGCGCGAGCCCTCGCAACCACGCATCGGTACTCGCGAAACTCTCGCTGCTCGAGGCGATCACCTGACGCCCCGCGTACCGCCCGGGTGCGTCGATGATTCCCGTGAGGCTCGGAGGAACGCTCTTGAAATCCTGAGACCAGCGCGAGACATCGAGGAGCCTCGCTTCCGGCGGAATCGCGATCGGCAATGGATTCTGGAGCGGCTTCGTCGGAGCGCCCGAAGCCGCACTTCCGGGTGACGCCGAGGCCGTTGCAACCGGTCCGGAGGCGTGCCCCCCGGTTCCGCAGGCGGCGAGAAACGAACACGCAAGGACGGCGAAAAGACGACGCATGAAACGCACTTTTCGAGGGAAAGGCGCTCAACCCCCGTAAAACGCAGGCCATGAACGACGAGGCATTCTGGCCGCGCTACCTGGCGGCCCATAGCGACCCGCGCACCCGCGCAATTCATACCGTCGGCACGATCGCGGCGACGACCTTGCTCGCAACCGCAGCGATCCGGCGCGACCCGTGGCTAGCCCTCGCCGGCGTCGTCGCCGGATACGGCCCCGCCTGGCTCTCGCACGCCTTCATCGAGCGTAATAAGCCCGAGACGTTCCGCGCCCCGCTTCGTTCGCTCGCCGCCGACTATCGGATGGCGTTCCACGTCCTCGCCGGAACGATCGATGCCGAATACGAGCGGCTCGGGATCGCCGCGCACCGATGAGCGAACGCTTAACCTATGGCTCGTACCTCAAGGTCGAGGAGTTGCTCGCGCTTCAGCAGCCGCTCTCGGAACCGGCTCACCACGACGAGTTGCTCTTTATCGTCATCCACCAAGTCTACGAGTTGTGGTTCAAGCAACTCTTGCACGAACTCGATGCTTTCGTCGTCGCATGCGACGCCGACGATCTCATCCGCATGGGAAAAATATTTCGCCGCGTCCATGCGATTCAGCGCGTGCTGGAAGAGCAAGTCGATATTCTCGAAACGATGACCCCGCAAGAATTCAATCGCTTCCGCGAT
>JAJYHP010000012.1 GCA_021784715.1 bacterium
GGCTCGGATCTGTTTGGTAGTAGGAGAATATTGCGCCGTAGGGCGCGGATTCACCGTCTGCACGCGTGTTCCACCACGAATTTTCATTCAGGAGATACGCCGTGCGAGGCGCAAAGAATGCCGCCCCGGCGCGCTGCGCGCGCGCGAGGCCCTGGAGTGACGAGGCATCGTCGAGGATATAGAGCCCGCGGCCGTGCGTGGCGACGAGGAGATCGTTGCGTTGCGGTTGCACCACGATCGCGCGCACCGATACCGGCGGCATCGCGTCGTTGATGCGCGTCCACCGTGCGCCGCGATCCCAGGAGGCTTCGATTCCGCGCTCCATCCCGAGATAGAGCAGGCCCGGCGTTCGCGGATCGACCGTAATGCAGCGGGCGGATTCCAACGGAAGGCCGCGATCGATGCGCCGCCAATGCGCGCCGTAATCGTCGGTTCTGAAGACGTAGGGATGCGCGTCGCCGACCATATGTGCGTCCTCGATGGCGTACGCCGCTCCCGCACGACGGGGCGAGAGCGCGATGGACGCGAAACGTCCGAAGCGGATCGCATCGGGTGGGGTCACGTTCCGCCAATGTTTTCCACCGTCGCGCGTGAGTTGAATGAGCCCGTCGTCGGTCCCCACCCATATTTCGCCACGCCGAAGCGTCGAGGGCACGATCGTCAGAATCGTGTCGGAGGTCTCCGCGCCGGTACCGTCGAGGGTGATCCCGCCGGTCATTTTTTCGTGTGCGAGATCGTGCAGCGTGAGATCGGGGCTCAGCACGCTCCAGTGCTGCCCGCGATCCGTCGTTGCAAAGAGCACGTCACCCGCGGTGTACAGGCGGTGCGGATCGAAGGGGTCGAAGGCTAACGGCGTCTCCCAATTAAAGCGATAGCGCAGCTCCGAAGGCGGAACGACGTTTTGATCGCGAAGGTATGGTGAGAGATCGCGCGTTTCACCGGTCGCGAGATCGACCGAGTTTAACGTGGTGTCGTAGTTCCCGCCGGCGGAGGTCGTCCAAATCAGCTTCGAATCGGTCGGATCTGGATATGCCGCCGTTCCGTCGCCGCCGCCGACGCTGCGCCACGCGCTCGCCGAGAATCCCGAGGGATCGGGCATCGCGACGTGCGCGCAATAGATGCCGTTATCTTGTAACGGCACGCAGGCGCGATAATTCCATCCCGCGCTGACGCCGACCCTATAGAGTTGCGAGATCGGCAGCACCTTTCTCCACGTCCATCGCTTGCCGCCGTCGTCGCTCATCGCGAGGCCACCGTCGTCGGCTTCGAGGATACGAACGCCGTCGCTCGAGATCCACATGTCGTGATGGTCGCCGTGCGTTCCACGCCCCGTGATATGCCAGCGCACGCCGCCGTCGGTGCTCTCGGTGAGATGCACCGATGCGGACCACAGATGATTTTCGTTTTTCGGGTCGACGGTGAGATGCGTGAAATAAAACGGGCGTTCGTCGATCGTCGAATCGTTGCTGACGTTGCGCCACCGTTTGCCGCCGTCGCTCGATCGCCAGAGCAAGCCGTGCTTCGATTGCAACAACGCGTAGATGCGCGACGGATTCGACGGCGCGAAGGCAACGGCGATGCGCCCGAGCGGCCCTTTCGGCAGCCCCGGGGCTTGGACGCGCTGCCAGGTCGCGCCACCGTCGATCGAGCGATAGAGTCCGTCGAGCGGACCGCCGCTCTGCAGGCTCCAGCCGGTTCGGCGCATCGTCCACGCTCCGGCGAGAATCTCGCGCGGGTTCTTCGGATTCATCGCCATATCGGAGATCCCGGTTCGCGGATCGAGAAAGAACGTGTGCCGCCACGTCGCGCCGTCGTTCTCGGTGACGTAGATTCCGCGATCGGTCGTCGCCGCAAACGGGTCGCCGAGCACGCCGACGACGACGTGCGCCGGATTCGTTGGATCGATGAGAATCGAGGAGATCGAACTCTGCGGCAGTGCGAGCGAACGAATCCAGTGCGCTCCGCCATCGGTGCTGCGATAGAGGCCGTCACCGAGGCTCACGTCGTTGCGCGGATTCGCCTCGCCGGTGCCGACCCAGATCGTCGCCGGATCGACGGGATCGATCGCCACGGCGCCGATCGCGCTCACGGGTTCGCGGTCGAAGATCGGGCGGAAATGCAGCCCACCGTCGTCGCTACGCCAAACGCCGCCGCCCGCACTCCCTACCAACACGAGCATGGGGTCGCGATCGCTTCCCGCAACACTGCTCGCGCGACCGCCCGAGATCGCCGGCCCCACCGAGCGCCACGGCACCGAGCCGAGCGGGGGATTGAGGCGCCCTGCCCCCAGCAGCACGGCGAGCATCGGCAAGAGCAGCGCGGTTCGAACGTTCATAGCGGCCGCGCTTGGCGATTAGCATACGAAAACCATGCGGGGGGCGTGCCGACGGCCTCCGAAATACCCATCGGAACTATGAGTTGCGACTGTCGTAAACCGATCGAGCCGACGCTTCCTACGCGCGGCACGCTCTTTCTCCGCACGGATATCGATCATCTTCGCGTGAAAATCGAACGCGCGCTCCCGAACCTTACGATGGAGCGCTCGTGGATGCGCGTCGCCGGGAGTTCCGAAGATCTTCGCGGGTACGTCGCGCGGCTCGCTGCGGCGATCACCTCGGTGGAGTCGGAGCGCCTGCACGCGCTCGTGGTTCCAAACGACGAGCAGCTCACCGTCGATCGCGCGTTCGAAAGCACGCCGTTTGCGGTATTACAGCGACGGATCGAATTCGACTGGCTCGGCGCCGCGATCGAGCGCCGAGCATTCACCACGCATTTTCAACCGATCTTCGAGGCTGCCGACCCGACGCGCATCTTTGCACGCGAGGCGTTGTTGCGACTCGCGGATTCGAGCGTCCCCATCGGGCGCATATTTAGCGTCGCACAAGAGATTCGCCTCGCGCCCGCCCTTGATCGCGTCGCGCGCGAGAGCGCCATCGAAAGCTTTGCGGCGGCTGGGTTCGCCGGCAAGCTCTTCATGAATTTCATTCCGTCATCGATATACGATCCGGTCACGTGTCTCGCGACCACCTTCGCCGCCCTGGAACGCAGCGGCATTCCCTTCGATCGCGTCGTTATGGAGGTCGTTGAAAGCGAGCGCGTCGATGACGTTCCGCACTTACTCCGCGTTCTCGATTTCTATCGCGAACGCGGCGTCGCCATCGCGCTCGACGATCTCGGCTCGGGCTTCTCGTCGCTCAACATGCTCGGGATGCTGCGCCCCGACTACGTCAAACTCGACATCGCGCTGATCGCCGGCATCCATCTCGACCCGTTTAAAGCAACGCTTGCACGCCGCTTGATCGAACTCGCGAAGGAACTACAACTCGCGGTCATCGCCGAAGGAATCGAACGCCCCGAGGAGCTCGCGTGGGCGGCGGCACAGGGCGTCGATTACGTGCAAGGCTTCCTTTTGGCCCGGCCCGCAGCGGCATAAAAACGCTCCTCACCCACCAGGGGTAAGGAGCGTTTCGTACGTGGCGGAGAGGGAGAGATTCGAACTCTCGAGACGCTCATCACGTCTGCCCGCTTTCGAGGCGGGTGCCTTCAACCGCTCGACCACCTCTCCACGTTGCGACGCGGGTGCGACGCCCGTACTACCGCGGCGCTTCGCGATTCCCTTCCCGACGCGCGCGAAAAAATGCGACGAGTTGCTCGGAGCACTCCGCCTCGAGGATCCCGGCACGCACCTCCGGACGGTGATTCGTCTTCGGCGAGCGCAGGATCTCGAAGGCTCCGCCGTCGGCCCCACCCTTGGGATCGGCGGCGCCGTAGACGACGCAGCCGACGCGCGCGGCGATCAGCGCGCCCGCGCACATCACGCAGGGCTCCTTGGTGACGTAGAGCGTCGCATCGCTCAGGCGCCAACGCCCGAGACGTCGCGAGGCTTCGGCGATGGCGAGCATCTCGGCGTGGGCGGTGGCGTCGTGCTGCGATTCCTTGCGATTCCAGTTCTCGACTACGATATCGCCGACGCAAAGAACCGCGCCGATCGGCACGTCTCCTTCATCTTCGGCGCGCGCGGCGAGCTCCATCGCGCGGCGCATATACTCGCTATCGGTCACGGAGATTCTCGCGCCCGGAGGGATTCGAACCCCCGGCCTCTGCCTTCGGAGGGCAGCGCTCTATCCAGCTGAGCTACGGGCGCAGGTTGCGTCGCGACTATCCGGGCTCCGGCGGAACGCCGGGGCTGGGAATATGTTTGAAAAGGTCGAGTTTATGGTCGACGAGACCGCGGTAGAATTTGCGGACGCAATCGGGGTGACCGAAGAAGTACGTGCGCGCATAGGCAAGATCGTCCCCCGAGCTGTCGGGGACGTAGTGCGAGAGTTCGATCTCTTCCATCTGCGACCGGTCGACCGGATGCGGGCAAAAGTCGCAAGGAATCGTGGACATCGCTTAGCTCCCTTTCATACGAAGGCGCGGCCGCAGCTAGGGCGGCCGCTCCCCGTTTTCCTGACTCGGGGGTGATTTGAACACCCGACCAAGGGCTTATGAGTCCCCTGCTCTACCGCTGAGCTACCGAGCCGTGGCCGGACCATAGACGTGGAGATACGACACCGTACTCTACCAGCCCCCCGCCCGAGGTTCAAGAGCCAAAGACTAAGAAGCAGGGCGAAATGCTAAAAATTCGCCTCCTCGCCGGTACCGCAGTTCTCGCCGTACTCGCGTTCCTTCTTCCCACCGCTACTCAGGCAAGCGAAAGCTCGTCGATTCTGGCGAAGCACTTCGCCTATGTTGGTTGGAGCGGCGCCCAACCCGCATTTCACACGCTCGTGAACGCCATAAAAATTACCAACAAAAACGGGCGACTCCGCTTCGCCGGGCAGATCCGCCGCCTCGGGCTCGCCTACCGCGAAGATCTGCGCTCCGTCCACACCGGGCAAGAGAGTTCGACTGGATTTACCGGCAACGTCGCCTGGAAATCGGACTCGAACGGTTTTACGACGCCGATTCTCGGGAACTCCGCGCGGCTTTCGATCGATCGCGACATCATCTTCGAGGAAGCGTATTCCGGGCTTCCCGCTTCGCGTCGCCCCTCGCAAAAAATTGCGGGGGTGCGCTACCCGGTCGTCAGAATCACGCCGAAATTTCTCCCGCCCTTCGATCTCGTATTCGATCCGGCAACCGGAGCCCTGATACGGGCCACCATCGCTCCCGATACGCGCCACACCGAGGTCTTGCAGATCGACGGATACAGCGACGTCCTCCCCGGGAAACGCGTCATTTCGGCGTTTCACGTTCGCGGCTCGAATTATCGCTACGTGTATTCGGAATTTCAACCGAACGCGCCCCTCCCGGTCGAGCAGGTCGAACCGCCGGCGCAGACCGCAACCTGGGATTACGCCAATCCCAAACCCTTTCCGATCCAACTCACCCAATATCGCATTCTCGTGAAGGCGACGGTCGACGGCGTACCCGGAACGTTCATTCTCGATTCCGGAGCGGCCGGGATATTTTTCTCCCGGAGCTTCGCGGCGAAGGCGAAACTCGCGTCGATCGGACACGGTGAAGCGGTCGGCGTCGCCGGATCCTCGCGCATCGATTTGGTGAAGGTCCAGACGCTCCAGATCGGTGGAAATACGCTCTCCAACGTCGACGCGAGTGCGGTCGGTGAGAAAGGTCTCGGGGCCGACGGCCTCATCGGTTTTCCGCTCCTCGCCGACACCATAACGACGGTGAATTTTGCGAACCAGACGATGCAAATTCAGGACCCGTCGACCGTCCATACCGGGAAACTCTCCGGCATTCACGCCATCGTCGCTCTCAACGAAGGCACTCCGAAGGTGCCGATGAAGATCGACGGACGCATTCACGTCAGCGGCTATCTCGATACGGGCGATCCCTACCTCGTGTTGATTCCGAAATCGTTGGTCTTTAAGGGGCATCTCACCATGCTCGTCGATAACACGCTGGCGGGATACTTCCGCTCGCACGTCGCGGTCGCGGGCGTCGACGGACGTTATCAGATCGGCGACTGCGGACGCATCGATTCGATCGCCCTCGGAAAAATCGTCTACCAGGATCCGAAAACCTGCGAGACGACATCGTTTATCGGATACCACGCTCTGGTCGGACTCGATTTTCTGCGTCAATTCAAGCGCATTATTTTCGATTATCCGAAGAGCCGGATGATCTTCGTACCGAAGGTCTGATCGCATAAAGAACGGCGGCGAACGTTTT
>JAJYHP010000175.1 GCA_021784715.1 bacterium
GCTACGCGCCCACGATACCCGGCGTCCGGGGACCGTTAGACGATTTCGGATGGTATCCTATCGCGATGGCTCTTGTCTAGCGTTTCCGCGGCATAAACTCGGGGCGATCGCGCTCTCGGTGTCGAAGGACGGCGTATGCTCGAAGGATTTCCCTTGCTCTCGCGCTTCTCGGTTCCCTTTGCCGATATCGACATGCTGCATCACGTGAACAACGTCGCCTACATTCGCTGGGCGGAGATGATGCGCGCCGAATACTTCGCTCGCGTGATGGGCGAAGCGATCGACGGCAACCACGGCATGATCCAGGCGAATATTTCATTCACGTACGAAAAGCAACTCGCCTATCGCGAGCAGATCGCCGTGGGATGCAAGGTCTCGCGCATGGGGACGAAATCGTGGGATTTCAGCTACGAAATATGGAGCGAAACCTTCGTGCACCGAGCGGCATACGGCACGACCACCGTCGTCGCATTCGATTTCGAAGCGCAGCGGACGATCGTCGTTCCCGATAGTTGGCGGGCGGCGATCGAAGCCTTCGAACGTGGCCCGCAGGTGCTATTTCACTGAAGTGCCCGCGCGTCGTTCGCGGCGAGCGCGTTTATCGCGATACATGCGATGGTCGGAGCGGCGGAGCAGTTCGGCGATCTCGGTTCCGTCCCGCGGGGCGATCGCCCAGCCGATACTCGCTCCCACGCGGAGCTTCTGCCCGTGCCAGGTCGTCGGACGCTCGAGGGTCGCTCGCACTTCCTCGGCGAGCGAGCGGGCATCCTCTTCGCTCCCGATGCCGCGCAGGATCGTAGCGAATTCGTCGCCGCCGAGGCGCGCGACGCTATCGCCGGTACGCAGGCGACGAACTAAGCGGCGGGAGGCGCTGCGCAGGACGGCATCGCCGGCCTCGTGGCCGTAGCGATCGTTGATATCTTTGAAGCCGTCGAGATCGATGAACAGCACGGCGAGCCGGTCGCCGCTCCGCCGTACTCGAGCGAGCCCGTTGGTCAGCGCGGCGGCGAATGCGGCGCGGTTCGGCAGGGTGGTGAGGGGATCGTGGTCGGCGCGGAAGCGCTCGCGATCGATCTGTTCGCGAAGCATGCGTTGGCGTAGCGCGACGGCGACGTAGGGGCCGAGGCTCTCGATGACCGCCGCGTCGCTCTCGTCGTAAAAGCGCAGGGCGCCGCTGCGTACGGCGAAACCGCCGACCGCCTCGTCCCCGATGCGCAGCGGCATCGCCATCGCGGCCGGCTCGCGCGCTTCCCGTGCGATGCCGTCGCGAATGACGATGCTCAGCGGATCGGCCGCCGGGAGCTGGGCGAGCACGCTTCGCCGAAACCCGCCGTCGACCGAGGCGAGACGCAGCCAGCTGTGCCCTTCGCGGAGGATCGCAACCACCTCCGTCGCCTCAACGAACGTGGCGAGAAGGTCCGCGAGGCTCGCAAAAACGGCCTCCAGGGTAATATCCTCAACGAGCAGCGTCGACATCCGGCGAGCCGCCTCGGCGACCCGCTGGCGTAAAGCACTCATCGAGGGCGCTCTTCAATGAAATGAACGGTCGCTCCGCTCGCAGGGGCTTTGACGGGGCTCGGCGCATCTGCTATTCTGCGTTGGGTCTTGCGGGCGGTTAGCTCAGTGGGAGAGCGCTTCCTTGACACGGAAGAGGTCAGAAGTTCAATCCTTCTACCGCCCACCATTTGGAAAAGACGCGCAAAAGTGCCGATTCGTTCGGCGCTTTTTCGTTGGAGCGCGGGACCGAACTTCCGCCCTCGGGGCGCAGGGCGTTGACCGCCGCGCAAGAAAGCGAGGCGGCATGACGGACATTAAGCTTGCGCGCTGCCTTGCGGTGCTCTGCGTATGGGCCTCGCTGTTTTTTGCCCTCGGCGCCCCGGCCCCGGCGGCCGCCGCGGGAGCGCCGCTGCGCATCGGATCGGATATCTCCTATGCTCCGCTTGAATTTTTGAGCAAAGGAGACCCCAAGCCGCACGGTTTCGATATGGATCTCGCTCGCGCGCTCGGCGCTCGACTCGGGCGACCGGTGCGGATCGAAAATCGAAGTTTCGATTCCTTGCTCGGCGACGTTGCCGACGGAAAGATCGATCTCGCCATCTCCGCGATCTCCGATACGCGGGCGCGCGAAAAGAAGGTAAATTTTATCGATTATTTTTTGGCGGGGAGCGGCATGCTCGTTCCGACGGGGAATCGGTATCATATTTTTTCGCTCGCCGCCCTCTGCGGGCTCCCCGTCGACGTCCAGTTTGCAACCTCGCAAGCGAACGCCCTCGAAGCGCAATCGCGCGCCTGTAAGGCCGTCGGGCTCGCCCCGATTCTCTTGCAGCAACGGTCGACCGACGATGCCGCACTCTCCATGCTGCTCGCGGGAAAGAGCGACGTCCACGTCACCGATTATCCTGTGGTCGCCTATCTCGCGCGTACCCTCGGCGGAGGAAAGCGTTTCGCCGTGGCGGGGAGACAATTCGACGTCGTCCCCTACGGCATTGCCGTCGCGAAGAAGAACGTCGCGCTCGCCGCCGCAGTGCAGTCGGCGTTGCAGTCGCTGATCGCCGATGGAACCTACGACCGATTGCTCGCAAAGTGGGGGCTCGGACAGGGGGCGCTTCGCTCGACGCCGATGAACGCCGGGACGCTCTACGAGCACTAGACGATGCGTGTGTATCTCATTCGTGCCGTAACGGCGATCGCGCTTCTGGTCGGATTGGTCGGCGGCATATCGCAGCCGCTCTCGGCGGCGCAGCCTCTGCGCGTCGGTACCGATATCTCGCATCCGCCGCTGGAGTTTTACCGAACGCCCGGCGGACTCGTTCGGGGCTTCGATGCCGACATCGCGCGCGAGATCGGGAAACGCCTCGGTCGCCCGGTGCGGTTCGTCGATATGCCCTTCGGGAATCTCCTCGGTTCGGTCGCGGCCGACAAAGTCGACTTTACGATCTCCTCGATGTTCGATCTGCCGTTCCGCGAAAAGATCGCCGATTTCGTCGATTACTTCCTTTCGGGGACCGCGATTATGGTACGTGCGGGAAACCCGCAGAACGTGTTCACGCTCGCCGGTTTCTGCGGCCTCACCGCGAGCGCGGAGGTCGGAACCTTCCAGTTTACGGCGCTCGACGAGCAATCGAAGCGATGCCGCGCATTAGGGCTCGGCGCCATTCACATCGTATCGGTCGCGGGAGACGAACAAGGCGCGCGAGCCTTGCTCGCCGGGCGCGTCGAGATTCATATCGCCGATTTTCCGATCGTGAGTTATCTCGCGCGTACCGTCGGGAACGGCAAACTCGTCGTCGCCGGGCGACCGTTCAACCAAATTCCCTACGGGATCGCGGTACGCAAGGGGAACGTGCTTCTACGGACGGAGATCGTCAATGCGTTGAAAGGTATGGTCGCCGATGGAACATACGACCGCTTGCTGAAGAAGTGGCATCTCCAGGCGGGCGCGCTCCGCTCGATTCCGGTAAACGCCGGAAAGCTCTACCAGCATTAGAGAGAGCGCGCCCGACCGGGGCTTAGTCGGCTAGAGTGCGCCGGAAAAATGCGAGGCTACGTTCCCATGCGAGCTTCGCGGCGGCCTCGTTGTAGTTTCCGATTCCTCCGGGATTCGAAAATGCGTGTCCGGCGTCGTAGCGATGGAATTCATAGGGAGCGTGCGCTTCCCGGAGGCGCGCTTCGATCGCATCGACGCGAGCGATCGGGAAATACTCGTCGCGAAGCGCCCAATGCCCCTGGAGCGGGATCTTGATGCTGCCGGGATCGCCCGCTTCTTCGGGAGGAAAACCGTAAAAGGGAACTGCGGCCGCGAATTCGTGCACGTGCATCGCACAGAGCAGCGTCAACGCACCGCCCATGCAAAAACCGATGACGCCGACTTTTTCCCCATTTTGCGCGAGGAATTGCGCCGCACCGCGCGCGTCTTGCATCGCGGCATCGCCGAAATCGAGCCCTTGCATGAGATGGTTCGCTTCATCGCCGGTCGCGGCGACGCGCCCGCGGTAAAGGTCGGGTACCAATACGCGGAAACCCGCTGAGGCCAATCGCTCGGCGGTGGAGATAATTTGGTCGTTCACACCCCACCATTCTTCGAGCATGACGACCCCGGGGGCGTTCGTCGCATCGGCAGGTTCGGCAAGGTAGCCGGGAGCCTTCGCTCCATCGGGGCGCGTAAATTCGATCGTCGATCCCATCTTCGTTCCTCTCGTAGCGTTCGTTCCTGCGCTCGCGGCGCGCTTCTTACGAACCCTCCGCGCGAACGAGAGGGTTTCAGAGCGGCGGGGTTTTCCTTCGCGCCTTGGAATCCCCGCAGGCATGGAACGACCGAGCGCGAGCCCACCGAAGGCGGGTGCGAACGTCGAGGCGATCGACGAGCCGCGTTGGCATGCCTCGTTAGCGGCGATCGGCGCGTTGATTTTATACGTGTTGCTGCCGCAACGGCTCGTTTTCGGCCCCGCGTGGTTCGCACCGATCGTCGTGTTGGCGGTGCTCGTTCCGCTCTCGGTCTTCGCCCCGGATCGCGACGATGAGACGCCGCTTCATCGTGTCGCCTCGATTGTTTCAATCGTTCTATTGAATATCTTTAACGTGCTCTCCGTGCTTCTACTTGTGTTCGATGCGTTTTCCCATCATCCCAAGGGCGTGCCCGGTATCACCGGCCAGCGTCTGTTGCTCTCCGGAGCGCAAATTTGGATGACGAACGTGCTGGTCTACGCGCTCTGGTTTTGGGAGGTCGACGGAGGGGGGCCGTGGCAGCGGAGCCGAGCGCGCAGCGCCGCAGCCGATCTCAAAGCGAGTTTTCTCTTTCCGCAGATGATGGTCGACGCGCAACGCGTACGCTGCGTCGATCCGCATTGGAAGCCGCTCTTTCTCGACTATCTCTACGTCGCATTCACGAACGCTTTGGCGTTTAGCCCGACCGATACGATGCCGATCACAAGAGCGGCGAAAATGTTGATGCTCGTCGAAGCGTCGATCTCGTTCGTGACGATCGCGCTCGTCGTCTCACGGGCTATTAACGTTATTTAGTTCGCCGCGACGAACGCTTACAATTGGGACTGCGAGAGCAATCGCGTGCGTATGAACGCGTTGGGCGAAATATGAACGTCGCCGCGGAACGGGAGATCGAGTTCGGCGATGACGACCATCGTTGCAACGATCGTCGCCGCGAGCAACATCGCCATCACGTAATGGGCGGGCCGGCTTTGTACGCGAAAGAGATAGGTGCCGGCGACGGTGACGAAGGCGATGAAGAGCATCATGCCCCACAGAACCGGTGGGATGCTCTCTTGATTGTCGAATAGGCGCGTTCGTCGTCGGTCGACGAAACGATTGGTTAGTTCGAGCATCGATGCGAGAACGGCGGCCTGGCGCGCGTCGGTTGGGTGGAAGCCGGCGATACGTTCCATAATTGCGTGGGCGCGATTTCGTGCTAGTCGACTGAACCCACCGTGCTGCATTGCGGGCCACTCGCGCTCGACGACGGCGCGCACGTAGAGCACGATCTCCGATCGCAACGGCGTCGCGAAGCTCTTTGGAAGGGCTTCGCAGAGATGATAGAGGTCGCCGAGTGCGGCGGCTTCGCCTTGGACCGTCGCCGCCGCTTGGTCGAATTCTTGCCAGACGGTGACGACCATAAACGAGAGCATGACGGCGAGGATCGTTCCGATCGTCGCGACGATCGGCCCGGCGACATCGTTATGGGTCAGCCCTCCCCATGCGACGCGCCGCTCGAAGAGCGAGAGTCCGCATGCTGCAAGCGTGCAGGCGACCGAGATCGCGGCGATTGCAAAGAACCAGGTCGGTATCCCATAGATCCAGTCCACCATCGCGCCTTTCTCGAACGAAGGGATCCCTCCTCGATCCTCCCGGCAACCAATCGTTCGAAACGCGCGTTGATAGGACGCATGGAAGGCGGCACAGAACATCGCGCGCCGTGTACGTGCGGGTATGATGTAATGGTAGCCTGCGACCTTCCCAAGGTTGATGCGTGGGTTCGATTCCCACTACCCGCTCCAGTCCGGCGACGTAGCCAAGTGGTAAGGCAGGGCTCTGCAAAAGCCCCATTCGGCAGTTCGAATCTGCCCGTCGCCTCCAGCTCGCTCCCTCGATGCGT